>JADJYF010000010.1 GCA_016719885.1 Pseudomonadota bacterium | reverse complement strand
ACGCCATGTTCCATGACGTGGAACAGTGCCGCCAAGCGCACCAGATTCTCGGACGCCTTGGCAGCCACATCGCGTACCGCATGAAGCTCGCCGTCTCGCCCCAGCTGATGCTCGATGGTGTTGAAGATCTGGATCCACGCCTGGCGAGCGGCTTGTGACAAGTCGAGCACGACAGGGGTGAGGCCGCCGTGGGCGTCGGTAGCGAGCGGGGTATCAAGCAGCGTGCAAATGCGCTCTGCGAACCGCATGACCGCTGGCATGGACTCTGGGGCCGGTCGATACGTTCGAGACCCTTGAGTACTCAGCGGCCAAGCGATTAGAAAACGCGCGATGAAACCCGTTCCGCGTGGCAGCGTCCCGGCACGCTCCAGGAAACTGCGGAAGGCTTCGGGTTGGGCCATGAGGCCAAAGGTCAGTCGTCGACCGCGCAATACAAACGAAGGGCGAGTGCGTCGATCGATGGCCATCTCTCCGCCGTCCCAAAGCACATTCAACAAGGCCAGATTGCGCATGAGGTTGTCTTGTCCATGCCGTGGGCGCCGAATACGGCGCCGGCCTCGGCCGAGAGCACACCCGCACTGGGCCATCCGGTTGCCAGGGCATGGGCGAGCGCCTCCGGAGTCGCGTCGGCATAGAGCAGGCGTGGAACGGCTAGCGGCGACGGCGCTTCCTGCAGTAGCGCTTCCAAAGACGATTCTTCCTTGGTGGAATCCAGTGACCGTCGTCGTTTGAGTTTGATGGCGTCGAGGAGCCCGGACTTCTTGGCTTCGAAGGTCGCGAGCGTCGCTTCGGACTTTTTGATGTCGTGCGCGAGGTCCTGTCGTCGCTCACTCTCCCAGCGACGCAGGGCGGCGCCGAAGATGGCATCGGAGGTCGTCTTACGCTCGCCCGAGTCAGCGAGCGCGAGCAGATAGAGCGACACCGGACCGACGAGGTGATGATCGCGTCGAACATTGACCAAGCTCTGAACCGCGACCGAAAGTGTCGAGAGGGCCGAGGAGGCCACCAGTGCCATCGGCGCCTGGACGAAGGATTGGGCCTGTCTGACTGCGTCGCCCAAAACACCAGGCAAGGCGTGGTCGGGATAAGGCGTGGCGTCGATGGGTGCTCCGAGTGGTTCAGGCTCTGTCCAGTCGGTCTCTCCTTCCGCAAGCACATCGACTGTGAGTAACGATTCGTTCGCGGGGACCAAGGCAGTATCGAGCGCCGTTCTTACGGCATCCGGGCCCTCCTTGCGGTGGAGATCGTTGAAGTCGGTTTCGCCGGACAAGCGCCCGGCGCCAAAGGACGGAATAGCTACCGCTGCCCCACTTTCCCGGGCGGCGTTCGTGGCGAGTGCGAGCCCAGGGTTGCCGGGCGTCTCAAAATCATCGTCGGCACACACGATGAGGGAAGCCTCGGGATAGGTCTGCCGGATGGTTCTTGCCACTGCCGCAAGATTGCCGGCATTAAACGCCGCGGCGGCCGGGTAACCGGTCGCCTCGTGAATAGTCGCGGCCGTGGCGTAGCCCTCAGCGACGCACACGACCGCCTGGCCCTCGCTGATGGTACCGAACAGGTAACACATGCCGGCGACCCGTCCCCCTCTCAAAAAGCGCTTACTGCCGTCACCCGCTATGAATTGCAGGCTATGCAGTGTTCCGTCAACCGCGCGCAGCGGCACGACCAGCGCGCCCTTGTATTCGCGCAGGTCGTGGCCCGAGACCTTCTTCTGCGCCAGGTACGGATGGGAGGGAGTCGCCGCACGAGCGGCGTACCAGATCCGGGCCGCGCGTCGTCGCGCGTCGGCCTGAGTCTGGGCCGCCTCCTCGGCGCGTTTGATACGCGTGGCCGCATCCCGTCGCGCCAAGTCATCTCGCTCGGCGCGTGTCAGTGGCCGCCCGATGTTTAGTCGCCACGGTTGCCAACCGTGGCCGTCGCGCCAGTTCTCGAACCCGCCGGCAGGGAAGCCATCGAGATGGAGCACGTAGGACGCGTCGTCTTTGCCATGCTTGCCGGCGACATCGCAGCGATGAAATTCTCCGTCAGCAATGATCGTTTCAGGTGGAATGACGTTCCGCGCCTCGAGCGCCGCGCGGAACTGCTCAAAGATTTCTGCGCTCATCTGTCGCTTACCGGGCCGGCCGGCCAGCACGGCTACGCGAGATCTTCACGCGCTCCGCGATCCAGTCGCTGACATCGGATTCAAGCCAGCCTACCGACCGTGGGCCCAGTGCAATGGACTGCGGGAACTCGCCGTCCTTGATGTATTGGTACAGGGTACTGCGAGATAGGCCGGTGCGTTGTTGGACCTGTGGGCGGCGCAGGATGGTCGGCTCTCTGTGGTTGTTCTGCTGCATGTTCGGCATCTCCTGGATTGAATCTGGTGTCGCAAAGACCGGCGCTGTCATCGCGAGCCACGCAACGGTCTTCTGTGGAGATACGGAATCGAGGCGAAAAGTGTCGGACTTCGTGGCGCTAGCGCGGCGCAATCTGATCTCGATAGGATCTGAGTGGACTCGAAATCAAAGAGCTGCAAGCACTACAATTTGCAGCCAACAGAGAAAGCGCGCGCCGGCCTTGCCTCCGAGCGCGTTCTTGCGGCAGAATTTTCGATACGAATTTCACGCTGGCTGAGTCAGCCCGATTGATGCCCGTTAACGCATCGCCCAGCTCGTTTACGCGAGCGCTCAAACCGGCCTCATCTCCTGCAAGCCGGCGGCCGCAAGGTTGGAGATCTTCGTCAGCCTCTTCTCGCAATCGTCAAGCGCGCGTCTGCGCCAGTCTGTTCTTCAGCGCTCTGCGCCAATCGTCAGCAGCCATTCGCTGCGCCAACAGCGTCGTCACTACGCGGCGCCAGCCAGTAGTGACGACGCGCACTCTGCCCCAGCGCATCCGCGCATTTCGGGATCTGTCGCAGGTGACAACCCCACGTGACGGCCTCCCCGGCACGTCGTTATCTCAGACCACGCAATGCGGTCTGACCTCTCCCGCTCTGTGCGGCTCCTCAGCAATCGCGTCAACCGGCGCACCCCAGAGCCTCGGGTCAATGGCTCACCTCGATGGAGAGACTTCCACAGGAAGCGCCATCGACGCCAATGCCGCGTGCCGCGGCGGCAACCAGAAAACTCGGCACGAAACGGAGTGGTGTCCTGTGTCCCTCGTAGTTCCCGCGGCGCGCTCAGGCGTTCGGGACGACAGAAACACTTACCAGAAATTAGATACACCAAAGACAACGACGCAGACAACGCCGAGGGGCAACAGACGGAAACCGGACAAGGAGGCCGCCAGACGCGAGTGCGAGACCTTAACTACGAACTGAAGCAGATCTGTCGGCGCAATCGCGACGGCAGTTATGCGACACAGTGATCGCGAGCGCTGCTGCTCGCCCTGGTCGCCACCCAGCTCCATGAGTTGGGCTACCGGCATCTGGCAGCAGCAAGCCTCAAGCCCAAGCATGTGGATGCGCTGGTCGAGCGCTGGAAGGCAGAGGGCCTCACGATTGGCACTATCAAGAATCGCATGGCAGAGCTCCGATGGTGGGCCGAGAAGATCGGCAAACAGCATGTGCTCGCCCGCGACAACGATCATTACGGGATCGGAAGACGCCAATACGTCACCAACGTCAGCAAGGCCCGCGAACTGGTCGCGACCGAACTCGCCAAAGTCACCGATACTACACTCAGATGTCCCTGCGCCTGCAAGCGGCATTTGTCTGCGGCGCGCGGAGTCCATCAAGATCTGTCCGGTGTGGGCCGATCGCGGTAACAACCTCGCACTAAAGGACACTGGACGAAAGGTGGGCGCTCGCGAGATCCCAATTCGTAACGACGAACAACGCCAGGTTATCGATGCAGCCAAGGCACTCGCCGGCAGGGGCAGTTTGATCCCCGGCGGGGCACCTACATCGAGCAACTCGGCGCTTCGAGCATCAATGCGCGACCGCTGGAATAATCGCGCCCACGGTCACCGCCACCAGTACGCACAAACCCGATACCGCGAATTCACCGGCTGGTCGGCCCCGGCAGCCGGTGGGCCGCGCTCCAAAGAATTGACGCCGGCGCAGCGCGGGTCCGATCATCCAGGCGCGTCTGATCATCAGCGCAGAGCTGGGCCATGTTCGCGAGCAATCACTGCGCTTTACCTCGGACGATAGTCCGCCACCGATCATCCGCCGCGACCAAGTCGTCAGCACTGCTGACAGTCAAAAAAATGCCCGGGCAACCGTGAGGTTGTACCGGGGGAAGGAGGCAGTCAGTTATCAGGGGCAGTGGTCTTCAAGGCCAACCTTTCGACGCGCTGTCTAACGACTTTCAGGCGGCTTGCGCCAATTCCTTCCAGTCCTTGGCGGGTGAATCGATCAGCCGGCCATCCAACGCCTCGAACTCGGTTGCACGGTCATAGTCCTCGACCTCCTGCGAGTAGTACGTCACCGCGTTAACGAGACCGTAGGCGGAGATCTCCTTCGACGAGAGGTGTCGCAACACGCCGGACCGCTCGGTTTCATTGGGCGTGTATTGGCGGTTGGCCAGCACTTCGACCGTCTTCACCGGATTGCCAGTCAACGGAATCTCTCGGGTCTTCTGGAACTTTGAGGGCGACCTGCCTGAACGTCGCCTCGGAGATCGCCTTCCACCACATCTCGGACCTTCAGGAAGAACGCTCGGTCGTCGGCTGCCAGGGTGTCATCCCGGTAGACGTTGACCGATTCATCTTCCGACTGCAGCGCTCGCCCGACATGGGTTTTGCGCAAGGAACGGTCTGGCGCGATGAGCCCATTGCGACATACCAACCGGAAGATGAGCGGCTGCACCGACAAGGTGCCGCAGCCCACCTCCGAGTTGGAAATGACCACACCTGCCTGCACGATGTCGCCGGGGGCGACTTCGTACTCAACGCGGGGCGTCACGACTTTCAGATACATCTTCGTCTCGGTCAGCTCGACCGATTCAAAGCGTGCACCTTCGAGGCGATGCAGGATGGGCAATACATTCTCGGCCGGATCGAAGTTATCGAGCCGCGGATATCTGTCGGACAACACGGCACGCACGGTGCCATCCAAAGTGCGGATCATCCGGCGGTCGCCGTCGGTCCGCAGCCAGGTATTGACGTTGCTGTCCAGCAAGGCCGGTTGCTCAGAGCGCATGCGCTCGAAGTAGGCGAACGGGATCTTGAGCTTATCGGCGAGCTGGTGCCGCGCGAGGCTATTGACGCCGTATTCGACTTCGCCCGGTCGGGCTTCCACTAACATCTTGAGGTCGCCGCCCACATCGGCACGGCATTGCAGCAGAGAGGAAGGCGGCGACGAGATCCTGCTTGCGACCAAGCTGGCGCTCGAGTTCTTCGGCCAGGTTTACGAGTGAACGTCCGCTTTTCATATTGATTACTCCAATGGATAAGCGGAGACGGCATGCCCGAACACGGGGATGCACATCCTTCCTAGGGTTACAGAAGTAAGAGCGAGAAACGCGGCCCAGATTGATGACGCAGATTGCTCTGCGCCGACGCTGGCAATGCATGTCGGCGCCGGCCGAAAAGGGTCTGTCAGATTTTTTGTGTGCGAGGCATATCATGACAATCGTAAGGAGTCAGTATGCCAAGCAAACGCAAAAAGACAGAGGTTTCCGGCAGCGGTCGTGAGTTCGTCATTCCACCGGAGCAGTTAGACCAGATCGTCAAGGGACCGATGACCCAGAGCGAGGTGGAGACGGCGTGCCGGGCGCTCAAGAAGGCAGTCATCGAACGCGCCATGGGTGCCGAGATGAGCCAGCACCTGGGCTACGAGCCAGGCGAAGCGAGACCCCCCGGCCAATCCAACCATCGCAACGGCACGAGCGGGAAGACCGTTCTGACCGACGAAGGTGCGGTGCGTATCGAAGTGCCGCGCGACCGCGAAGGCAGCTTCGAACCGCAGATTGTGCCCAAACACGAACGTCGTTTCACCGGCTTCGACCAGAAGATCGTGGCGATGTACGCGCGCGGCATGACGGTGCGCGAGATCCAGGGCTACCTGGTGGAGATGTACGGCACCGAGGTCTCGCCGGAGTTCATCAGCAAAGTCACCGACGAGGTGATGGCGGAGGTGACGGCCTGGCAGAGCCGACCACTGGAGCCCCTGTATCCAGTCATCTTCTTCGATGCCTTACGGGCGAATATCCGCGACGATGCCGTGGTGCGCAACAAGGCCGTTTACCTCGCTTTAGGCGTGCTGCCGGACGGCACCCGCGATGTTCTGGGGATCTGGAATGAGCAGACCGAGGGTGCCAAGTTCTGGTTGAAGGTGTTCAACGATCTGAAAACGCGCGGCGTCAACGACGTTCTGATTGCGGTCGTCGATGGCCTCAAAGGCCTGGCTGAGGCCATCGAAGTGGCCTACCCGCAGACCACCGTTCAGACCTGCATCGTCCATTTGATCCGCAACAGCCTCGATTACGCGAGTTGGAAAGATCGTAAGGCGGTGGCGGCAGCCTTGCGGCCGGTCTATACCGCGACCAGCGCTGAGGCCGCCGCCGAAGAGCTTGAAGCATTTTCGGCAGGGCCGTGGGGCACGAAGTACCCGACCATCGCCCGATCGTGGCGGCGGGCCTGGGAGCACGTCATCCCGTTCTTCGCGTTTCCGCCGGAGGTGCGGCGCGTGATCTACACGACCAACGCCATCGAAAGTCTGCATATGCAGCTACGGAAGATCATCAAAACGTGTGGTCACTTTCCGAGCGACGAGGCGGCGACCAAGCTGTTGTGGCTGGCGCTACGAAACATCCTGAAGGACAAAGTAAGATCGGCCAAGGAATGGCGAGCGGCGATGAATCAGTTCGCCATCATGTACGGCGACCGGTTCACCGGCACACAAATGTGAAACCCGCCTCGCACACAGAATTTCTGACACCCCCGCCGAAAAGTGAGCCAGTTACTACCACGAGTTCCGAAATATCAGCGCTGATCCCAACGCTCACCTAGCCCGACTTGTCTTGCAGATCATAGACACCATGCGGACTCATCGGACCCAACTCGCCCATGAAGTCGTCGACGTCTACTTTCTCCGGTTTGCCTATCGGTCGATATTCGCGACCACCGTATTTTTAGGCCCAACCAGCTCTTTCTTCTTCGTATCCACTGAGATGGCTGGATTGTCACCTTTGAACTGCTTCTTGATCTGCGCGTTGATGTGATCAAACTGCGCATCCCGATCGGCGTGCTGCGCCCCTTCCAGCGTCTTGCGGTTCGCTTGAAGGCGGTAATCCAGATACTTCAGCAGCCGACCCTCCGTCCGATAGCTGACCTAGTGACCGTTACGCACCAACTCCTCCGCAAGCACACGAAGACACTCGCATGTCCAGCGCAACGCCGACTCCGCATCGCCTTGCGTGCTCGGCTCGACCAGGGACTCCAACGCGCCTAACAGCGCCGGATCTTCTTCTATCTTCCTTCGCCGCCAGCCACCGGGCTGGCGCACGCGACACTTATCTTCTAATGAACCCTAACCAGCGGGTCGTCCACGCTCATCATCGGCACAAGTCCTAATGCCGCAGTGGGGTTGAAGTTTAGACGTGCTTGGCCGATACTGCTCCCATGCTACAGCGCGCACTTATCGTGATGCTTATCCTCATGCTCCCTTTGCAGGGCACCCTGGCGATGCTGGGCGAGATGACGAATCACGACTCCGGCGCTGGAATCGACGGCACTTCCATTTCCACGCATGGACATATCGACACAGTGCACGGTAGTGATGCCGGCGCAAACGACATTGATGAATTCCATTGTTGTCATCTGACCGTCTCTTGGCACCGGCGCCGCAGCCGGTTTTGTCTGGCAACAGCAGCGTGTGTCTCTTCTCTTCGGCGCACGATGACGTGCGCGACTTTCTGGCTCCCGAAACCATCGAACGACCTGACTGGCACGTTACGCATCACGCGTAACGTGTAGATCGCAGGACCGGCCGTCCACGGCCGGAACCACAATCGTCGCTGACGGTTGTGACTGCCTCAATCTTCACGGCGGATCCCCCTCAACCAACAGGGAACCACCTGATGATCAGGTCATCCATATTGTGTTTGCTGACACTTATTGCGTCCTTGCCGGGACGCGCCGCCGATACGGTACCGGCGCCGGAAAGCACCTCCGAGCGCAAAGTTGCGTTGACGTTCGAGGCCGCGCTCACGCTCGCCGACGGCGTCAATCCAGAATTGGCGGTGGCTAGCCGTCAGATCGAGATTGCCGCCGGTACCGAGTTGCAGGCGCAAGCGCGACCAAACCCCGATTTGAGTTTTACTGGCGATTGGCTGGGCCAGCCTCAGCGAGAATCGACACTTGCGCTGTCTCAGGAAATCGAACTGGGCGGCAAGCGCAAGGCGCGCATGAGCTACGCCGCACTTGGCCGTGAGGTGGCAACCGTCGCTGCCGCTGCGGAACGTGCCAATGTGCGAGCGACCGTCAGACAGACCTTTTTCAGCGCGCTCGCCGCGCAGGAACAGACTCGCCTGGGCGCGGCCTCCGTAGCGCTAGCGACACGTGCGGCAAATGCCGCGGGCCGGCAGATCAAGGCCGGACGCCTGGCACCGGTAGCACTCAGTCGCGCACAAATAGCGGTGTCGAATGCGGAGCTCGATCTTATCGAGGCCGAGACACAGCTCGCCACGGCGCGCAAACGCCTTTATGCATTGTGGGGCGAAACCGACGACTTGGCGCCGCTTGCGGGTGTGCTCGAGTCCCTTCCGACCCTGCCTGAGCAGGCGGAGCTTTTTCAGGCTGTCGAGCAGGCGCCGCAAATGCTGCAGGCGCGTCGCGATATCGAACGTGGCGAGGCCGGCATCGGCGTTGAGCGCAGCCGCCGCATCGGTAACCTGACCATCGGCGGTGGCGCACGGCGCCTCGCCGAAGATGGTAGCAATGCAGCTGTTGTCACGCTTTCGATGCCGTTGCCGATCTTCGATCGTAACCAAGGCAATCTCGCTGCAGCGATTGCTACGCGCGACCAGGCGGTGGACCGTGAACGTGCATTGCGCACGCGCTTGCAGCGCGATATTGGCGAAGCCTATGCCCAATATCGAGGACGTCGACTTGCAGTCGCCGCCATCCACGACAACATTCTTCCGGCCGCTCAGCTTGCACTGGATGCGACTAGCAAAGCATTCGAATTAGGGCGCTTCGGCATCATCGACGTTCTCGACGCACAGAAAATACTGTTCACCGCCCGCACGCAGTATGCCCGGGCGCTCGCCGATGCCCATAGTGCCTATGCCGACATCGAACGCGCGTGGGCGGCATCACTGCCATCGCAGTCGAAAAACATGATGGAGAGAGCAATGAACTCTAAGCAGACGATCGCGGTAGTGGCACTCATCGTGGGCACCTTGGCAGCGGGCTGGGTTGTCCTCAGTGCGCCGGATTCGCCAGCCACGGATGAGCAGGGACACGGGGCTTCGGAGCTTGGATCTGAAGAACCAGAGCAAGCCGAAGACAGTGTCGCCCCCCGCCATGGGGGGCGCGTGTTCACAACCGGCTCCTTCACAGTCGAACTGGCGATTGCCGAGGACGGCATACCACCCGAGTTCCGCGCATACCTGTACGATGAGGGCAAGCCGCTGTCGCCAACCGGCGTCGAATTGGTAGTTGAATTGAGGCGGCTCGGTCGTGATCCGCAGCGCATCACCTTCGATGTCGTCGGTGACTACTTGCGTGGCAACGCAGAAATCGTCGAACCGCACTCCTTCGACGTCACCATCAATGTCTTGCACACGATGGCAAACGCTACACGTACACCTACGCCCAGGCCGAAGGACGCGTCAGCATATCGACAGATCTGCTCGAACGCAGTGGCATTCGACTCGCCAAAGCAGGTCCGGGGAGTATCGCCATCACCAGTGAGTTGCTCGGGGAAGTGACTCTGAACGAGGAGCGATTGGCGCACGTTGTGCCACCCATCGCGGGGATCGCGCGAACCGTCGTTGCACGTACCGGCGACCGCGTCGCCGCCGCCGGCCAGCTACTGGCGATTCTCTCAAGCCAGACGCTGGCGCAGCAACGCAGTGCTTTACTGAGTGCCCGTAAACGTCGCGATCTGGCTCGCACCGTTGTGGCGCGCGAGCAGCAACTGTGGGACGCGCAGATCTCTGCAGAGCAGGATCTGATCCAGGCACGCAACGGCGTACAGGAGGCTGATATCGAAGTTGCGGGACTCGAACAGCAATTGTCGGCGTTGGGTATATCGAGCGCTGACACCGGAGATCTGGCGAGCTTCGAACTGCGTGCGCCATTTAGTGGGACGATCATCGAGAGAGGCATATCTCGCAGGGCGAAGCCGTCGGCGGGGATGCCACAGCCTTCGTCATCGCCGACCTCTCGACCGTGTGGATAGCGGCGACCGTCTCGTCCCGCGATTTGGCGAGCGTGCGCGCCGGACTGATAGCGAGCGTACGGGCTGGCGACAAGGGCGAACCAGTTACCGGTACCGTCGAGTACGTCAGTCCCATCATCAGCGAAGATAACCGCACCGCTGCCGCCCGCATCGTCCTCGACAACGAGGATGGTCGCTGGCGACCCGGGCTGCCCGTCCAGATAACCATCGTCAGCGAGCGTCTCAATGTGCCGTTGGCCGTGGAACGCGAAGCTCTGCAGACATTCCGCGATTGGACAGTAGTTTTCGGCCGCTATGGCGATGCTTTCGAAGCGCGCCCGGTAACGCTCGGTCGTGGCGATGCAACGACAGTGGAGATCCTGGACGGGCTACTCCTGGCGAGAGCTACGCGGCGACCAACGGCTTTCTGATCAAGGCCGACATCGAAAAATCCGAGCCAGCCATGACCACTGAAGTGTCGTTCGAATATCGTCACGCGCTTGGTGGAGGAGCATTCCTACATGTTTGAAAGTCTATTACGCTTTTCGATCGACCAACGCTGGCTGGTCATGCTGGCCTGCCTCGGCATGGCAGCGTTGGGTGTGCTGAGCTACCAGAATCTCCCGATAGATGCGGTACCGGACATCACCAACGTGCAGGTCCAGATCAATACCGAGGCCACTGGCTATTCACCGCTCGAATCTGAACAAAGGGTGACGTTCCCGATCGAAACCGTCATGGCCGGGCTGCCACGGCTCAAAGAGACACGCTCACTGTCGCGCTACGGGTTGTCGCAGGTGACCGTGATCTTCGAGGATGGCACGGATATCTACTTCGCCCGTCAACTCGTCAACGAACGGATTCGCGAGGCACAGGCACGGCTGCCAGACGGACTCCAGCCCAATCTCGGGCCGATAGCGACAGGTCTTGGCGAGATCTACATGTGGACCGTCGAATCTGAACCCGACGCGCGCAAGGCAGATGGCACCGCCTATACACCGATGGACCTGCGCGAAATCCAGGACTGGATAATCAAACCGCAACTGCGCAACGTTCCTGGTGTCACTGAAATCAACACCATCGGTGGCTACGTCAAGGAATATGAGATCGCACCGGCAGCGGAGAAGCTCGTCGCTTACGGGCTGTCGATGAATGACCTGATCGAAGCCCTCGAGCGCAATAACGCCAATGTCGGCGCCGGTTATATCGAGAAGCGCGGTGAACAATACCTGATCCGCGCACCCGGTCAGGTCGCAACGATTGCCGACCTTGAGAGCATTGTCTTGTCGGAGAGCGATGGCATTCCGGTATACGTGCGCGACGTTGCCACCGTCGGCCTCGGCAAAGGCCTGCGTACCGGCGCCGCGACTGAGAATGGTGCTGAAGTCGTGCTCGGCACGGTGTTCATGCTGATCGGCGAGAACAGCCGCACGGTCTCGCGGGCAGTCGATGCGCGCTTGAAGGAAGTCAATCAGAGCTTGCCGCAGGGAGTGCGTGCCAAGACGGTCTACGATCGCACCATTCTCGTCGATAAAGCCATTGCCACAGTGCGCAAGAACCTTATCGAAGGCGCCCTGCTGGTCATCGTGGTTCTGTTCATTTTTCTCGGCAACATTCGCGCAGCATTGATCACCGCAGCCGTGATCCCGCTCGCCATGCTGTTCACGTTCGCCGGCATGGTTTCAAACAAGGTCAGCGCGAATCTGATGAGTCTTGGTGCACTCGACTTCGGCATCATCATCGACGGCGCGGTCGTCATCGTCGAGAACTGTATCCGGCGCCTCGCCCACGCGCGTACTCTCTCGGCGCGACCCTTGACCCAGACCGAGCGTCTAGCGGAAGTCTTCGCGGCTGCACGCGAAGCTCGTCGGCCGCTGATCTTCCGGGCAATTGATCATCATGGTCGTTTACTTGCCTATATTTGCGCTCAGCGGCGTCGAAGGAAAAATGTTCCACCCGATGGCATTTACCGTCGTCGCTGCGCTGCTTGGTGCAATGATCCTTTCGGTCACTTTCGTACCTGCGGCGGTCGCGCTGTTTGTGCGCGGCGACGTCGTCGAGAAGGATAACATCGTGATGCGCCCGCTATCGCGACCTATCGACCGCTACTCGCGTACTCATTACGCAATAAAGTCCCGACGTTCACAGCCGCCGGCTGTGTCGTCGCGCTGAGTGCGCTGGTGACAACGCGCCTGGGCAGCGAATTCGTCCCCAACTTGAACGAAGGTGATATTGCGTTACGCATTGCGCATACCGGGAACCAGCCTGACGCAGGCACTGGCCATGCAGACCGAACTTGAAACTGCGATCAAGTCATTCCCGGAAGTGCAACGCGTATTTGCCAAATTGGGCACCGCTGAAATAGCGACCGATCCGATGCCGCCCAATGTCGCCGACAACTTCGTGATGCTGAAACCACGCGCGGAATGGCCTGACCCGAGTCGCACGCGCGAGGATCTGCTGGCTGCACTGCAGGAACGCGTGCTGCGCATACCGGGCAACAACTACGAGTTCACACAGCCGATCCAGATGCGTTTCAACGAACTGATCTCCGGTGTGCGCAGCGATGTCGCGATCAAGGTATTCGGTGACGACATGGACGTGATGAATGCGACAGCTGGCGAGATCGCTGAAGTGATTGAGCAGATCCCGGGCGCGGCCGATGTCAAAGTTGAACAGACTACCGGACTGCCAATGCTGACCGTCAATATCGACCGCGCGCGCGTCTCGCGCCTGGGCTTGAATATCGCCGACGTGCAGGATGCGGTCGCGATTGCGCTCGGTGGTCGCGAAGCCGGCGTAATGTTCGATGGTGATCGGCGATTCCCCATCGTGGTCCGTCTGGCGGCCGACGTGCGCACGGATCTCGATGCGGTCCGTCGTTTGCCGATACGACTGACCCGCGGTGGGGAGACCGGCATGCCGCCCGCGTTCATACGGCTGGATGATGTCGCGTCGCTGGATATCGCGCCCGGGCCCAATCAGATCAGCCGCGAGAACGGCAAACGGCGCGTCGTCGTGACGGCGAACGTGCGCGGTCGTGACATCGGCTCTTTCGTCGGTGCTGCAACCAGCAGTATTGCCGATGGGGTGGCAATCCCACGGGCTATTGGATTACCTGGGGAGGCACGTTCGAGCAGCTGCAGTCAGCGAGCGCGCGACTGCGCATCGTCGTGCCGGTCGCCTTGCTGCTAGTCTTCACACTGCTGTTCGCGATGTTCAATAACGTCAAGGACGGGCTGCTGGTTTTCACCGGGATACCATTCGCGCTGACCGGTGGCGTAATCGCACTCTGGCTGCGCGATATTCCGCTGTCGATCTCGGCAGCCGTTGGTTTCATCGCATTGTCCGGCGTCGCGGTGCTGAACGGACTGGTCATGCTGGCCTTTATCCGCTCGTTGCTGGAAGACGGACGCAGCGTCGATGAGGCCGTGAGCTAAGGCGCCTTGGCCCGCCTGCGGCCCGTGCTGATGACCGCGCTGGTCGCCTCTCTCGGTTTCGTACCGATGGCGATTGCGACCGGTACCGGCGCCGAGGTACAGCGGCCACTGGCAACAGTCGTTATCGGTGGGATCCTGTCCTCCACCTTGCTCACGCTACTGGTGCTACCGGCGCTGTATCGGGCGTTCACACGCCCTGGCGTCGAGCGCGGCAGACAGCCGGAAGTTGCCCCGTTGGGCTGAAGCCAACAAATTGAAATTGTACTTGTTTTACCCGGCCCACTTGCGCAGTGATGGGGATGAATGTTAGGCACCAGCTGTTGCGGCTCTAGTAGGCGAGATCTGCGCATTGCACTACTCGGGCGCCCAACAGGGTGCGATGACTGGTGAGGAGGGCTCTAAACATGCCCGATTTCGCGATTTTCACTATCAATGATCGATCTCGTACTACAGACAGACGACTAAATCAGAGATTCCTTAGCTTAAAAGCGGAGCGTACATCATGAACTCAAATAGCAGTGTAATTGTCCACGGAACACGTCGCGTTGGGGATCTTGGATTGCAAGCCCGTGGTTCCCGGGTGGCTTATGTTGGCCTCTTGATTGCGACACTCCTTTCTCCTTCCGCTCACGCAGTCGTCGTTTCCGAGCCTTCGTCGCTGAGTTCGAATATTCGAGTCGTCGTTGAGGGGTCGAATTCGGCCATCGGGATCCTCACGGATGTTGAAGCGCATTCAGTTAAAGGCGGAACCGCGATTTCTGGTTCCATCCAAGTGGACAATCGCAGTGGTAGAGGTGCAGTAAAGATGACACCCCAGTCATTGAGAATTGAATTCTTGGACTCCCGAGGACAGGTCAGGAGCTGTGCGCAATATTTCGCTCGGACCGCATGAGGTGCATAGGCACGGGGCGCAGATGCCCCAATTTGACGCTGAACTAGATATTGAACCGTTGGAAGGCGATAGTTTGCGAATATCGATTGAAGAGCCGCGCGCGAATTGAAATATTCGCTTTTGTCGGAGTGACATGATGAATGATTCGACGACGACTGTTCTTCGAATAGATGCGCTGGATTGCCCGACGGAATCGAAGCTCTTGCGCAAAGAATTCGAGGGAATGCCTGGAATACTTACCCTCGAATTCGATTTGCTGGAACGCCGTCTATCGTTAAAGCATTCCTTGTCCGGGGATGAGGCCATCATACAAACCATCCGAAAATTGGGCATGGAGCCGGTCATCTTGGCACAAGACGACGGACGTCAGGCGGCAGCGAGCACCGTTACGAGTGTCTCCTCGTGACGCAGCGTCGTTCTTCCTCTGGCGATTGCTGGGGTATTCGCCTTGATAGCAGAGGGGTTTGCGTATGTCTTACAGAACGAGACTTCACCTTGGGTGGTGGCGAGTGCGGCCATCGCCATTGCGGTGGGGGGACGGGGTACGGTTCGGAAGGGCTGGATTGCGCTTCGCACCTGGACGCTGAATATAAATTTATTGATGTCAATCGCGGTGCTCGGCGCTATTGCGATTGGCGAGTGGCCAGAGGCGGCGATGGTGGTCTGGCTCTTCGGCATCGCTGAGGCGCTGGAAGCGATGAGCCTGGACCGCGCGCGAGACGCCATTCCGGGGCCTTATGACGCTGGTGCCGGAGACCGCAAGCGTGCGTCAGGATGACGGTTCCTGGCGTGATGTGTCGGCGGACGCGGTCGCCTTGGGAGCACGGGTCCGGTTCAAACCGGGCGAGCGGGTCGCACTTGATGGAACAATCGTCGCTGGTCATTCGACCGTGAATCAGGCGCCTATCACCGGAGAAAGTCTGCCGGTCGAAAAGCAGATCGGTGACCTGGTCTTCGCAGGATCACTCAACGAGCGCGGTGTCATCGAAGTTGAAGTGACTTCCCGTAAGGGTGACACCACGCTGGACCGAATCGCCAAAGCTGTTCAATCCGGCTATGCGCAACGCGCGCCCACCCAGCGGTTCGTCGATCAGTTCGCCCGGTATTACACGCCCGCCGTCCTCGTGGTGGCGATCGCTGTCGCGGTCGGCTTGCCGCTCGGGCTTGGGCACCCATGGCGAGCCTCAATCTACACGGCGCTCGTGCTGCTAGTCATCGCTTGCCCCTGCGCTCTGGTGATCTCCACGCCCGTGACCGTGGTGAGCGGACTCGCGGCGGCGGCGAGGCGTGGCATCCTGGTAAAAGGCGGCCTCTATCTGGAGCTCGGCCACCGACTCAAATTCTTGGCGATGGACAAGACGGGAACGCTGACACACGGTACGCCAACCCTGACGGACATCGTTCCGATCCGCAGTGGAATGTCGACCGATGAGGCGCTAGAGATATCCGCCAATCTGAACGCACTGTCGGAACATCCTGTCGCTAGTGCCATTGTCAAAAGCTACCGCGGTAAATTCAGCAAGGAAGTCACGGAGTTCGAGGCTCTGGCGGGACGCGGGGTAAAGGGCCGAATAGGCGATACGATGTGGTATCTGGGTAATCACCGTCTGGCGGAGCAATTAAGGGTTTGCTCGCCGGCATTGGAAGAAGTTCTTGACGGGTTCGAACGCCAAGCTAAGACGGCCGTCGTGTTAGCCACAGAGCGCGAAGCGGTCGCCGTTCTCGCCGTGAGCGACACGGTGCGTGATTCAAGTCGAGAAGCGGTTGATTTGCTGAAAGCCATGGGCGTAAAGGCGATCATGCTGACGGGCGACAACAGCAAGACCGCGCAAGCCGTGGCGGCCCTCGTAGGTATTGACGAGGTAAACGGCGATTTGCTGCCAGAAGAAAAGCTAGACGCTGTTTCGGCATTGGCCAAAACAGGCTCCGTTGGCATGGTTGGGGATGGGATCAATGACGCACCGGCCTTGGCGCGGGCCGATATCGGTTTCGCAATGGGAGCGGCAGGCACCGATACTGCGATCGAAACCGCCGATGTTGCACTCATGACTGATGACTTACGAAAGATACCTGAATTCATTCGTCTGTCAAAACGGACGCACCGGATAATGTGGCAAAACGTCACGTTCGCGATTGTCGTCAAGGCGGTGTTTTTTGCCCTGACGCTCAGCGGCTATACGAGTCTGTGGCTGGCCGTTTTCGCCGACATGGGGGCGAGCTTAATCGTCGTTGGAAACGGCCTGCGGATATTGAGAAACTAGTCCTTCCGAAATCGGATCAAGCAGTACATCGCTAACTGCCTACTGCCACCCTCCAAACGCATAGCTGATTCCGGTGGATACGCTCCAATCAGCGGTGAGTTGGCCGCCGTTTACATTGCGATAAAGTGGCAACTGAGCAAATGCGTACAGCGATAGATCCTTGGCGGCCATGAATCGCAGGCCAGGACTAATGAATACATACTCGCCGCCAGTGTTCTGATTGAAGAGCTCTGACTCTTCGGCCGACTGATCACGACCGACGACACGGACGTTGAACTGAAGAATAGCTTCGACGCCCGGTAACATCGAATAAGACGCGCCAAGGTTAATCAGCGACTCTGTTCCGAAATCATAGCCGTCGTGCCCTGAAGGGAGGCGAACGGTGCCGTTCGCGAAGGCAGAGATTTGCTGAAAACGCTGTAGATAATACGCACTGAAAATCGGGTCCCACGAGCCGCTTCCGGGCTGGATGGATCGTTCGGCCACGGCGCTGACGGCTTCGCCATCCTCGAAAACCTTGCCATGTTTGGTCGTGGACCCGGTTGGCGTTTTCACGCCGAGCCCTATGACAACTGTCGGACGGCCAGGATTTTGCGGCGCCAGCAGTGAATAGCGTGCCGATACGGTCATATCACCGATTCCGGAAAACTCGAACTTTCCGAACGCAGCACCTCCTTCCTCAAACGCAAAGTGCTTGTGACTTCTGGCCAGGAACGGCAGGTACAGTTCCATGGTCACACGGTCGGAGACTCCCGCGGACGTGCGCAAGCCGAGGCGATGCCCAACAGTCTCAATTTCACGATGTACTGTTTCGACGTCGCCATCGGGAAGCCGGGCATGTTGCAGGCCGTCACTGCGATGTCCGCCGGAATATGGTGCGTCAAGGTCAATGTATTCGTATGAAAAATCGAGACGAATCTGGCCGGCTCGTTCGTGCGCTGCTTCCGGGGTGGTGGTAAGTGTGCAAAACGAGGAGCCACAGGCAGCGAAAGCGCCGAAGGGTACTGAAGCGCTTAAAAACAGAAAAGCGACGGTCACGTGCGCCGACCATGGCGGTGATGAACATTTAATTTTCATGGATTGATTGATCCGCGAGCTATAGGGATGTTTCTACTGCATCCCCGTAACGGAGGCATCGCCGGAGCATAACGCAACGTCGTGGGTAATTTGCTGCGACAAATTGCCGCACTTCGATATCAGTAAGCCGGAACCTACTCTCGGGGCATCACGGTCTCCCCGGCAATTTCAAGAACGGCGTCCTTGAGACGCGAGCTTGTCCAGATAGTCGGCCCAAGCCTGCATCATTTTCTTGCGCTCCGGCAGGTGTTCTGCGCGGTTGTACGCGGCGCGGATGCTGTCGCGTTCGGCATGGGCAAGCTGGCGTTCAATGGCGTCCCGGTGCCAGCCCTGTTCGTTCAATAGGGTCGACGCCATCGAGCGGAAGCCGTGGCCGGTCATTTCGGTTTTCGTGTAGCCCAGACGGCGCAGGGCGGCATTGACGGTGTTCTCGCTCATGGGTCGGGCGCGACTGCGGATGCTTGGAAACACAAATCGGCCGTTGCCGGTGTGTGAATTCAGCTCACGTAAGATGGCGAGGGCTTGCTTAGAGAGCGGCACGAAGTGTGCCTCGCGCATCTTCATGCGTTCACCGGGAATGCGCCAGGTCGCCTGGTCCAGATCGAACTCCTTCCACTCAGCAGCACGCAGTTCGCCAGGTCGTACGAATACGAGGGGCGCAAAGCGCAGGGCCGCGCGCGTGATGGGTTCACCCTGATAGTCCTGAATCGCTCGCATGAGTCCGCCGACAGCCTTCGGTTCGGTGATGGCCGCGTGGTGAACTGGATTGGCGGGAGGCAAGGCGCCGGCGAGGTCGGTTGTCGGGTTCGCCGAGATGCGGCCTGTTGAGATCGCATATCGGAAAATCTGACCGAGCATCTGGCGAACACGGCGCGCGATTTCGTTTGCGCCCCGGCCTTCGACGGCCTGCAGCACCTTCAGCAGGGCGGGGGCGTTCAGATCGCTGATGGGCTTCGAGCCGATGCGCGGAAACAGATCTGCTTCCAGCCGCACGAGCTTGGCGTCGGCTGTGACCTTCGCCCACGAGCTGCTCTGCTTGGCATGCCATTCGCGTGCGATGACTTCGAAGGTGTTCTGGCCGGCGGCCGCGCCGGCAGCTTTCTCTGCCCTGCGGGTTTCTGCTGGGTCAATCTTGCAGGCGAGGAGCTTTCTGGCGTGGTCGCGTTTTTCGCGGGCGCCGTCTATCCACAGGCCAGTCTTCTTGTCCTGGCGGCCGGCGAGCGGCACATCGGGGTAGATGCCGAGACTGAGCAGCTTTTCCTTGCCGCTGAATCGATACTTCAAGCGCCACCATTTTCCGCCTGTTGGTGTCACCAGAAGGAACAGTCCACCGCTGTCGAACAGCTTCAACGGCTTTGCGTCTGCCTTGGCATTCTTGATGGCAATGTCGGTCAGCGGCATGTGGGGGTAACCACGCTGGGGTCGTCCTTGTTACCCCGATTTCTACCCCCAGTTACCCCCGACTGTCAACGGTGGGCTCTGGATCTACTTGGAAGAGAAATCTTCGATTTTCCCGAGTAATTCCGCCGTTTTTGGAATTTCCTGGAAGTCTCTGGAAGCTCTCTTGGTACCGGGAGGGGGAATCGAACCCCCACATCCTCACGGATACCAGATTTTGAGTCTGGCGCGTCTACCAGTTCCGCCATCCCGGCAAGGTGTGCGAAGGGCGCAGAGTATAGTGAAACCTCGCGCGTCGGTCGACCGTGGAGAAGCTTGCTCTGTTAGACTCGCGCCCGTGCAGCTTTCCGACTTCGACTACTCCCTGCCCGAGACCCAGATTGCGCAATACCCGACCGCGCGGCGTCGTGATGCGCGGCTGTTGGTGTTGGGCGAGGCCGTGGGTGAGTGGGCGGATGGCGGCATCGTCGACCTGCCGGGCCTGTTTCGCGCGGGCGACGTGATGGTGTTGAACGATACGCGGGTCATTCCGGCGCGGTTGTTCGGGCGTAAGGCCACCGGCGGCGCGGTCGAGATCATGGTCGAGCGGGTGATGTCGCCGCAGCAGGCGATGGCGCAGTTGCGCGCCAGCAAGCCCACGCGGCCGGGCACGCGCATCGCGCTCGAGCCGTCGGGCGCCATCGAGGTGTGGGGGCGGGAAGGGGACTTGTTCCTGATCCAGGGCGCCGACGGCGCCACGTTGCCGGACCTGCTCGCCGCCAGCGGTCACATTCCGCTGCCGCCTTACATCACGCGCGCCGATGAATCGAGCGACGCCGAGCGCTACCAGACGGTGTTCGCCGCGCAGCCGGGCGCGGTGGCGGCGCCGACCGCGGGCCTGCACCTCGACGAAGCGATGCTGGCGGAGATCGCGGCGCGCGGCGTCGCGACCGCCAAGGTCACCCTGCACGTCGGGGCCGGCACCTTTCAGCCGATCCGGGGCGACAGCATCGACGGTCACGTGATGCATGCCGAGCGCATCGAGGTGAGCGAATCCGCCTGTGCCACCATCGCCGCGGCCAAGGCCGCCGGCGGGCGCGTGATTGCCATCGGCACCACCGTGGCCCGCGCCCTGGAGAGCGCGGCCGAGCGCTCGGGCAGCCTGGCGCCGTTTCGCGGCGACACGCGGCTCTTTATTAAAGAGGATTTCGATTTCCGCGTGGTCGATGCCCTGCTGACCAATTTCCACCTGCCGCGCTCGACATTGCTGATGCTGGTGTCGAGCTTCGCGGGACATGAGCGCATCATGGCCGCCTACCAGCATGCCGTGACCGCCGGCTACCGGTTTTTCAGTTATGGCGACGCCATGTGGCTGACCCGCCGTCACACCCCCGAGCAGCCTTGATGAGCCTCACCTTCGAACTCCAAGCCAGTGACGGCGCGGCGCGCGCCGGCCGCCTCACCTTCAACCACGGCGTGGTCGAGACTCCCATCTTCATGCCGGTCGGCACCTATGGCACGGTCAAGGCCATGAGTCCCGAGGAGCTCGAAGCACTCGGCGCCCAGATCGTGCTCGGCAACACCTATCACCTGATGCTGCGGCCCGGCACCGAGGTCATCGGCGCCCACGGTGGCCTGCACGGCTTTATGCATTGGGATAAACCCATCCTCACCGATTCCGGCGGTTTCCAGGTGTGGAGCCTGGGAGAACTGCGCAAGATCAGGGAAGAGGGCGTGACCTTCCGCTCGCCCATCAATGGCGACAAGATCCTGCTGACCCCCGAGATCTCCATTGAGGTGCAGCGGGCCCTGGGCTCGGACATCGTCATGGTGTTCGACGAATGCACGCCTTACCCGGCCACCGTCACCCAGGCCGCCGAGTCCATGCGCTTGAGCCTGCGCTGGGCGGCGCGCAGCAAGGCCGCCCATGTCGGGCCGGGAGCCTTGTTCGGCATCGTGCAGGGCGGGGTCTACCCGGTATTGCGCGACGAATCGGCGGCCGGCCTCATCGACATCGGCTTCGACGGTTACGCCATCGGTGGCCTGTCGGTGGGCGAGCCCAAGGACGACATGCTGGCCATCACCGCCCATACCGCGGCCCTGCTGCCGGCCGCCAAGCCGCGCTACCTGATGGGCGTCGGCACGCCGCAGGACCTCGTTGCCGCGGTCGGCGCCGGGGTCGACATGTTCGATTGCGTGATGCCGACCCGCAACGCCCGCAATGGCCACCTGTTCACCAGCCAAGGCGTGGTGCGCATCCGCAACGCCCGCCACCGTGCCAGCACCGAGCCGCTGGACCCGGCCTGCCAGTGCTATACCTGCCGCAACTACTCGCGGGCCTACCTGCACCACCTCGACAAGTCCAACGAGATCCTGGGCGCGCGCCTCAACACCACCCACAATCTGGCCTACTATCTCGCCCTCATGCGTGACGCGCGGGCCGCCATCCAGGCCGGGCGCTACGCCGAGTTCTCCCGCGCCTGCTTCGCCAACTACGAGGCCGACGCGGGCGCCTGACAACCCCACTTAAGGCTGTGCCATAATGCGCGGCCATTTTTCGAGATAATTCATGGACTACCTGATACCGAACGCATGGGCGCAAGCCGCGGGCACGGCGCCCCAGGGGGGACTGGCCGGCTTCCTGCCGCTGGCGATTTTGTTCCTGGTTTTCTACATGTTCCTGATCCGGCCGCAGATGAAGCGCCAGAAGGAACACGCCAAGCTGGTGCGCGAACTGACCAAGGGCGACGAGGCCGTCACCACCGGCGGTCTGCTCGGCAAGGTCACCGAGGTCGGCGCGAATTTCGTCAAGCTCGAAATCGCCAAGGACACCGAGGTCAAAGTGCAGAAGCACGCCATTGCCCAGGTCATGCCCAAGGGCACCTTGAAGGAAATGTAAGGTGCCGCGCGTTGCGCGCCGGCATGTCGCCGGCGCTGCGCCACGACACTCATAAGTAGATTCGGATCCCATCGATGAACGAATACCCGCTGTGGCGCTACCTGTTGGTCCTGGTCGTCGTGACCGTCGGCGTGCTGTACGCACTGCCCAACATCTATGGCGACGACCCGGCGTTGCAGGTCTCGGCACGGCGTTCGGAGACGGTCGACGAAGCGCTTGCCACGCGCGTGGTCGATGCGCTGAAGGCCGCCAACATCGAAGTCAAACGCAGCGAAACCCAGCACAAGCGCGTGCTGCTGCGCTTCAACGACGTCGATGCCCGCACCAAGGCCCGCGACGTGGTCGAAAAGACCGTCGGCGAGCATTACATCGTGGCGCTCAACATGGCGCCCGCCACGCCTGACTGGCTGCGCAAGATCGGCGCCAAGCCCATGTACATGGGCCTCGATTTGCGCGGCGGCGTGCACTTCCTGATGCAGGTCGACATGGACGCCGTGCGCACCCAGACCGACGAGCGCTTCGTGTCGGAACTGCGCACCGCGTTCCGCGACGAGAAGGTTCGTTACCGTTCGATTGCGCGCGAACCGAGCGGTGGCATACGCGTCACCTTCCAGAACGAAGAAATGAAGCAGAAAGCGGGCGCCGTCCTGTCCAAGGACTTCCGCGATCTCGAGCGCGCCGAGCAGAGCGATCCGAACGAGATGCTGCTGACCGTCAGCCCCAAGCTCACCGACGAAGTGCGCAAGACCGCCATCAAGCAGAACCTCACCACCCTGCGCAACCGCGTGAACGAGTTCGGCGTCGCCGAGCCGGTCATCCAGCAGCAGGGCGAGGGCCGCATCGTGGTGCAGCTGCCGGGTGTCGAAGACACCGCCGAGGCCAAGAAGATCCTGGGCGCGACCGCGACCCTCGAGTTCCGCCTGGTGGACTTCAACAACGACGCGCGCAAGGCCGTCGACAGCGGCCACGTGCCGATCAATTCCAAGATCTATTACGACAAGGAAGGTCAGCCCATACTGCTCGACAAGAAAGTCATGCTGACCGGTGAGTACATCATCGACGCGGCCAGCGGCATCGAGCAGAGCAGCGGCGGCCCGGCGGTGTTCATCACCCTCGACGGCAAGGGCTCGCGCCTGTTCAGCCGCGCCACCCGCGACCAGATCGGCAAGCCGATGGCGGTGGTCTACATCGAACAGCGCAAGGGCCGCCCGGTGGAGCAGGTCATCAACGTCGCCACCATTCGCGACGAGCTTTCCAAGCGCTTCCAGATCAGCGGACTCGATTCGACCGACGAAGCGCATACCCTGGCGCTCCTGCTGCGCGCCGGCGCGCTGGCGGCGCCGATCGAAATCATCGAGGAACGCACCGTCGGCCCGAGCCTGGGGCAAGACAACATCGACAAGGGCATGATGTCCGCCGTCATGGGCCTCATCGCCGTGGTGGTGTTCACCGCCATCTACTACCGGGCCTTCGGCCTCATCGCCGGCGTGGCGCTGTCGATGAACGTGGTGCTGCTGGTGGCCTTGCTGTCGATGCTGCAGGCGACCCTCACCTTGCCAGGTATTGCAGGTATCGTGCTCACCGTCGGCATGGCCATCGACGCCAACGTGCTCATCAACGAGCGCATTCGTGAGGAACTGCGCAACGGCAACTCGCCGCAGGCCAGTATCCATGCCGGCTACGAGAAAGCCTTTGCCACCATTGCCGACGCCAACGTCACGCACATGATCGCGGCGCTGGTGCTGTTCCTGTTCGGCACCGGCCCGGTCAAGGGTTTCGCGGTCACGCTGACCTTGGGCATCCTGACCTCGGCCTTCACCGCCATCACCGGCACGCGCGCCATCGTCAACCTGGTCTACGGCCGCCGCCGTCTCAAAGGCCTGTCGGTTTAACGCCGTCGAACTTAGGAAGCAGTCATGGCAGGCGAACACAAAGAATTCAATTTCGACTTCATGGGCCACGTGCGCCCGGCGGTGGCGGTGACCACCTTGCTGGTGCTCATCTCGGTCGGCGCGAGTCTGTTCAAGGGCTTCAACTTCGGCGTCGATTTCACCGGCGGCACGCTGGTGGAGCTCGGCTACAAGAGCGAGCCGAACTTGAACGAGATCCGCGAGGCCCTGCACGCCTCGGAATTCAAGAACGCCATGGTGCAGCGCTTCGGCACGCCGACCGATGTGCTGGTGCGCCTGCCGCCGACGGGCGATCAGAAGGCATCGGCCGTCAGCCACCGCGTGATCGAACTGCTGCCCGGCGCGGAGCTGCGCCGTATCGAGTTCGTCGGTCCGCAGGTCGGCGACGAACTGGCGGAATCCGGCGTCCTGGCGCTGTTGTTCGCACTGGGCGGCATCTTCATCTACGTGATGCTGCGCTTCACCTGGAAGTTCTCGGTCGGCGCCATCGTCGCCACCATGCACGACGTCGTCATCACCATCGGCTATTTCGCGGTCACCGGCCGTGAATTCGATTTGACGGTGCTGGCGGCGGTGCTCGCGGTGTTGGGTTATTCCTTGAATGACACCGTGGTGGTGTTCGACCGCGTGCGCGAGAACCTGCGCAAGATGCGCAAGGGCACGGTCAAGGAAATCGTCAACGCGGCGCTCAACCAGACCTTGTCGCGCACCCTCATGACCTCCGGCGAAACCATGCTGGCGGTGCTGGCGCTGTTGTTCTTCGGCGGCGAATTGCTGCACGGGTTTTCCATCGCGCTCGTGATCGGCATCCTGGTCGGCACCTATTCGTCCATCTATGTCGCGACCGCGACCGTGGTGTGGCTGGGCATCAACCGCCAGGAAATGATGCCGGTGGTCAAGGAAGGCGCGGGCGCCGACGAGCGGCCCTGAGCCCGGCGGGCGGCCCGCGCGCTGCCCGCACACCGTGCTGAAGATCCTCGCCGACCGCGAAATCAATACCGTCGCCGAGCACTTTGCCGCGCTCGGCGAGCTGCGCCTGTTCGAGGGCCGCGCGCTGGATGCGCGCACGCTGGCCGATGCCGAGGTGCTGCTGGTGCGCTCGGTGTCCAGGGTCGACGCCGCCCTGCTGCGCGGCAGCCGCGTGCGTTTCGTCGGCACCGCCACCGCTGGTGTCGATCACATCGATGTCGCCGCCCTGCACGCGGCCGGCATCGCCTTCAGCGACGCCGCCGGCTGCAACGCGCGGCCGGTCGCCGAGCATGTCGTGACCTTGCTTTATCTCCATGCCGCGCGCCTCGGCTGCGCGCCGCGCGCGCTCAAGGTCGGCATCATCGGCTGCGGACACGTCGGGCGTAGCCTCATCGCGCTGCTCGATGCGCTCGGCATCGCGCATGTCGATTTCGACCCGCCGCGCGCCGCGCGCGAGCCGGCCTTCGTGAGCGCCGACTTCGGCGCGGTGCTTGATTGCCCGGTCGTCACCCTGCACGTGCCGCGCGTCGCCGACGGGCCGTGGCCGACCGTCAACTTGCTCGATGGTGACGCCATCGCCGCGCTGCGCGCCGGCACCTTGCTCATCAATGCCGCGCGCGGCGGCATCGTCGACGAGGCCGCACTGTGCGCGCGCCTCACGGGCGCCGCGCCGCTGTACGCCGCCATCGATTGCTGGCACGGCGAGCCGCGTATCGATCATCGCATGCTGGCGGCGAGCTGGCTGGCCACGCCGCATCTTGCCGGGCATTCGTTCGAAGCGCGCCTGCTTGCGACCCGTGCGCTGTGGCAGGCGGTGCGCGCGTGGCGCGGCCTGCCGCTCGCGGCCGCGCCGGTCAGCCTGCCGGCAGTGACGGTGGAACGCGCGCTGCCCGCGGCCGGCGGCGTCGCCGCGCTGCTTGCCAGCGTCTATCCCATCGCTGCCCACGATGTGCGCATGCGCGCGGCCTTGGCGCTGGACGTGAACCATGGCGGTGCGAATTTCGACGAGATCCGGCGACGTTACGCGCTGCGCCGGGAGATAGCCGCCTACGCCGTTGCATGCGCCGGGCTCGCCCCCGATACTGTCGCCGAACTGACGGCTCTCGGTTTTCACTGCGTTTGAGCCGTGTCCCTTTTACTTCACCAGCCCCACGTGTTGCCCATGACCCTTGCTGCTATCGGTACGCCGCTGTCGTCCCATGCCACCCGTTTGTTGTTGCTCGGCGCCGGCGAACTCGGCCGCGAAGTGGCGCTGGAGGCCATGCGCCTGGGACTGGAAGTCATCGCCGTCGATCGCTACGCCAATGCGCCGGCCATGCAGGTCGCGCATCGCAGCCATGTCATCGACATGCTCGATGCCCGCGCGCTGGACGATGTCATTCGTCGCGAACAGCCGCATTTCATCGTGCCGGAAGTGGAAGCCATCGCCACCGACCAGCTGCTCGAGCTCGAGAAAGCCGGCTTCAACGTGGTGCCGACCGCCAATGCCACGCGTCTGACCATGGACCGCGAAGGCATACGTCGCCTCGCCGCCGAACAGCTCGGCGTGCCGACCTCGCGCTACCAGTTCGCCGGCTCCGAGGCCGAGTGCGTGGCGGCGGTGGCGGCGGTCGGCACACCGTGCATCGTCAAGCCGGTGATGAGCTCCTCGGGCAAGGGCCAGGTGACGGTGCGTGAACCGTCGGATGCCGGCGCCGCCTGGCGGACCGCCATGGCCGGCGCGCGCGCCGCGCGCGAGCGCGTGATCGTGGAAGGCTTCGTCGATTTCGATTACGAGATCACGCTCTTGACCGTGCGCCATGCCGGCGGCACCAATTTCTGCGCGCCGATAGGGCATCTGCAGCCATCCTGGGCGTGGCCCTGCCGGCCATGGAGCCCTACGGGCCGTCGGCGAGCTGCGCTGTCCTCGGCAGCGGCAACGGCTCGGACATCCGTTACAGCGGCTGGGACAAGGCCATGGCCGTGCCCGGCACGGACCTGCGCATCTTCGGCAAGCCCTCGGTGGCGGGTAAGCGGCGCCTGGCGGTGGCGCTGGCGCGCGGCCAGGACATCGACGAGGCGCGGGCCAAGGCGCGTGCCGCCGCCGCCTGTCTCGGCATCGAAATTCGTTGAGCCGGCGGCCACGCCGCCAAACAAGGGGAGAACACCATGAGAATGCTGCACACCATGCTCCGCGTCACCAAGCTCGACGCGTCGCTGGCCTTCTATACCGAGGTGCTGGGCATGAAGCTGCTGCGCCGCCACGACTTTCCGGAAGGCCGTTTCACGCTGGCCTTCGTCGGCTACGGCGACGAGGACAGCAACACGGTGCTGGAACTGACCCACAACTGGGACACCGACAGCTATGAACTCGGCACCGCCTACGGCCACATCGCGCTCGGCGTGGCGGATGTCTATGCCGCCTGCGAGGAGATCAAGAAGCGCGGCGGTCGCGTGGTGCGCGAGGCCGGCCCCATGAAGGGCGGCACGCGCGTCATCGCGTTTGTCGAAGACCCCGACGGCTACAAGGTCGAACTGGTCGAAGACCGCCACTGAGCGTCGCGGCCGGCGCGCCGCCCGCGCCGTTTCGCGGGTGGCTTTGTGCTACATTAGCGCTCCCCACGGGCGCCCCCGCTCGCCGCGACGGCGAGCCTCGCAAGCGGGGCACCCATAGTCGAAAATCCGGCGCGACGCGTCCACGCGGCGAGCACTCAATCTGCTGGTGACAGAGGACCTAAGGCATGAAGCGTTTCCTTCGAGTTTCGATGGCGTCTTTCCTTTTGCTGGCGAGCGCCCTGGCGTTCGCGGCCAGCGATGCGCCGCTCGATATCGTGCGTACCACCACCGACAGCGTGCTGGCGCGCGTGCAGGCCGACAAGGACGCGCTGCGTGCCGATCCCGGCAAGATGTACGACCTGGTCTCGGAGCTGATCTTTCCGCACTTCGATTTCGCCATCATGGCGCAGTGGGTGCTGGGCGACAGCTGGGCCGGCGCCGACGAGGCGACCCGCACCGCCTTCGTCGATCAGTTCCGCAAGCTGCTGGTGCGCACCTATGCGACCGCGCTGCTGGAATTCTCGGACCAGACCATCGGCTATCCCGATGTCGAGCCGCCGGCGGCCGCCAACACCGCGACCGTCAAGCAGGAGATCTCGCAGCCCGGCAGCGCGTCGATTCCGATCGTCTATCGCCTGCACAACAAGACCGGTGACTGGAAGGTGTTCGACGTCTCGGTCGACGGCGTGAGCCTGATCAAGACCTACCGCGCGTCGTTCGCGGCGGCCATCAAGAACGACGGCCTGCCGGCGCTGATCCAGAACCTGGAAGCGAAGAACCAGCAGTTCGCCGCCGCCAAGACCCAATAATCTCCCCATCGCTGACAGCAGCAAGGCGCAGGCAGGCATGACTCCCAACGAAATCCGCCAGATGATCGAAACCGGCATGCCCGGCGCCGAAGTCCATGTCGACGGCGACGGCCAGCACTTCGTCGCGCGGGTGGTGAGTGACGCCTTCGCCGGCCTGCCGATGCTCAAGCAGCACCGCCTGGTCTACGCCACGTTGGGCGACAGCATGGGCGGCGCCATTCATGCGCTGTCCATTCAGACCTACACCAAGGACGCCTGGGACAAGGCGCGCAAGTTCCAGACGCTCTGACGGGCGTCAAGGTCGCGATGGACAAACTGATCATTCAAGGTGGCATCCCGCTCGAGGGCGAGATTCGTATTTCCGGCGCCAAGAACGCGGCGCTGCCGATCCTGGCCGCGACGCTGCTGGCCGAAGGGCCGATGGTGGTGGGCAACGTGCCGCATCTGCACGACATCACCACCACCATGGAGCTTTTGGGGCGCATGGGCTGCTCGCTGACCGTCGATGAGCGCATGCACATCGAGGTCGACACCAGCACCATCAAGGAATTCTTCGCGCCCTACGAGCTGGTGCGCACCATGCGCGCCTCGATCCTGGTGCTGGGGCCGCTGTTGGCGCGCTTCGGCTCGGCCGACGTGTCGTTGCCGGGCGGCTGCGCGATCGGTTCGCGGCCGGTCAACCTGCACCTGCAGGGCCTCGCGCAGATGGGCGCGGAGCTGTCGGTCGAAGGGGGTTACATCCGCGCCAAGGCCAAGCGCCTGAAGGGCGTCGACATGGTGCTGGACCTCGTCACCGTGACCGGCACCGAGAACCTCATGATGGCCGCCGCACTGGCCAAGGGCGTGACCGTCATCCGCAATGCCGCGCGCGAGCCGGAAGTGGTGGATCTCGCCGATTGCCTGATCGCCATGGGCGCCAAAATCGAAGGCGCCGGCACCGACACCATCCGCATCGAGGGCGTCGAATCCCTGGGCGGCACCCACTACGACATCCTGCCGGATCGCATCGAGACCGGTACTTATCTCGTGGCCGCCGCCATGACCGGCGGGCGCGTGAAGCTCAAGAACACCCGGCCGCACCTGCTCGAAGCCGTGATCGCCAAGCTCAACGAAGCCGGCGCGCACATGACCATGGGCGAGGACTGGATAGAGCTCGACATGAATGGCGACGACCTGAAGGCCGTCAACATCCACACCTCGCCCTATCCCGGCTTCCCGACCGACATGCAGGCGCAGTTCACCGCCATGAACTGCATCGCGAGCGGCACCGGCACCATCACCGAATCGGTGTTCGAGAACCGTTTCATGCACGTGCTGGAACTGCAGCGCATGGGCGCGCAGGTCAAGCTCGAAGGCAATACGGCCATCACCACCGGTGTCCGGCAGTTGACCAGCGCGCCCTTGATGGCGACCGATCTGCGCGCCTCGGCGAGCCTGGTGCTGGCCGGCCTGGTGGCCAAGGGCGCGACCGAGGTCGACCGCATCTATCACATCGATCGCGGTTACGAGACCATCGAAGAAAAGCTTTCCAACCTGGGCGCGCAGATCAAACGCGTGCCGAGCTGAGGCCGCGGCGCAAGCCGGCGCCCGCGTCCTCTTCCTGCTGAGTCCTTTGCGAACATGGGCAATACATTCAATTCCAATCCGGACGAGGTGATGCTCGCGGTCTCCAAGGGCCGGATCTTCGAACAGGCCATGCCGCTCTTGGCGCGCATCGGCATCACGCCCACCGACGACCCGGACAAGTCGCGCAAGCTGGTGCTGGATACCACCGCGCCCGGCGTGCGCCTGCTGGTGATCCGCGCTACCGACGTGCCGACCTACGTGGAATACGGCGCGGCCGATCTCGGCATCGCCGGCAAGGACGTGCTCATGGAGTACGAAGGCAGCGATTATTACGAGCCGCTCGATCTCAAGATCGCCCAGTGCCGCCTGGCGGTGGCCGGCCCGCCGCAGGCGACGCTGGTGGATGGCCGCACGCGGGTCGCCACCAAGTATTCCAAGGTGGCGCGCGAATACTATGCGCGGCTCGGCGTGCAGGCCGAGGTCATCAAGCTCTACGGCTCGATGGAACTCGCACCGCTGGTCGGACTCGCGGACCGTATCGTCGACCTCGTCGATACCGGCAACACCCTCAAGGCCAACGGCCTGGTCGAGTTCGAAACCATCTGCGAGATAAGCTCGCGCCTGATCGTCAACAAGGCCGCCATGAAGACCAAGCACAAGCGCGTCAGCGCCATCATCGCGGCCTTGCGTGCGGTGGTGAACGATGGCTGAGTCCTGCCCGATGCGCCGGCTCGACGCCGCCACGCCCGGCTTCGACGCCGAACTCGAGGCCTTGCTGGCGTGGGACGACGACACCCGCCCCGAGGTGGTGGAGACCGTGCGCGGCATCGTCAGCGACGTGCGGCGTCGCGGCGATGACGCGCTCGTCGAGTACACCAACCGCTTCGACCGGCGCGCGGTCACGCATGCGCGTGAACTGGAACTCAAGGATTTCGCTGCCCGTGGCGCCGGCATCGCGCCCGAACTCGCCGAGGCCTTGCGCGTCGCCGCGGCGCGCGTGCGCAGCTACCACGAGCACCAGAAGGCCGAGTCCTGGGAATACCGCGAAGCCGACGGCACGGTGCTCGGCCAGCAGCTGCGTGCGCTCGACCGGGTCGGCATCTACGTGCCCGGCGGCAAGGCCGCCTATCCGTCCTCGGTGTTGATGAATGCCATTCCGGCCAAGGTCGCGGGCGTCCAGGAAGTGGTGATGGTGGTGCCGGCGCCGGACGATGCGCTGGAACCGGTGGTGCTGGCGGCGGCCGCGATCGCGGGCGTCGATCGCCTGTTCACCATCGGCGGCGCGCAGGCCATCGCGGCGCTCGCCCACGGCACCGCCACCGTGCCGGCGGTCGACAAAATAGTCGGGCCCGGCAATATCTATGTCGCGACCGCCAAGTCCATGGTGTTCGGACGCGTCGGCATCGACATGATCGCCGGGCCGTCCGAGATCCTCGTCGTGTGCGATGGCGCGACCTCGCCCGACTGGATTGCGATGGATCTCTTTTCCCAGGCCGAGCACGACGAGCAGGCGCAGTCGATACTCCTGTGTCCGGATGCGGCCTATCTCGACGCGGTGGCGGCGAGCGTGGCGCGGCTGCTGGAAGGCATGCCGCGTGCCGACATCATCCGCCAGGCCCTGGGCGCGCGCGGCGCGCTGATCAAGGTCGCCGACATCGCGCAAGCCGTGGCGCTCGTCAATCGCATCGCGCCCGAGCACCTCGAGCTGTCGATTGCCGAGCCGCGCCGCTGGTTGCCGGAGATCCGCCACGCCGGCGCGATCTTCCTCGGCCGCTATACCGCCGAGGCCCTCGGCGATTATTGCGCCGGGCCCAATCACGTGCTGCCCACCGCCGGCAGCGCACGCTTCTCCTCGCCCTTGGGCGTTTACGATTTCCAGAAGCGTTCCTCGGTCATCGAAGTCTCGGCGGCCGGTGCCGCCCAGCTCGGCAAGGTGGCCAGCACCCTGGCGCGCGGCGAGGGCTTGGTGGCCCATGCGCGTTCGGCGGAATACCGAGTACCTGGATCATGAGCATCGACTCCCGCATCGCGCGTTTCGTATCACCCTGGGTGCGGGAACTGACGCCCTACCACGTGGCCGACGCGAGCGGCCTCATCAAGCTCGACGCCATGGAGAATCCATTTCCCTTGCCCGCCACGCTGCGCGAGCAATGGAATGACGCCATCGCGCGCACTGAACTCAATCGCTATCCCGATCCCCATTCCAGCGCCCTCAAGGCCACCTGGCGCGCGAGCCTGGACCTGGCCGACAGCGTCGGCATGATCCTCGGCAACGGCTCCGACGAACTCATCCACCTCTTATGCCTGGCGGTGGCCGGCATGCCCGGCGCGACGGTACTGAGCCCCGAGCCGAGCTTCGCGGTATATCGCATCGCCGCCCAGTCCCTGGGCCTGGACTTCGTCGGCGTGCCGCTCAACGCCGAGGATTTTCTCCCTCGACGTCGAGGCCGTGCTCGAGGCCATCACGCGCACGCAGCCGGCGCTGGTGTTTCTCGCCAGCCCCAACAATCCCACCGCCAATCGCATCGACATCGACGGGCTGGACGCGATCTGCGCGGCGGCGCCGGGCCTGGTGGTGCTGGACGAAGCCTATTACCGCTTCGCCAACGGTACGCGCGTCAAGGAAGTGGCCGACCATGACAACCTGGTGGTGATGCATACCTTGTCCAAGATCGGCCTCGCCGGCCTGCGGCTCGGCGCGCTGTTCGGGCCGGCGCCGTGGATAGAGGTGCTCGAACGCCTGCGCATGCCGTACAACATCAACACCCTGACCCAGGTCGGCGCGCAGTTCGCGCTCGAACACCTGGCGGACTTCGAGCGCCAGATCGCGCTCATCAACGAGGCGCGCGCTGACCTCTACGCCGCCTTGTCCGACGTCAACGGCATACGGGTGTGGCCGAGCGCCACCAACTTCATCCTGTTCCGCACCCCGGCCGGCCGTGCGACCGCGGTGTTCGAATCGCTGCGCACCCAGGGCGTGTTGATCAAGAATGTATCCGGCGCCCATCAACTGCTCGCGGACTGCCTCAGGGTGACCGTCGGCACCGCGCGCGAGAACGCGATTTTCATTGCCGCGCTGACCAAGGCACTGGCCTGAATATCGCTCGCCCGAGTCGGCTCGCGGGCCTGCCCCGCGCGCCTGCCCACAACGATTTTGGTGTTATACTCGCCAGCCATCAGACGTGAGCCTCGACGTCGTGCGCGCCGCCGCCAACCGCGTGGCAAAAGCATGTTGCTCGAGTGGCTGACGATCGGGGGCGAGGGGACGTCACCGGTATCTGTGTCGAAGCATGCGCGGGTTCATCCACGCGCCCACATCGGCATGACCATCACATTGCAGGAGACCTTGTAGCATGAGCGAGACTGCTGTCGATCTGGATCGACGCCGCTTTCTCACCGGCACCGCCGTCGTCATAGGCGGCATCGGTGCGGCAACCGCAGCGGTACCATTCATCGCGTCGTTCCAACCCAGCGCGCGGGCCAAGGCCATCGGCGCGCCGGTTGAAGCCGACATCAGCATCATCGAGCCTAGCCAGCAGGTGACCTTCAAGTGGCGTGGCAAGCCCGTGTGGGTGCTGCGTCGTACGCCCGAGCAGGTCGAGGCGCTGAAGGCCTCCGATGGACCTGTTCTCGGCGATCCGGAATCGCAGAAATCCGAGCAACCGGAATTCGCGGCCAATCCCTGGCGCTCGTCCAAGCCCGAGTTCCTGGTGTTGGTTGGCGTGTGCACGCATCTCGGTTGCTCGCCGTCGTTCCGCCCGCTGCCCGACGCCGACACCGGCGCGGACTGGAAAGGCGGCTACTTCTGCCCCTGCCATGGTTCGAAGTTCGACCTCGCGGGACGCGTCTTCGCCGGCGTGCCGGCGCCGACCAACATGACGGTGCCTCCGTACAAGTACCTCAGCGACACCCGCATCCTGATCGGCGAAAGCGATGGAGGCTCGGCATGAGTTTTATTACCAAGGGCCTCACGGGCCTGCGCGACTGGGTCGATGACCGTTTCCCGCTCATGTCGTTGTGGAACGACCACATGGGCGCCTACTACGCGCCCAAGAACTTCAATTTCTGGTACTACTTCGGCGTGCTGTCGCTGGTGGTGCTGGTCATCCAGATCGTGACCGGCATCTGGCTGGTGATGAACTACAAGCCGGACGCGACGCTGGCCTTTGCCTCCGTCGAGTACATCATGCGCGATGTCGAGTGGGGCTGGTTGATTCGCTACATGCATTCGACCGGCGCTTCGTTCTTCTTCATCGTGGTCTACATGCACATGTTCCGCGGCCTCTTGTACGGCTCGTATAAACAGCCGCGCGAGCTGATCTGGATCCTGGGCATGTTCATCTACCTGTCGCTGATGGCGGAAGCCTTTTTCGGCTACCTCCTGCCGTGGGGCCAGATGTCATTCTGGGGCGCGCAGGTCATCACGTCGTTGTTCGGCGCCATTCCGGTGGTCGGCGAGCAACTGGCCGAGTTGATCCGCGGCGACTACGTGATTTCCGACACCACTTTGAACCGCTTCTTCTCCTTCCATGTCATCGCGCTGCCGTTCGCGATTGCGGGCCTCGTGGTGCTGCACATCATCGCGCTGCACGAAGTCGGCTCGAACAACCCTGACGGCGTCGAGATCAAGAAGCTCAAGGACAAGGACGGCAAGCCGCTGGACGGCATCCCCTTCCATCCTTACTACACGGTCAAGGATTCGGTCGGCGTCGTGGTGTTCCTCATGTTCTTCGCCAGCGTGGTGTTCTTCGCGCCGGAGATGGGCGGCTACTTCCTTGAAGCCAACAACTTCATCCCGGCCGACCCGCTGAAGACGCCGCTGCACATCGCGCCGGTGTGGTACTTCACGCCGTTCTATTCGATCCTGCGTGCCAACACCTATCCGTTCTTCGGGGTGGACGCCAAGCTGTGGGGTGTGATCTTCATGGGCCTCGGCACCATGGTGTTCTTCCTGCTGCCGTGGTTGGACCGCAGCCCGGTCAAGTCGATTCGCTACCGCGGCGGGATCTACAAGTCGGCGCTCGCAATCTTCGTGGTGGCGTTCGTGGTGCTCGGCTATCTCGGCATCCTGCCGCCGACGCCGGGGCGTACGCTGACCGCGCAGATCTTCACGGTCGTCTATTTCCTGTTCTTCGCGCTGATGCCGCTCTACACGAAATGGGACAAGACCAAGCCGGTACCGGAAAGGGTGACGCACTGATGAAAACCTTCATCTTCGCCTTGTGCTTGATGGGCTGGGCCGGCCTGGTGTCGGCCAGCGAGGGCGGTCCGGCCTTGCTGGAAGCCCATGTCAATCTGGACAGCAAACCGAACCTGCAGCGTGGCGCGCGGACCTTCGTGAACTACTGCCTGAGCTGCCATTCGGCGAGCTTCATGCGCTACAGCCGCCTGGTCGACGACCTCGGCCTGCCAAAGGAAGTGGTCGAAAAGAACCTGATGTTCACGACCGACAAGATCGGCGACGTCATGCAGGTGGCCATGAAGCCGGCCGATGGCGAACAGTGGTTCGGCGTGCCGCCGCCGGATCTGTCGGTCATCGCCCGCGCCCGTGGCGCCGACTGGCTGTATTCGTTCCTGATGGGATTTTACAAGGATGACAAGCGCCCGACCGGCGTCAACAACCTGTATTTCCCGACCACGGCGATGCCGGCGGTGCTGTCGCGCCTGCAGGGCGTACAGGTGTTGAAGCCCGCCGCCGAGGGCGAAGCGGCCCACGGTGAAGGCCATGCCGGCCACGCTGGTCCGACCTTGGAACTGGCCATGCCCGGCACGCAGTCGCCCGAGGAGTACGCGGCCACGGTGCGCGACCTGGTCAGCTTCATGGTCTACCTCGGCGAGCCGGCCAAGCTCGTGCGCTACAAGATTGGCTTCTGGGTGCTGGCGTTCCTGTTCGTATTGTTCATCTCGACCTATCTCCTGAAGAAGGAATACTGGAAGGATGTTCATTGATATGACCGCACTGGCAAATCGGCGGTCGGTCATGACGCTTTATGCAGACGCCGCCGATCCGCTGGGGCACAGTGTGCGCCTCGTGCTGATGGAGAAGGACATCAATGTCGAGATCCATTTCATCGACGAGGACAGCAAGCCCGAGGATCTCAACGACCTCAATCCCTACCACAACTTGCTGACGCTGATCGATCGTGATCTGGTGCTCTACGACGCCCAGATCATGCTCGAGTACCTGGACGAACGTTATCCGCACCCGCCCTTGATGCCGGTCGACCCGGTATCAAGGGCCAACAATCGCCAATTGCGCTATCGCATCGTGCGCGATCTGTATTCATTGGCCAGCGATCTGGAGGGCGACAACGAGATCGCCGCGGCCAACGCGCGCAAGACCATGCGCGACAACCTGATGGCCATCTCGCCGTTGTTTGGCCAGTTCCCGTATTTCATGTCGCCCGAATTTTCATTGGTCGATTTATGCATGGCGCCGCTGTTGTGGCGTCTGCCGCGCTATGGTGTGAAGCTCACGCCGCAGGCCAAGCCCCTGTTGAAATACGCGGACAAGCTCTTCGACCGGCGCGCCTTCCAGATCAGCCTGTCGCCGGTCGAGCAGGAAATCCGCTGACATCTGCCCGACACTCACGACCGTGAGCAATCAGCCTGCCATGACTTCTACGCGTCCCTACCTGATCCGGGCACTGTACGAATGGATAGTCGACAACCAGTGCACGCCGCACCTGCTGGTTGAAGTCAGGGACGATCACACGCGCGTACCGCGCCAGTTCGTCGACAAGGGCGTGATCGTGTTGAATGTCTCGCCTACCGCGGTCAAGCACCTGCTGCTCGGTAACGAGCGCATCAGCTTCAGTGCGCGCTTCGGTGGCACGCCGCACGACATCGACGTGCCGGTCGCGGCGGTGCAGGCCATCTACGCCCGCGAGAACGGGCAGGGGATTTTTCTCGGGGATGCGGTCGACGAAGCCACGCCGACGGCCGTGCCAGTCGATGGCGAAGGGCCGCCGCCGACCCGACCCGGCGGCAAGCCGCCGCACCTGACCGTCGTCAAGTAACGACCTTGCCTGCGCGCCGGTGCGCGCGCGGCCGGTCTGTCTCGCTTCCTTACTGGTACTCGAACAGTTTGACCACCCGCTGCACACCGGCGGTCTGGCTGGCGAGTTGCGCGGCGAGATCTCCTTCGTCCTGTTTCACCAAGCCCATCAGGTAGACCGTGCCGGCTTCGGTCACGACCTTGATCTTGATGGCGTTCAGTTCCTTGGCGCCGACGATCTTGGCTTTGACGCTGGTGGTCAGCCAGCTGTCGGTGGTGCGCGAACTGACCGGGCTCGGCGCGGCAATCGTCACTTCGTTGTGCGCGGTGCGCACTTTCTCGATGCCCTTGACGAGATCGAACACGCGCGTGCGCATGTCTTCGGTGGGCGCTTCGCCGGACACCAGGACAATCTGGTTGTAGCTGGTGACATTGATATGGGTCTGCTGGGCGAGCTCCTTGTCTCCGCGCAACAGGTTGCCGGCCTTCAGTTCGATGCTTTCATCTTCGACAAGTGAGCCGGCGGTGCGCGGATCGTTCACCACCGACGCGCCACCCGCCGCGCCGCCCAGCACCACGCCGATGCAACCGCTGAGTGAAGCGGCCACCAGCGCCGCCGTGGCGAGGCGTGCGAGAGCAGCAGCGTTCAATAATCTCGTGGCTTTCATTCAAGACTCCTGGCCAAGCAGATGGCAGTCAACCAAATCACAAAGGCAATGGATCACGGCAAGCGTCGACTCCTGCACGCGGGCAGTGGAGAAACTCGGTATGCGGATCTCGATGTCGCCGTCGTCCAGACTGGCGGCGGCCTGTCCGCCATCCTTGCCGCTGACCAGGATCACGCGCATTTCGCGATCATGGGCCGCGTCGATGGCGTTGAGGATGTTGTGTGAATTGCCACTGGTGGAGAACGCCAGCAGGATGTCGCCGGGATGGCCCAGCGCACGGATCTGTCGGGCAAAGATGTCGGCGAACTGGTAGTCGTTGGCGATCGAGGTGACGGTCGAGGCATCGGTCGTCAATGCAAACGCGGCGAGACCCGGGCGTTCCCGTTCGAAGCGGTTCAACATCTCTGACGAGAAGTGCTGGGCGTCGCCGGCGGAGCCGCCGTTACCGCAGGTCAGCACCTTGCCGTTGTTCATGATCGCATCGGCGATGGCGGCGGCGGCGGCGGCGATCAGCGCCGGCAGTTCATCGCGGCAACGCTGTTTGACGGCGATGCTTTCATCGAAAGTCGACTTGATGCGTTCAATCGGATCCACGGTGCGGCTGTTCCTGCTAGAGCTGGTCTCAAGGTGAAGAAGGCACGGCGCGCAGGCATTATGCAGAAAACGCCCCCGCAATCCAGTCGCATTGCGGGTGGCTGGCGTCACCATACATAGCCATGACATCGAAACGACAGGCATGGTTCGCAAATTGCGGGTGGCGCATCAGAAAATCCTCGGCGGCGCGAATCAGGCGCCGCTGTTTGCGCGCATCGATGCTCTCTACGGCGCTGCCGTGGCTTGCGCCACGTCGGTAGCGTACCTCGACGAACACCAGCGAGTCGTCGGCCAGCATGACGAGGTCGATTTCGCCGCCGCGGCAGCTGTGATTGCGCGCCACGCAGGTGAGGCCTTGCGCCACCAGTTGCGTTTCCGCGTGACGTTCCCAGCGCTCGCCGCGACGCGGGCGCGGCGTGGTCGCGCGGGCTTCAGTTGACGCCAACCGTACCGGTCTCACCGATCGCCCGGGGCACGCCGTCGACGAACTTTATCCACGACATGTTGCGATGGAGGACACCGTCGCCGTCCATCCACAGGTCGCCGGTCACGCCCGGCACGCGCATGGTTGGACGCGCGCGCATGCGCGACAGGAAGGGCAGGATGCGATAGGCATCGATGCCGAAGCCGTAGAGCCGCGTATAGGTTTGCGCGGGGCCCGGCCAGCTGCGACGCACGAGCTGGTAGGAGTCGGCATCGACCGTGCCGAACAGCCACGGCATGTCGCCGAACACCAGTCCATTCAGATCGACATCGTTGGTGCGGGTGTTGCCGTTGAAGACCGTCGAGGTCGCGTACACCGGGATGGAATCGGCGCCGAAGTAGCGTAGCTGCGGCAGCAGCTGGCGCGCGTTGTTGGGGAAGGCCGCCAGCAGGATCGCACTTACGTCGGCGCGAATGCGCGCTTCGGAATGCAGCGGCATGCCGAGCTTGCGGCGCAGCGCCGCGGCACGCGCCTCGCTCATGTCGATATTGAGCGCGCGGCGGACGGCGCTCGGATAGGCGTCCGCCGAGTCGGAATAGGAGATCTGCGCCAGCACCGAGCCGCCGAGATCCTGCCAGGCCTTGTTGTAGGCGCCGCTCAGCCGCGCGCCCCACGCGGAGTTCGGGGCGATGATCAGCGCGCGGCCGCCTTCGCTGTAAGCGCGGCGCGCGACCTGGCTGGCTTCGTCCTCGGGCGTGAGCCCGAACTGGTAGAAACCCGGGCGCGCACCGACCGCGCCCGGCTTGTTCTCGACCACGTTCAAGGCCAACACGCCGACCGGCATTTCAGGCAGGGTCTTGAGGCGCTCGACCAGGTTCTTTTGCAACGGACCGACGATGAATTCGGCGCCGTCGCTGACCGCGCGCTGATAGTCCTTGAGGATGTCGTCACCCGAGTTCGCGTAGACGCTGACGGCGGGCCGCGCGGTGGTGTTGGTGTCGTTGAACCAGGCAGTCATGAAGCCGTCTCGCACGGCGCGCGCCGCGCCCCCGAGCGTTTCATCGAAAGGCAGGACCAGGGCCACGCGCGTGGGGCGCGCGCCAGCCGCGGTGGCGCGTTCCAGCAGACCATCGAGCAGCGGCGTCGCAACGTGGCCGGCGTGGCGCTGTTGCCACTCGGCGAGTTTCTGGCGCATGCCCTCGGCGTCGAAGGCCGATTGCTGGTTGATGGCGGCCAGGGCATACCAGCCGTTGGCGACGGGCTCCGCGGCCGTAGCCGCCAACTGCTCCGTGAGCCTGGCCGCCGGCAGTTGGCTGACGGCGGCCCAGGTGGCCTGGGTCAGAGCGGCCTGTTGCGCGGGCGGATAAGGATATTGAAGCGACTGGATGCCGGCCGCGGCGGCGGTCGGGAAATCAGCCAGGCTGGCCGCGGCGGCCGCGATCACGCGGCTCTGCACGCCACGCGCGTAGGGCGACAAGCTCGCGCTTTGAACTTTGCTGGCGAGCGCCAGCGCCACGTCGGCATGACCGCCCTCGAGTTGCGCCCGCGCCTGCGCGAGCATTGCCAAGGGGGCGGACGATTCGCCACCCGCCGACAGGGCTGTCAGCGCGGTCGCGGCTTGGGCCGCGTCGCCGGCATCCTGGTAGGCAAGGCTGGCCAGCGCGTTGGCGTGCGCCGCCTCGGCGCCGGAAAGCTGGGGCGCCTGCACGGCGAAGGCCGCGGCCGCGCCGGCATAGTCGCCACGATTCAACAAGCGTTCGGCGGCGGCCAGCGGATCGGGCGCGGGTGCCGGTGTTTGTTCCTGCACATTGCCTTGCGAGGTACACGCGCATGTAATGAGCGCGGCCACACCGACCAGTACAAAGCGCAGGGGAAGCAGGGTGGAAATGAGCGCGGAGCGGATCACCAAGGCAGTATCTTTGCCCGCCGTGGACGTGTCAATTGAACGGCCCGGCGTCTATGTCGTGGCGACACCGATAGGCAATCTCGGCGATTTTTCGGCGCGCGCCGCCGCGACGCTGGCCGCTGTCGATGTGATCTTCTGCGAGGACACGCGCCACAGTCGCCGTCTGCTCGATCACTTCGGCATCAACACGCCGGTGAGCGCCTTGCACGACCACAACGAAGTGCACATGAGCGAGCAATTGCTCACGCGCCTGGCCGCAGCCGGACAAGCCTGCGCCCTGATCTCCGATGCCGGCACCCCGCTGATCTCCGACCCCGGCTATGCCTTCGTGCGCAGCGCCGTGGCCGCCGGCCTGCCGGTGCACACCGTGCCCGGCCCCTGCGCCATCGCCGCCGCGCTCAGCATCGCCGGTCTGCCTACCGCGCGCTTCAGCTTCGAAGGTTTTCTGCCCAGCCAGGCCGCGGCGCGACAGACGCGTCTCGAGTCCCTCTCCGGCGACCCGCGCACCCTGGTGTTCTACGAGGCGCCGCATCGCATCGTCGCCAGTGTGCTGGCCATGGCCGACGCCTTCGGCGACCAACGAGAAGCGGTGGTGGCCCGCGAATTGACCAAGCGCTTCGAAACCCTCTACCGCGGCGCCCTGGCCGACATCGGGGCGCGCATGGCGAGCGACGCCGACGCCTCGCGTGGAGAATTCGTGGTGATGGTGGCGGGCAACGCAGTCGAGCAGGGTGCGGACGACGCCGAACTCGAGCGCCTGCTGAAAATCACGCTGGCCGAGACCGACCGCCGTGCGGCGGTGCGCATCGTCACAGCCCTGTCGGGGCGGCCGCGCAACCAGGTCTACCAGGCTTCGCTGCGCGTTTCGGCGGCCGACGACGCCTGAGCGATTGAATTCGTCGGCTCGAACTCCCACACTGCGCCCAGCAAGTCGGCCGGGTGATCGCTGTCGTTGGCATCGGCCCTCATCGGCCGCTGCGGGGCGATAGAGGAAAGTCCGGGCTCCGCAGGACGGGATGCCAGGTAACGCCTGGGGGGCGTGAGCCCACGGAAAGTGCCACAGAAAATATACCGCCACGCGGCAACGCGGGGTAAGGGTGAAATGGTGCGGTAAGAGCGCACCGCGCCGGCGAAAACCGGTGGCAGGGTAAACCCCATCCGGAGCAAGACCAAATAGGGGAACGTGCCGCGCAAGCGGTGAAGTGTGGTCCGCACCAGTTCCCGGGTAGGTCGCTTGAGGCGTATGGCGACATGCGTCCCAGATGAATGATCACCGTGCTGCTTCGCAGCAACACAGAACCCGGCTTACAGGCCGACTTGCTCTTCTCCTCCTGCCCGTCAGGCTCGCCCCGATCGTGATATTTCAGGTGAGCTTGGAAACTTATCTGGATGATTTACCGAAGCGTTTTCCCACAGGCTTTCGAGCCCTGTCGGCACTTTTGGCGCCTCGACCTAAGTTACTGTAAGTAAAGAGAGAATCGCCCATCCGGCGGGGCCGTTTTGCTTGACAGTTTTCCGCCGCCCTCCTTATAGTGCCGCCTGGTGGTAAATAGTGGGGAAAAGTGGATCTGCCGTGAACACCATGCCGGGATTGCATGGGCGTGCCCGCCCTGTCCCGCGATGGTCCGCAGCAAGTCCCCGTCGTCTCGATGTTCCGTGGGCAAAGCACAATCAGCGTCGATGCGAAGGGGCGTTTAGCCGTCCCCACGCGCGTGCGTGAACTGCTGTCCACCCTGCCGAGTCAAGAGCTTGTCATCACTTTGAATCCCTGGGATCTCGCCCTGTGGGTATATCCCGTCGCGGAATGGCTCTTGATCGAAACCAAGCTCGCGGGCCTGTCGGATTTCGACCGTCAGAGCCGTCGCACCAAGCAGATCATGCGCGGTTACGCCACCGAGTGCGCGTGCGACGCCCAGGGACGCGTGCTGTTGCCGCCGCAGCTGCGCGAAATCGCTCGTATCGACAAGCAGGTGGCGCTGCTCGGTCAAGGCAACAAGCTCGAGATCTGGGACGCCGCGACCTGGGCCGCCGAGCGCGACAAGTGGCTGCGCGACGTCGCCGATGGCAGCGATGCCGCGACCTCCGCCGGCCTGGAATCTCTGTCGCTGTGAGTGACTGCATCATCCGCCCACATCCCGGTGTTGCTGCATGAAGTGCTCGAGTTCATGCACGTTCAGCCCGACGGCACCTATATCGATGCGACGTTCGGGCGCGGTGGTCACAGCCGTGCCCTGCTCGAACGCCTCGGCCCGCACGGCCGGCTCATCGTTTTCGATCGCGATCCCGAGGCCATCGCCTGCGCGCGCGAACTCGCTGCCGGGGACGCACGCGTGAGCGTCGTGCACGCCGCGTTCTCTTCGCTGGCCGAGTGTGGCGCGCGCGACGTCGACGGCGTGCTGTTCGACCTCGGCATTTCTTCTCCGCAGGTCGACGACGCCAGCCGCGGCTTCAGCTTTCGCCAGGATGGTCCGCTCGACATGCGCATGGATCCGCGCACTTCACCGAGCGCCGCCGAATGGCTGGCGAACGCCAGTGAAAGCGAGATTGCCGATGTTCTGTTTCGTTACGGTGATGAACGCCGTTCGCGCCTGATCGCCAAGCGCGTGGTGGAAGCACGTCGACGCGCGCCGCTGACGACGACGCTGGAACTGGCCAAGCTCATCCACGCCTGCTTTCCCCATCATGGCGGGCGCATCGACAACGCCACGCGCAGCTTCCAGGCCCTGCGCATCTTCATCAACGATGAAATGGGCGAGATCGAGCGTGCGCTGGCGATCGCGCTCGGCCTGGTCAAGCGCGGCGGGCGCGTGCTGGTCATCGCCTTTCATTCGCTCGAGGACCGCTACATCAAGCATCGCTTCCGCGAACTCGATGCCGAGGCGCGCAACGCTGGCGACGGTGATGCACCGCGCTTTCGGCTGCTGATGCGCAAGTCGGTGCAAGCTGGCGCCAGCGAACTCGCCGCCAACCCGCGTGCGCGCAGCGCCCGCCTGCGCGTGTTGGAGCGGGTCGCATGAAATCCCTGGTGGTCGCCATCATCATCGGGCTCCTCACCTTCGCTTCGGCGGTTGAACTGGTGTTGTGCCGGCACCAGAGCCGTCGCTTGTTCGTGGAACTGCAGAACCTGCACGAAGTGAAGCAGGGGCTGGACCAGGAATGGGGCCAGCTGTTGCTGGAGCAGGCCACCTGGGGCGCCGAACTGCGCGTCGAGCAGATCTCCAACGACAAGCTCGGCATGGTGGTGCCATCGCCAGCGCAGGTGGTGGAGCTGCAATGAGCGCGCGCAACGAAAGCCGTCGCGAACTCAAGCTGCGCCGACGCATCGTGGTGGCGCTGTTCGTACTGGGCGCCGCCGTGCTGTCGTGGCGCGCCATCGATCTGCAGGTCAACAAGCGCGAGTTCCTGCAGAACCATGGCGACGCGCGTTACCTGCGCGTGGAGCGCATCGATGCCAATCGCGGCATGATCCTCGACCGCAACGGCGAGCCGCTCGCGATCAGCACGCCCACGCAGTCGGCGTGGGTACAACCACGCCGCTTCGTCGAGGCCAAGGACAAGTGGCCGAAGCTCGCCAAGATCCTCGGCATTCCCTTCGACCAGCTCGAGACGCTGATCATGCCGCGCCTCGACAAGAAGTTCGTCTACCTGCAGCGCCATCTCACACCCGACGAGGGCGATGCGCTCAAGCGCCTGGAAATCGCGGGCCTCAACCTGCAGGAAGAGCAGCGTCGCTATTACCCGGCGGGCGAGGTGGCGGCGCACATCCTCGGCTTCACCAATGTCGACGATCAAGGCCAGGAGGGCGTCGAGCTTTCCTACGACCACATTCTCAAGGGCGAGCCCGGTCAGCGGCGCGTGATCAAGGACCGCATCGGTCGCGTGGTCGAGGACGTCGAACGTCTGCGCGCCACGCGTCCCGGCCGCGACGTGTACCTGAGCATCGATCAGCGCATCCAGTACGCCGCCTACCGCGCGCTGAAGATTGCTGTGCAACAGAACGAAGCGCGCGCCGGCATGATGGTGGTGGTCGATCCGCACAGCGGCGAAGTGCTGGCGCTGGTCAACCAGCCGTCCTTCAATCCCAATAATCGCGACAACTTGAACAGCGAGCGCTACCGCAACCGCGCCGTGACCGACTTGTTCGAGCCGGGCTCGACCTTGAAGCCCTTCACGTTGGCGGCGGCGCTCGAGAGCGGCCAATACAAGCCGGAGTCGCAAATTGATACGTCGCCGGGCCGCTTCAAGATCGGCAAGGACACCGTGCGCGACATCAAGAACTACGGTGTGCTCGATCTCGGCGGCATCATCCAGAATTCGAGCAACGTCGGCGCCAGCAAGGTCGCCCTGTCGCTGGAACCCGAAGTGCTGTGGAAGGCGTTCCGCGATTTTGGCTTCGGTTCGATTTCGGAAATCGCGCTGCCGGGCGAAGGCTACGGTCGCCTCAACGAATATCGCAACTGGAGCGAGATCGAGCATGCCACGCTGGCCTTCGGCTATGGCCTGTCGGTGACCGCCGCGCAACTCGCGCGCGCTTACACGGTGCTGGCCAACGACGGCTGGATGCAGCCCCTGAGCATCGTCAAGCTGTCCGAACCCGAGCCGCGCAAGCGCATCATCAGCGCCAACACCGCGCAGGAGATCCGGCGCATGCTGACGCGTGTGATCACCAAGGGCACGGGCGCGCTGGCGGCGGTGCCTGGTTACTCGGTGGCGGGCAAGACCGGCACGGTGCACAAGTCGATCAGTTCCGGCTATGCCGAACATCGCTATCGCTCGCTGTTCGCCGGCATGATCCCGGCGGAAAACCCGCGCCTGGTGGCGGTGGTGATCATCGACGAGCCGCAGCGCGGCGTGTATTTCGGTGGCAAGGTCGCGGCGCCGGTGTTTGCCAGCGTGATGCGCGACGCCGTGCGCATCCTGAACATTCCGCCCGACCAGCCGGTGCAGGCCACGCCCGAAGCGGTGTGGCTGGCGACCGGCCATGATGGCGATCGCGCCGCGGAGTCCACGCAATGATGGCCAGCAAGCTCGCCCACGGCGTCACGCTGGCGACCCTCTTGCAGGACATCGCAACGGTGCCGCGCACGCTCGATCGGCACGTCGAGGACATCACGCTGGACAGCCGCGAAGTGCGGCCAGGCAGCTGCTTCATCGCGCTCGCCGGTCACAAGGAAGACGGCGCCCGCTACGCCGCCGAGGCCATCGCACGCGGCGCCATCGCGGTGATCGCCGAGCGTCCGCTCGAGGATCTGCGCCCCGACGTGCCGCTGATCCACAGCGCCGAACTGCGCCAACAGCTCGGCGCCATCGCCAACCGCTTCTTCGACACGCCGTCGGCGGCGCTCGAGCTGTGCGCGGTCACGGGCACCAACGGCAAGACCACGGTCGCGCATCTCGTCGCGCAGGCGGTGGAGCTCATGGGCGACGCGGCGGCCTACATCGGCACGCTGGGCGCCGGCGCTTTGCATCAACTGCAGCCGCTCGCCAACACCACGCCCGACATCATCACCATCAACCGTTGGCTGGCCGCGAGTCGTGAGCGCGGTTGCCGCGTGGTGGCGCTGGAGGCCTCGTCCCACGCGCTCGCGCAGCAACGCCTCGGCGGCCTCAAGATCCGGGCCGGCGCCTTCACCAATCTCGGCCACGATCATCTCGACTACCACGTCGACGTCGACACCTATGGCTCAGCCAAGCGCCGCCTGTTCGCGCATCCCGACCTGCAGGCGATGGTCATCAACATCGACGACGCGCTAGGCGCGCAGATCGCGCTCACGCGCCCCGCCGCGCGCAGCCTGTGGACGTGTTCGTCGCGCGGCGCCAGCGCGCGGCTGCGCGCCGACGGCGTGGTGGCGGCCAGCACCGGCATGCAGTTCACGCTGGACATCGACGGCTGGCGCAAACGCATCGCCAGCCGCCTGGCGGGGCGCTTCAATGTCGACAACCTGCTGGTGGTGTGTGGCCTGTTGCTGGCCTGCGATTACGAAGCGCGCGCGGTCGCCAACGTGCTGCCGCTGCTGCGCGGTGTCAGCGGCCGCGCCGAGGAGTGCGGCCGCAGCGCGAGCGGCGCGCGCATATTCGTCGACTACGCCCATACGCCCGACAGCCTCGCCGCGATCCTGGCCACTTTGCGTGAACTCGCGCCGCGCCGCATCCTGGTGGTGTTCGGCTGCGGCGGTGGGCGCGATCGCAGCAAGCGGCCGGTGATGGGCGCGATTGCCGAGCGCGACGCCGAGCGTGTGATCGTCACCGCCGACAATCCGCGCGATGAAGACGCAGCCGTCATCGCCAGCGAGATCCTGGCCGGCATGCGCACGCCCGAGGCGGCCGAGGTCGTCGTCGATCGCGCCGAGGCCATACGCGTGGCGATAGACGAGGCTGGCGATGGCGATATCGTGCTGATCGCAGGCAAGGGACACGAGCGCACCCAGGAGAGCGCCGGCCGCAGGACGGCGTTCAGCGATCACGCCGAGATCGCACGCGCACTGGCGGAGGGCAGGCCGTGATCCGCATGACGCTGTCCGCCGCCGCCACCGCGCTCGAGGCGAGATTCGCCGGCGACGATCGCGAGTTCACCGGCGTCAGCACCGATACCCGCAGCCTGGCGCCGGGCCAACTGTTCTTCGCGCTGCGCGGGCCGAATTTCGACGCCCACGAAAAACTGCAAGAGGCGCTTGCGGCGGGCGCGGTGGCGGCGGTGGTCGAGCGCGCGATGCCGTGCCGCGTGCCGCAACTGGTGGTGGCCGACACGCGCGCCGCGCTCGGCACGCTGGCACGCGCCTGGCGTCAACGCTTTGCCATCCCGGTACTGGCCGTGACCGGCAGCGCCGGCAAGACCACGGTCAAGGAAATGCTCGCCGCCATCATGCGCACTCAAGGGCCGGTGCTCGCCACCAGCGGCAATTTCAACAATGACATCGGTTTGCCCCTGACCCTGTTCCAGCTCGATGCCAGCCATCGCGCGGCGGTCTTGGAAATGGGCGCCAACCATGTCGGAGACATCGCGCTGCTGGTCGCGATCGCGCGTCCGCGCATCGGTGTCATCACCTTGTGCGCACCCGGTCATCTCGAAGGCTTCGGCAGTATCGAAGGCGTGGCGCGCACCAAGGGCGAAATGTTCGCCGGCCTGCCCGACGATGGCATCGCGATCCTCAACGACGACGATGCACAGGCGCTCCTGTGGCGCGAACTCGCCGGCCGGCGTCGCGTGGTGAGTTTTGGCGCCGCGGCGGATTTCCGCGCCGACGACGTCGAAGCGAGCACCGCCGGCACGGACTTCACGCTGCGCACGCCGCAGGGTTCGATCGGCATCACGCTCAAACATCGAGGCCTGCACAACGTGCGCAATGCGCTGGCCGCCGCCGCCGCCGCCAGCGCCGCCGGCGTGTCGCTGGCCGACATTCGGCGCGGCCTTGCCGAGGCCGGCACCGTCAAGGGGCGTTTGCAGTATCGCGCCGGCCGTGACGGCAGTCGCCTCATCGACGACAGCTACAACGCCAATCCCGCCTCGGTGGCGGCCGCGCTGGCGGTGCTGGGCGGCGAGCCGGCGCCGCGTTGGCTGGTGTTTGGCGACATGCGCGAACTTGGGTCCGACGCCGTTGCTTATCACCGTGAGGTCGGCGCGCAGGCCGCCGCTGCCGGCGTCGCGCAGTTGTTCACCTACGGTGCACTCGCACGCCACGCCGCCGAGCGTTTCACCGGTCGCGTCCATCACGGTGAGGATCATGCGAGCTTGCTCGCGGCGCTGCATGCGGCCCTTGCCGAGGCGCGCCCGTCGCCACCCACGGTATTGATCAAAGGCTCGCGCGCGATGGCGCTCGACCAGGTGGCGAATGCACTCGCCGAACGGAGTGATGTCGCGTGTTGATGGTACTGGCGGAATGGCTGGCGCAGTATCACTCCGGATTCGACGTGTTCCGGTACCTGACCCTGCGCACGATTCTCGGTGTGTTGACCTCGTTGTTCATCGCGCTGATGGTCGGGCCGCGCATGATTCACTACCTGGCCAAGTTCCAGATCGGTCAGACCATTCGCGAGGACGGCCCGCAGTCACACCTGTCCAAGGCCGGCACGCCGACCATGGGCGGCTTGTTGATCCTGGTTTCGATCGCGGCCAGCACGCTGTTGTGGAGCAATCTCAACAATCGTTTCGTATGGATAGTGCTGGTCACCACGCTGGCGTTCGGTGCGGTGGGCTGGTACGACGATTACCTGAAACTCGTGCGCCGCAATTCCAAGGGCCTCGCCGCGCGCTACAAGATGTTCTGGCAATCGCTGGGCGCGCTCGGCGCGGCGGCGGCGCTGTTCTTCACCGCCCAGTCACCGACCGAGACGCAGCTCATCGTGCCGCTGGTCAAGAGCGTGGCGCTGGATCTCGGTTGGATGTATTTCGTGGTGGCCTATTGCGTGATCGTAGGCACCAGCAATGCCGTCAACCTCACCGACGGCCTCGACGGCCTGGCGGTATTGCCGACGGTGATGGTGGCGGCGGCGCTGATCGTGTTCGCCTATGTCGCCGGCAACGTCAAGTTCGCCCACTACCTGGCGGTGCCCTACGTGCACGGCGTGGGCGAGATCTGCGTGTTCTGCGGGGCGATCGTCGGCGCCGGCCTCGGCTTCCTGTGGTTCAACACCTACCCGGCCATGGTCTTCATGGGCGACATCGGCGCGCTGGCGCTGGGCGCAGCCATCGGCACCGTGGCGCTGACCGTGCGCCAGGAACTGGTGCTGGTGATCATGGGCGGCGTGTTCGTGATGGAAACCGTGTCGGTCATCCTGCAGGTGGCGTCGTTCAAGCTGACCGGTCGCCGCATATTTCGCATGGCGCCCATCCATCATCATTTCGAACTGAAGGGCTGGCCGGAACCGCGCGTCATCGTGCGCTTCTGGATCATCACCGTGGTGCTGGTGCTGGCGGCGCTGGCGACCTTGAAGATCCGCTGACCATGACGGCCATGACTGCCACCCGCGGCACCACCCACCAGGCACTCGCTGATTACGCGGTGGTCGGCCTCGGCATCACGGGTTTGTCCTGCGTGCGTTATCTCGCCGCGCGCGGCGTGTCGGTGCTCGCCATGGACAGTCGCGCGACACCGCCCAATCTCGAGACGGTGCGCCACGAGTTCCCCGAGGTCACGGTCATCACCGGCGCGCTCGACGCCGACACCTTGAGCCGCTGCCGGCACATCGTGTTGAGTCCGGGACTGTCGCTGGCCGAACCCGCGATTGCCGCCGCGCGCGCCGCCGGCGTGGATGTCATCGGCGACATCGAACTGTTCGCGCGCGCCGCCAACGCGCCGGTCATCGCCATTACCGGCACCAATGGCAAGAGCACCGTCACCACCCTGGTGGCGCGCATGCTGGAAGCCGACGGATACCGGGTCAGGGTCGGCGGCAATCTCGGCACGCCGGCGCTGGACCTGCTGGAAGTGGTGGCACCCGATTGCTACGTGCTCGAACTATCGAGCTTCCAGCTCGAGACCACCGTGAGCCTCGCGCCGCGCGTGGCCTGCGTGCTCAACATCACGCCCGATCATCTCGATCGCTACGGCAGCTTCGCCGACTACCGCGATGCCAAGGCGCGCATCCTCGCGCGTGCCGAGCAGGTGGTGTTGAACGACGACGACGCGGTGACGCGGCAACTCGCGGGCGGCGGAGCGCGCACGCTGTTCACGCTCGCGGCCCCGGCCGCCGCCCAGTACGGCGTCGAAATCGACGCTGGCGAGGAATACTTGGTCGGCCCGCACGGCACGCGCCTCGCCGCCAGTGCGCTCGGGCTGGTCGGCCGGCACAACATCGCCAACGCGCTCGCGGCGATCGCGGTGTGCCATGCCTTCGGCGCGCGCGGCAAGGTGCTGCTGACCTCGCTCGCGAGTTTCGGTGGGCTCGACCATCGCGCGCAGCTGGTCGCGACCATCGCCGGCGTGCGCTACATCAACGATTCCAAGGCCACCAATTCCGGCGCGGCCTGCGCCACCATTCGCGGCCTGTGTCGCGAGCGGGGCGGCGTGCTGATCGCCGGCGGTGAAGCCAAGGAGCCGGATTTCACCGAGTTCGCCGATACGGTGGTCGCACACATGCATACGGTGGTGCTGATCGGCCGCGCCGCGCCGCTGTTCGCCGCCGCCATCCATGGCCGCATCGCCACCGTGTTCGCCACTGACATGCGCGGCGCGGTGGCCGCCGCCGCCGCCGCGCAGCCAGGCGACATGGTGTTGCTGTCGCCCGCCTGCGCGAGTTTCGACATGTTCGCCAACTATGCCGCGCGCGGCTTCGCGTTCCGCGACGCGGTGCTCGAGAGGATGGCGCCATGAGCGTCACCGCGGAAGCCATCGGCCAGGCCAAGCCGCAGCCGGCGCGTGGCGAGGTGGTGCCCTCGGCCTACGACGTGTGGCTCATCGGCGCCGCGTTCGCGCTGCTGTGCGTGGGGCTCATCATGGTGGTTTCGACCTCGGTCTCGATCGCCGAACATCGCGATCTGACCCAGCTCTATTACTTCAAGCGCCAGCTGTTCGCGGCCATCCTCGGCATCACCGGCGCGGTGGTGATGACACGTACGCCGCTCGCCTATTTCGAACAGTGGAGCACGCCGGTGCTGTTCGTGGCGATCGCGTTCCTGATCGCGGTGCTGATCCCGGGCCTTGGCCACGAAGTGAACGGCTCGATGCGCTGGCTGGGTTTCGGTTTCTTCACCATCCAGACCTCGGAGCCCGCCAAGGTGGCCGTCGCGATCTACGTGGCGGCCTACCTCGTGCGTCATATCAAGCAGGTGCGCACCGACTTCATCGGCTTCATCAAGCCCATCGGCGTCATCACCTTGATTGCCGGCCTGCTGCTGCTGGAGCCGGACTTCGGTACGGCGGTGGTGTTGTTCACCACCGTGCTCGGCATGTTGTTCCTGGCCGGCGTGCCCTATATCCGTTTCTTCTTCTGGGGACTGGCGGCGCTGAGCGCGCTGGCGGCGCTGTCGATGCTCGCGCCTTATCGACTGGCGCGCCTCATGACCTTCATGGACCCGTGGTCCGACCCCTTCAATACCGGTTTCCAGCTGACCCAGGCCTTGATTGCCTTCGGGCGTGGCGAATGGTTTGGCGTCGGCCTCGGCAACTCGGTGCAGAAGCTCTTCTACCTGCCGGAAGTGCATACCGACTTCGTGTTCGCCGTGATCGCCGAGGAAGGCGGTTTCGTCGGTTGCCTGACGGTCATCGGCCTGTTCGTGTTCCTCATCTGGCGCATCTTTCATGTCGGCGGTCGCGCCGAGCGCGCCAACCTGTTGTTCGCCGCCTACGTCACCTACGGCATCGGGTTGCTCATCGGCATCCAGGCCTTCGTCAACATCGGCGTGAACATGGGCATCCTGCCGACCAAGGGCCTGCCGCTGCCGTTCCTGAGCTACGGCAGCAACAACCTGGTGGTGACGCTGGGCGCCATCGGCATCGCCTTGCGCGCGGGAATCGAAGCCCACGAAGTGACCTATCCACGTGCGACCGCGCCGCAGATCATGACCGCGCCGCCGACCTCCGGCGATGACGAGTACGACGACGACGATGACGACGACGCGGAGCGCGACAATGACTAGAACCGTCATGATCGTCGCCGGCGGCACCGGCGGTCACGTCTATCCCGGCTTGGCGGTGGCCGAGGCTTTGCGCGCGCGTGATGTGGAACTGCACTGGATGGGCACCGAGCGTGGCATCGAAGCGCGCGTGGTGCCGCTCGCCGGCCTGCCCTTGACCACCATTCCGGTCAGCGGTTTGAGACGACGTGGCTGGTGGCGCTGGCTGGCCGCGCCGTTTGGCGTGAGCTACGCGGTGTGGTGCGCGCTGACGGCGATGCGTCGCATTCGCCCGCAGGTGGTGCTGGGCATGGGCGGCTTCGTCAGTGGCCCGGGCGGCATCGCGGCGTGGTTGACGCGTCGGCCCTTGATCATCCACGAACAGAACGCGGTGCCGGGCCTGTCGAATCGCATCCTCTCGCATTTCGCGCGCCGGGTATTGCAGGGCTTTCCGAACAGTTTCGCGGCGCGCGTGCACGCCATCACCACCGGCAACCCGGTGCGCGCCGACATCGCCGCGATCGCCGCGCCCGCCGCGCGCCGTCATGACGATGGCGCCTTGAAGGTGCTGGTATTCGGCGGCAGCCGCGGCGCGCGGGCACTGAACGAACGCGTGCCGCAGGCGCTCGCCAGCTGCGCAATCGCCAACCTTCACGTGCGCCACCAGTGCGGAGCCGATGACGTGGCCGCCACCGAAGCGCGTTACGCCGAGGTCGGCAATGTCACCAGCGCGAGCGTGGTGTCCTACATCGATGACATGACCAGCGCCTACGCGTGGGCGGATCTCGTCATCGCGCGCGCCGGCGCCAGCAGCATCGCCGAGATCGCGGCCTGCGGCGTGGCCTCGATACTCATTCCCTATCCCTATGCGGTGGACGATCACCAGTCGGCCAATGCGCGCTACCTGTCGACCGCCGGCGCCGCGCTGCTGATGCCGGAAGCCGACCTCGACGTCGAGACACTGGCGCGCGCCATCGCGAGCCTGCTCGGCGATGCCGAGCTGCGCGTGGCGATGGCTGAGCGCGCCCGCGCGCAGGCGCGGCCCCACGCCACCGCCGACGTCGCCGCCCAATGTCTGGAGTTCATCGATGCATGACCCTCACGGCACGCTCATGCATCGCGTAGAGCGCATTCATTTCATCGGAGTCGGCGGCTCGGGCATGAGCGGTATCGCCGAAGTGCTGTCGAATCTCGGTTACAAGGTCTCGGGTTCGGATCAGAGCAGCTCGCGCGTGACCGAGCGTCTGCGCGGCGCCGGCGTCGCGGTGCTGGGCTCGCATGTCGCCAGCAATGTCGACGGCGCCGACGTGGTGGTCTATTCGAGCGCGATCGCCGACGACAACGTCGAACTCATGGCGGCGCGCGCGCAGCGCATCCCGGTGGTGCCGCGCGCCGAGATGCTGGCCGAGCTCATGCGCTTCCGGCGCGGCATCTGCATCGCCGGCACCCATGGCAAGACCACCACCACCTCGCTGGTGGCGACGGTGCTGGCGGAAGCGGGCCTCGATCCGACCTTCGTGGTCGGCGGCCTGGTCAAGAGCATCAATGCCAACGCGCGCCTCGGCGCCGGTCGCTACCTGGTGGCCGAGGCCGACGAGAGCGACGCTTCGTTCCTGCTGCTGCATCCGCTGGTGGCGGTGCTGACCAATGTCGACGCCGATCACATGGCGACCTATCACGGCGACTTCGCGGTGTTGAAGGCGACCTTTGTCGAATTCTTCCGCCGTCTGCCCTTCTACGGCGTGGCCTGCGTGTGCCTCGACGATGCCCAGGCGGCGTCGCTGATCCCCGAGATCCGCGCGCGTGTCATCACCTATGGTGTGCACGAAGATGCCGACGTGCGTGGCTACGACCTTCGCCACGTCGATGGGCGCGAGCATTTCCGCGTCGCGCTGAAAGGTGAGGCGACGCAGCCGCGCGAGGAGTTCGTGCTCAACCTGCCGGGCGAGCATAACGTGCAGAATGCGCTGGCCTCGATCGCGGTGGCGCGCGAACTCGGCGTCGATCTCGATGCCGCGCGGCGCGCGCTGTCGGGCTTCCAGGGCATCGCGCGGCGCTGCCAGATCCATCGCGACATCGACATCGGCGCACGACGCGTGACCGTCATCGATGACTATGGCCACCACCCCAAGGAACTGGAGGCGGTGCTGAAGACCATCCGCCGCACCTTTCCCGACAAGCGCCTGGTGGTGGTGTTCCAGCCGCATCGCTACACGCGCACGCGCGACCTGTTCGAGGATTTCGCCGCCGTGCTGTCGCGCGCCGACGTGCTGGTGTTGCTGGAAGTCTATGCCGCCGGCGAAGCGCCCATCGCCGGCGCCGACGGGCGCGCGCTGGCGCGCGCCATCCGCACGCGTGGCCACATCGACCCGGTGTTCGTCGCCGAACTCGGCGCGGTCCAGGACGTGCTGGCGGACATCGTGCACGACGACGACGTGGTGGCCTTGCTCGGCGCCGGCAATATCGGCGGCATTGCCGAGGCGCTGGTGTCATGAGCAAGGAAGGCCAGCCCAGGTGTCGGACGTGAACGCGCAGCCCGATCGCATCGACGCGCCATGGCGCGGCGCCTATCGGCGTGGCGAAGCGCTGGCGCGCCACACCAGCTGGCGTTGCGGGGGCCCGGCCGATCACTATTTCGAGCCGGCCGACCGCGAAGAACTCAAGGCCTTTCTGGCCGGCAATGGCGTCGACCCGCTGTTCTGGCTGGGACTCGGCAGCAACCTGCTCATTCGCGATGGTGGCCTGCGCGGTACGGTCATTTCGACCGCCAGGCTGTCGCGCAGCGAATGGCGCGACGACACGCATCTGTATGCCGAAGCCGGCGTGCCGTGCGCGCGCATCGCGCGCAGCGCCGCGCTGCAGGATCGCGCCGGTCTCGAGTTCCTGGCCGGCATTCCCGGCAGCCTGGGCGGCGCCCTGCGCATGAACGCCGGCGCGCTCGGCGGCGAGACCTGGCAGTTCGTGGAGTGGGCCGAAGTGATCGATCGCCGCGGTGACATCACGCGCCTGGCGCGCGACGAGTTCCAAGCCACCTATCGCCAGGTGCGACAGCCTCGGCCGGGCTGGTTCATCGCCGCCCTGCTGCACCTGCCGCAGGCCGCGCACGGCGAAGGTAACGAACGCATCCGCCAGGTGCTGGCGCAGCGCGGCGCGACGCAGCCGACCGGCAAGGCCACCTGCGGTTCGGTGTTCAAGAATCCGCCCGGTGATTACGCCGGACGCCTCATCGAAGCCTGCGGTCTCAAGGGCCATCGCATCGGCGGCTGCGAAGTGTCGACCGTGCACGCCAATTTCATCGTCAACGATGCCGGCGCGCGCGCGGCCGACGTCGAACGCATGATTCGCCATGTGCAAGCCACGGTGCGCGCGCAGACCGGCATCGTGCTCGAGACCGAGGTGCAAATCGTCGGTGAAGCCGAGGAGGCGACACCATGAGCGCGCCGTCCCGCCAGGAGTTCGAGGCCATGGTGCGCGCGGCGGGGCGCGTCGGTGTGCTGATGGGCGGGCGCTCGGGTGAACGCGAGGTGTCGCTGAAGAGCGGCCTGGCCGTTACCGACGCCCTGCGCAATGCCGGTATCGACGCCACCGCGCTCGATTGGGCGGGCACGCTCGAATCGCTGCTCACCTTCAAGGGCTACGACCGCTATTTCATCGCCCTGCACGGGCGGGGCGGTGAAGATGGCCAGGTGCAGGCCGCGCTCGATCTGCTCGGCGTGCCCTATACCGGCACCGGCGTGGCGGGCTGCGCGATTGCGATGGACAAGTACCGCAGCAAGCTCGCGTGGCTGGGCGCCGGTCTGCCGACGCCGCCGTTCAAGGTGGTGGACGAGCGCAGCGACGTACAGAGCGTGGTCGCCGAACTCGGCCTGCCGTTCATCGTCAAGCCGGGCCGCGAAGGATCGAGTCTCGGTGTATCCAAGGTCTCGCTGGCCGACGACTTCGGCACCGCCGTCAAGGCCGCGCTCGCCTACGACGAACTCGTGATCGCGGAGCGCTATATCACCGGCGGTGAATACACGCTGTCGATCGTGGCGGGTCAGACCTTGCCCATGATCCGGCTCGAGACGCCTCACGAGATCTACGACTACGCCGCCAAGTACTTGGTCGATACCACGTCATATATATGCCCGTGCGGACTGTCGGCCGCCGAGGAAGCCGCCGCCGCAACGCTGGGGCTGCGCGCCTTCGAGGCCCTCGACGGCCGCGGCTGGGGACGCGTCGATTTCATGCGCGACGCGCAAGGCCGCATGTGGCTCATCGAACTCAACACCGTGCCGGGCATGACCGACCACTCGCTGGTGCCGATGGCGGCGCGTCAGGATGGCTGGAGCTTCGAAGAGCTGGTGGTCGCGATCCTGGGCTCGAGTCGCGCGCGGGAGGTGGACGCATGAGCCACGCCGTACCAAAGGTCACCGAGCCGCTGCCGCCGCGCGTGGCGCCGACCACCGTGGTGTTCCTGGTGATGGTGGTGGCGACCGTCATCGGCGCGGTGTGGTTGGTGCGCGAACTGTCCGACCCGACGGCCCTGCCGATACGGCGCGTGATGGTGGAGGGTGAATTCAAGCACCTCACCACCGAGCACGTGCAGCGCGCGGTGGTCGGCGCCGTGCACGCCGGTTTTTTCGGCGTCGATGTCACCGACATCCGCCGCCTGCTGCAGGACCAGGCGTGGATCCGCGACGCCAATGTCAGCCGCATGTGGCCAGACGGTCTGCACGTCACCATCGTCGAACAGGTGCCGGTCGCGCGCTGGGGCGACTACGGTCTGCTCAACGAGCGCGCCGACATCTTCGTGCCCGCCGCCGAGGATCTGCCGCGCGACCTGGTGCAGCTCAACGGTCCGCTGGGATCGGAGCAGGAAGTGCTGGAGCGCTACGGCTACATCCGCTCGCAGCTCAGGGCGGTCGGTTTGAAAGTGGTGGCCTTGAGCCTGTCGGACCGCCGCGCATGGACGGTCACCACCGACGGTGGTCACGAGATCCTGCTCGGCCGGCGCTCACTCGAAGAACGCCTGGCACGTTTCAAGTGGGGCTACAGCAAGGGTTTGAATGCGGCGTGGGAGCGTATCGGCCACGTCGATATGCGTTACACCAATGGATTCGCGGTGGGCGAGCGCGGATCAGTGAAGAGGAACGGTTGAAATGAAGGGCTGGCGGACTGGGGTCGGCACTGCGCCGAGGCGCGGGAGCACAACATGATGGTGAAGAAGCCGGACAAGAAGCTGCTGGTCGGCCTCGACATCGGCACCTCCAAGGTGGTGGCGATCGTCGGCGAGATCTCGCCCGACGGTTCCATCGAGGTGGTGGGACTCGGCTCCCATCCCTCGCGCGGCCTGAAGAAGGGCGTGGTGGTGAATATCGAGTCGACGGTGCAATCCATCCAGCGCGCCATCGAGGAAGCCGAGCTCATGGCCGGCTGCGAGATCCACTCGGTGTATGCCGGCATTGCCGGCGGCCACATCCGCAGCCTGAACTCGCACGGCATCGTCGCCATCCGCGATAGCGAAGTGACGCACAATGATGTCGAGCGCGTGATCGACGCCGCGCGCGCGGTCGCGATCCCGGCGGATCAGAAAATCCTGCACATCCTGCCGCAGGAGTTCATCATCGATGGCCAGGAAGGCATACGCGAACCGATAGGCATGTCGGGTGTGCGCCTCGAATCGCGCGTGCACATGGTGACCGGCGCGGTGTCGGCGGCGCAGAATATCGTCAAGTGCGTACGACGCTGTGGCCTCGAGGTGGACGACATCATCCTGCAGCAGCTGGCTTCATCCTATGCGGTGCTGACCGAGGACGAAAAAGATCTCGGCGTGTGCCTGTGCGACATCGGCGGCGGCACCACCGACATCGCGGTGTTCGTGCACGGCGCCATCCACCATTCGGCGGTGATCCCGATCGCCGGCGACCAGGTCACCAACGACATCGCGGTGGCGCTGCGCACGCCCACCCACCACGCCGAGGACATCAAGATCAAATATGCCTGCGCGCTGACCCAGCTCGCCAACCCCGATGAGACCATCGAGGTGCCGAGCGTCGGCGACCGGCCGCCGCGACGGCTGGTGCGCCAGACGCTCGCTGAAGTAGTGGAGCCGCGCTACGAAGAGCTGTTCAGCCTGGTGGCGGCCGAACTCAAGCGCAGTGGTTTCGAGGAGATGATGGCCGCCGGCGTGGTGCTCACCGGCGGCGGTTCCAAGATGGAAGGCGTGATCGAACTCGCCGAGGAAGTGTTCCACATGCCGGTCAGGCTCGGCACGCCGCAATACGTGGCGGGCCTGGTCGACGTGGTGCGCAATCCCATTTACGCGACGGGCGTCGGCCTGCTGCTGTTCGGCAACCAGGCCGGCGCCGGCACCTTCACCCAACCCGCGCGTTTCGAGAGCACGGCAGGACTCTGGGAGCGCATGAAAGCTTGGTTCCATGGAAATTTTTGAGGCAAAGCGCCGGCGGTGTGGAAACCGCGCGTGCGATGCCATGACTGATTACTAACGCTGGTTACACGAATACATAACAGTCACCCGCCCCACCAACCGGGCGGATAGTAGACGGAGGGAAGAAGATGTTCGAACTCATGGACTCTTACAGCCAACGCGCGGTCATCAAGGTGATCGGCGTCGGCGGCGGCGGTGGCAACGCGGTTCAGCACATGCTGGGCGCGGACATCGACGGCGTTGAATTCATCTGCGCCAATACCGACGCGCAGGTGTTGAAGAACTCGCCGGTCAAGACCACCTTGCAACTCGGCGCCGATATCACCAAGGGCTTGGGCGCGGGCGCCAATCCCGATATCGGCAAGCGCGCGGCAATGGACGACCGCGATCGCATCGGCGACGTGCTCGAAGGCTCCGACATGATCTTCATCACCGCCGGCATGGGCGGTGGCACCGGCACCGGCGCGGCGCCGGTGGTGGCGCAGATCGCCAAGGAGATGGGCATCCTGACGGTGGCGGTCGTGACCCGGCCGTTCCCGTTCGAAGGCAAGAAGCGCGCGGCCATCGCCGACCAGGGCATCAAGGATCTCGCCCAGTACGTCGATTCGCTGATCACCATCCCCAACGAGAAACTGCTGTCGGTGCTGGGGCGCGACATCAGCCTGCTGGACGCCTTCAAGGCCGCCAACGACGTGCTGCTGGGCGCGGTGCAGGGCATCGCCGAACTCATCACCTGCCCGGGCCTCATCAACGTCGACTTCGCCGACGTGCGCACCGTGATGTCGGAGATGGGCATGGCGATGATGGGCTCGGGTGTGGCCCGCGGTCAGGACCGCGCGCGCATCGCCGCCGAGGCGGCGATTTCGAGCCCGCTGCTGGAAGACATCAACCTGTCCGGCGCCAAGGGCATCCTGGTCAACGTGACCTCGGGACTCGACCTCAAGATGGGCGAGTTCGAAGAGGTCGGCAACACCGTCAAGGCCTTTGCCTCCGACAATGCCACGGTGGTGGTCGGCACCGTCATCGACCCCAACATGGACGACGAGATCCGCGTGACGGTGGTGGCCACCGGCATCAGCACCGAGATGCGTCAGAAGGAAGAGCCGACGCCGGTCGTGCAGCAGACCGTGGCGGTGGCCTCGGCCGGCCCGACCGCGGTGCCGAACAGCGCCCCGAGCGCACGACGTGCGGACGACGATATCGATTTCCGGCGCATCGAGCGGCCGACCGTGATCCGCAACCGCGAGGAGCGGGTGCTGCCCGATCTCAGCGACGGCAATACCGATTATCTCGATATTCCGGCGTTTCTGCGTCGTCAGGCCGACTGAGTCGGAGGACGGCGCGGAACTCGCGCGAGATCAGCAAGGACGGTGGGTTCGTCGAATAAGGACAGGGATATCAAGCCTATACGGAGGTGTGGTACATTCCCGACCCAAAAGCGGACCTTCTCTCAGGAGAAGTGGAGAACATGATCAAACAGCGGACCCTGAAGAATGTGATCCGGGCGACGGGTGTCGGCCTGCACACGGGGCGCAAGGTCTTTCTGACCCTACGCCCCGCACCCCCGGATACCGGCATCGTATTTCGTCGCGACGACCTGAAACCGTCGGTCGAAATCGTTGCTCGGGCCGAGAACGTCGGTGACACCAGTCTTTCGACCAGCCTGGTCAGGGACAATGTGCGCATCTCGACCGTCGAACACTTGCTGTCGGCCTTCGCGGGTCTGGGCATAGACAACGCCTACGTGGACTTGAGCGCCGCCGAAGTGCCGATCATGGACGGCAGTGCCGGGCCCTTCGTGTTCCTCATCCAGTCCGCCGGCTTCGAAGAGCAGAGCAAGCCCAAGAAGTACATGCGCATCAAGCGCCAGATCTCGGTGCGGGACGGCGACAAGTGGGCGCGGTTCGAGCCGTTCGATGGCTTCAAGGTATCGTTCGCCATCGAGTTCGATCACCCGTTCTTCCACCAGCGCAGCAAGCACGCCGAAATCGATTTTTCGACCACCAGCTTCGTCAAGGAAGTGGCGCGCGCGCGCACTTTCGGATTCATGAAGGACGTCGAGATCCTGCGCGAGCAGAACCTGGCGCTGGGCGGCAGCCTCGATAACGCCGTGGTGGTCGATGACTACCGCGTGCTTAACGAGGATGGCCTGCGTTACGAAGACGAATTCGTCAAACACAAGATACTCGACGCCATCGGTGACCTGTACCTGCTCGGTCACAGCCTGATCGGGGCCTTCCACGGCTACAAGTCAGGGCACGAACTCAACAACCGTCTGCTGCGCAAGATCCTGGCGACCGAGGACGCGTTCGAGCTGGTGTCGTTCGAAGGCGAAGAGAACGCGCCGTTCTCCTTCATGCAGCCCATACCGGCGCGCTGACGCCGGTCTAATCCCGCGCATGCCGCGCCAGGCGCTCGAGCGCCGCGCGCAGCTTGCCGTCGGCGGTGCAGCGCGCCTCCTGGCGCAGGGCGGCCGCCGCCGCGTGGGTCATGTGCCTGCGCGGTGGAGCGACGGTCTTGGGCTTGGGCTCGGTGACGTTGCGCACGCGTACGCTGCGCACCTCGCTGAATTCCGGGTGGGCCTTGAGCGTTTCCAGGATTTCCGGGGTCTTGAAGCGCAGCTGCGCGGCCCAGGTCGAACCCTCGGCCTGCAGCACCAGGCAGCCATCGCGCACCGTGGCCAGGCGGACGTGCCTGGCCAGGGACGCCGGTACGCAGGACAACAATGACGCGTTCAGTTCGCGCAGCCGATTGGCCTTATCGGTCAATTGCTTTAGCTGCGAGAATCTGGAGACAATGTCAAAAACAGACAGGGGGGTGCTCACAGCGGCTGGCCTGGCCTCGGGGTCGGCATGGCCGTTGCCCAACTCGTTTCATGGAAATCATCATCCTATCAAAATCGCGCGGCACCACCGCGAGATTCCGTATCGGTTGGCAGCTGCTGGCCTTGACCACCGTCGTGCTCATCGGCGGCTCATCGAGCCTGGCCTGGTGGGGATATGCGCGTGGCGGCAACGCCATGGTCGAGGAGATCCTCAACAATCCCGAACGCTCGGCGCAGATCTGGCAACGCGAGATCATCAATCAGCGCCAGTTCCTCAATTCCCTGAATGAAGACATGAATGCCGATCTCAGCGCCCTGTCGGGCGCCATCGGCCGCATGCAGTCACAATTGACCCGCCTCGACGCGGTTGCCGAGCGGGTCGCCAAGTCGGCGCGCATCGATGCCGCGGAATTCGACCTGGGCCACGAGCCGGCCATCGGCGGTCCGCACAGCGCCAATGTCCAGGCGCCACAGTGGACCGATCTCTTGGCCAACCTCGATTCGATCAAGAGCGAAGTGCAGTTGCGCGACGATCGCCTGGGAGCGATCGAGGCCCTGATGCAGAATCGCCAGCTGCATGACGACATGAAGCCGGCTGGCCAACCCTTGAGCGACGGCTGGATTTCTTCGGGCTTCGGTTATCGCACCGATCCCGTGACCGGCGGCCGCGAATTCCACGACGGGCTCGATTTCGCCGGCAAGCCCGGCGCACAGGTGCGCGCGGTGGCGGCGGGCGTCGTGACCTGGTCGGGCAAGCGCTGGGGCTATGGCAACCTGGTCGAGATCAGCCACGGCAGTGGCTATATCACCCGCTACGCGCACAACCGCGCCAACCTGGTGGCGGTCGGCGAGACCGTCAAGAAGAACCAGGCTGTGGCCCTCCTCGGGTCGACGGGCCGTACCACCGGCCCCCATGTCCACTTCGAAGTCGTGCATGACGGCGATCGGGTCGACCCCTTGAAGTTCGTCGGCAACCCCGCGCAGCTGCGCGTACAGGCGGGCACCGTCCTGCGCCGATGACGCTGGCGCCCGCGCCACGGGGTGGCCGGGCACGCAGTATCCGCACTTCCCTTTGCTACAATGTCGGCGCCGCGACCGCCGCCCCGGAAGGTGGTCGGTCGCCGCCCAATTCAATTCCAGCGCATTCCAATGGCCGCAACCTCAAAGTCCCTTCCCGCCCGCATCATCCAGTCGGTGTTCGGCAGCCGTAACGATCGTCTGCTGAAGAAGATGCACAAGACCGTGCATGCCATCAATCAGCTGGAGAGTGGCATCGCGGCCCTCGACGACGAAGCCCTGCGCGCCAAGACCACCGAATTCCGCGAGCGCTACAAGGCCGGCGAAACCCTCGACGCCCTCCTGCCCGAAGCCTTTGCCGTGGTCCGTGAAACCGGCAAGCGCGTGCTCGGCATGCGCCATTTCGACGAGCAGATGATCGGCGGCATCGTGCTGCACCAGGGCAAGATTGCCGAGATGCGCACCGGCGAAGGCAAGACCCTGGTGGCGACCTTGCCGGCCTACCTCAACGCCCTGTCGGGGCGTGCGGTACACGTGGTGACCGTCAACGATTACCTGGCGCGGCGCGACGCCGAATGGATGGGACGCCTGTACAACGCCCTCGACATGTCGGTGGGCGTGATCCTGACGGGCATGTCGAGCCAGGACCGGCAGCGCTCCTACAGCTGTGCCATCACCTACGCCACCAACAACGAACTCGGCTTCGATTACCTGCGCGACAACATGGCCTTCCACGCCAGCCAGCGGGTGCAACGCGATCATGCTTTCGCCGTGGTCGACGAAGTCGACTCGATCCTCATCGACGAGGCGCGCACGCCACTCATCATCTCCGGCCCGGCCGACGATCGCAGCGATGTCTACACGCGCATCAACAAGCTGATTCCTATGCTCGAGCGCCAGGAGTTCAGCGAAGAGAAGGATGCGCCGGAAAAACCCGGCGACTTCTCGGTCGACGAGAAGGCGCGCCAGGTCTATCTCAGCGAAGCCGGCCACGAGAAGATCGAACGCCTGCTGGTCGAAGCCGGCATGCTGGCCGAGGGCGACAGCCTCTACAGCGCCACCAACATCTCGCTCATGCACCACGTCTACGCCGCGATCCGCGCCCATGCGCTGTTCCAGAAAGACGTCGACTACGTGGTGAAAGACGGCGAGATCATCATCGTCGACGAATTCACCGGCCGCACCATGCCGGGGCGTCGCTGGTCGGAAGGCCTGCACCAGGCGGTCGAGGCCAAGGAAGGCGTGTCCATCCAGCAGGAGAACCAGACGCTCGCGTCCATCACCTACCAGAACTACTTCCGTCTCTACGACAAGCTGTCCGGCATGACCGGCACGGCCGATACCGAGGCCTATGAATTCCAGGAAATCTACGGCCTGGAAGTGGTGGTGATCCCGACCCATAGACCGATGGTGCGCGACGACCGCGGCGACCTCGTGTTCCTCACCGCCAAGGAAAAATTCGACGCCATCATCGATGACATCAAGGACTGCGTGCAGCGCGGTCAGCCGGTGCTGGTCGGCACCACCTCGATCGAGACCTCGGAATACCTGTCGGGCCTGCTGCGCAAACAGGGCATCAAGCACGAAGTGCTGAACGCCAAGTTCCACGAGAAGGAAGCGCAAATCGTCGCCCAGGCCGGGCGCCCCGGCAGCGTGACGGTCGCCACCAACATGGCCGGTCGCGGTACCGACATCGTGTTGGGCGGCAATCTCGGCGCGGAACTCGCCGAGATCGGCAGCGACGACGCCGACAAGGTCGCGGCCGTACGCGCCGCCTGGGAAGAACGCCAGAAACAGGTGCTGGAATCCGGCGGCCTGCACATCGTCGGCACCGAGAGACACGAATCGCGGCGCATCGACAACCAGCTGCGCGGCCGTTCGGGACGCCAGGGCGACCCCGGTTCCAGTCGCTTCTACCTGTCGCTGGAAGACAACCTCATGCGCATCTTTGCCTCCGAGCGCGTCAGCGGTCTGATGCAGAAGCTCGGCATGCAGGAAGGCGAGGCCATCGAACACCCGTGGGTGAGCAAGGCCATCGAGAACGCGCAGCGCAAGGTCGAAGGGCGCAACTTCGACATCCGCAAGCAATTGCTGGAGTTCGACGACGTCGCCAACGATCAGCGCAAGCACGTCTATGAGCAGCGTCGCGAGGTGATGGAGGCCGAGGACATCTCGGAGAACATCCGCGGCATCCGTCATGACGTCGTGAACGCCATGATCGACACTTACATTCGCCCGCAGAGTTTCGACGAAACCTGGGATCTGCCCGGCCTCTCCCAGGCGCTGGACAGCGAGTACGGCATCCACGCCGACGTTGCCGAGTGGCTGAAGCAGGACGACCAGCTCGACGAAGACGGCATACGCGCGCGCGTGCTGCAAATGGTCGAGGACGCCTACGGCGCCAAGGAAGCGCAGGTCGGCGCGGCCGACATGCGCAATTTCGAAAAAGGCATCATGCTGCAGGTGCTGGACACCCACTGGAAGGAACACCTGGCGGCCATGGACCATCTGCGCCAGGGCATCCATCTGCGCGGCTTCGCGCAGAAGAATCCCAAGCAGGAATACAAGCGCGAGGCGTTCGAGTTGTTCGCGCGCATGCTCGACGAGATCACCCGCGACGTGATCGGCATCCTGTCGAAGGTGCAGGTGCGCGCCCACGAAGACATCGAGGCGGTCGAAGAACAGCAGCGTCGCGCCGCCGCCCAGAAAGAGCAGGAATATCATTACCAGTCAGGGTCTGACGAGCCACCGCCCGCCGCGGCATTGCCGCAGGAAGAGCGGGGTGGCCCGCAGCAGCAACCCCACGTACGCGACGGTCGCAAGGTCGGTCGCAATGAACCCTGCCCCTGTGGATCGGGCAAGAAATACAAGCAGTGCCATGGCAAACTCGATTGAACGGCCGACGGCCGACACCCAAGCACGGCCCATCGCCGGCATCCGTCTCGCGACCGCCGCCTCGGGCACGCGCTACAAGAACCGCACCGATCTGACGCTCATCGAAATCGCGCCGGGCGCGACGGTCGAATGCCTGTTCACGCGCAACAAGTTCTGCGCCGCGCCGGTGACCGTGGCGCGCGAACATTGGGCGAGTGGCCAGTCGCGCTACCTCATCATCAATGCCGGTAACGCCAATGCCGGCACCGGTTCGCCCGGCGAAGCGCGTTGCCGCGAAGTGTGCGCGGCGATCGCCGAGGCGGCGGGCTGCGCGGCGCAGGACGTGCTGCCGTTTTCGACCGGCGTCATCGGCCAGCAGATGAATGCCGCGGCGCTGTCGGCGCCGGCGCCGGCGCTGGTTGCCGCGCTCGTCGCCGACGGTTGGCAGAACGCCGCCGCCGCCATCATGACCACCGATACGCGCGCCAAGATCCGCAGCGTCGAAGTGAGCGATGGCGGGCAGCGATTCGCCGTCACCGGCATCGCCAAGGGCAGCGGCATGATCAAGCCCGACATGGCGACCATGCTCGGCTATGTCGCCACCGACGCCAAGGTTGCGCCGGCGGTGTGGAAAGCCATCGCTGCGCGCGCCACCGACTTGAGTTTCAATCGCATCACGGTCGATGGTGACACTTCGACCAACGACGCCCTGGTGCTGATGGCGACCGGCGCGGCCGGCACGTCCTTGATCGACAGTGCGCAGCATCCGCTCTACGCGCGCTTCGCGGCGGCGGTGGAAGCGGTGTGCATCGGTCTCGCGCAAGACATCATTCGTGATGGCGAAGGCGCCACCAAGTTCATCACCGTGCGCGTCAGCGGTGGCTACAGCGAGGCCGATTGCGTGCGCGTCGCCTACGCGGTGGCCGAGTCGCCGCTGGTCAAGACCGCGATGTTCGCGAGCGACGCCAACTGGGGACGCATCCTCGCCGCGGTCGGTCGCGCCGGCGCCGAGCGCCTCGCCATCGAAGAAGTGAACCTCGCCATCGGTGGCCTGCCGATAGTGACCGCTGGTGAACCGGCGCCCGGCTACACCGAAGCCGAGGGCAGCGCCATCATGAAGAAGCCGGACATCGAAATCGACATCACCATCGGCCGCGGCACGCAGACCGCCACCGTGTGGACCTGCGATTTCTCCTACGACTACGTCAAGATCAACGCCGAGTACCGTAGCTGAGCCTAACCGTGAGCAGGGCGCGGCCGCGGTCCGTCGCCACGCCGAGGCTGCGCGTGGCGGCGGCCGTCATCCGGCGCGTCGATGGCGCGGTATTGTTGAGCGTACGTCCCAGCCACGCCGCCCACGGCGGCCTGTGGGAATTCCCCGGCGGCAAGCTCGAAGGGCGCGAACGGCCGGTCGACGGTCTCGCGCGTGAACTCGCCGAGGAACTCGGCATTCGCATCGCGCGCGCCACGCCGCTCATCACCGTGCGTCACCAGTATCCCAAGGCCCACGTCGAACTCATCGTCTTCGAAGTCAGGGACTGGCAAGGCGAGGCCCATGGCCGCGAAGGTCAGCACGTCGAATGGGTCGCTGCGGCGCAATTGCAGAACCTGCAATTCCCCGAGGCCAACCTGCCGGTCACGACCGCGGTCGCGCTGCCGCGCGTGCTCATGATCACGCCCGATGTCGGCGACGACGAAGCGGCCTTCCTGACGCGTCTCGAGGGCTGTGTCGGCGCTGGCGTGGAACTCGTGCAGCTGCGCATCCGCACCCGCGGCGAGCAACGCCGCCGCGTGGTGACGGCGGCCGTCGCCGCCTGCCATCGTCATGGTGCGCGTTTGATGTTGAACGGTTCGGCGCAAGAGGCCGTGGCCCTGGGCGCGCAAGGCCTGCACCTCAATCGTCAAAGGCTGTTCGAATGCCGGCGACGCCCGGTCGCGGCGTCGATGCTGTTGAGCGCTGCCTGTCATGACGCCGCGGCACTGGCCCAGGCCGAACGCATTGGCGTCGATTTCGTCTACCTGTCGCCGGTGTTGGCGACCACCAGCCATCCCGGCGCCGAGGGGCTGGGCTTCAAGGCGCTGCGCCAGCTGTGCGCCGCCACGCGCCTGCCGGTCTATGCGTTGGGCGGCATGCACGCCGCGCACCTGCCGCGCGCCGTCAGGGCCGGCTGCCAGGGCATCGCGATGTTGAGCGGTGTGTGGCAACACGCGGCGCCGGCCAGCCTGTTGGCGCGCGCCGCGCGCTTGCTGGAGAAAGCGGCCGCCGAGGTCGGGACGGCCTGAGGCGAAGGGGCTTCAGATGCCGCAGCAGGCCAGTTCGAAACGCACGTCGTCCTGGACCTGCACGGCGCGGGTCGAGGTCTGGCGCTGCGAATAGAAGCGCACCGTGAAGCGGTGCTTGCCGCCGCTGATCTCGGGAAAGGTTTCCGCCGCGCCCGGCATCACCACCCGCACGATCTGGCACTGCGCGGCGCTTTCGAACTGCTGCTGGTAGAAGCCGGCATTGGCCACCGCGATGCGCGGATTGGCGCTCTCGCGAATCAAGGCCAGGATCAGGCGGGTGGCTTTTTCGATGACGCGGATGTCCTGCATCCACACCATCATCTGGCTGCTGCGCTGGGACGGCAGGCTGTTCAACCAGAAATGCAGCGACGGCACGTCGAAGCTGCAGGTGCCACCCGGGATGCTCATGCGTTGGCGCACCTGGTTGGCCAGCTCGTCGTTGCGGATGCGCGCTCCGGGCTGGCAATCGGGCGCCTTCAACTGCACCAGCACTTCGCTCATCGAACCGATGGTCTTGTCGAGCACCGCCGAATTCACGCTCGGGTTGTTGCGCAGGCTGTTGAACGTCGAGATCTCGCGTTCGAGTTCCTTGATCAACTCGCCCTTGATATCGGTGCGTACCAGGAAATCGCTGACTTCGAGAATACGGCCGAGCGCGTTGCGCGCGCTCCATTGATCGCCGCCCTCGACGCCGGCGGCTATGCCGTGGAACAGGTGTTCCAGGCGCAGACAGTTGCGGATGCGCTCGTTGAGCGGCTGCTCGTAGATGACCGAGGTGTCTGCTTCGGGGAAAAGACTGGGCTGACTGGCCCCGCGCTCGCCAGCGGTCACGGGTATGCCTTCATGCTTTGGCCGCGGCTAGTTGCAGGTACATCTCGTGTAGTTCGTCCACACGGCCCGCGAGCGAGGCCGTGTCACCATCATTGACCACCACATCGTCGGCGATGCGCAGGCGCGCCTCGCGGCTGGCCTGTGTGCGCATGATTGCGGCGACCTCGGCTTCTGTCAAATGATCGCGCGCGCGTACGCGCTCTACCTGCAGGGCTTCCGGGCAATCGACCACCAGCACGCGGTCGATGAGATCATTGCGGCCGCCCTCGGCCAGCAAGGGGATGCCGAGCATGCAATAGGCGCCGGTGACCGCTTCGACGTGGGCCCGCATGCCGGCGCGGATGGCCGGGTGCGTGATGGCTTCGAGTTCGGCGCGGCGCGCCGGATCGGCGAACACGATACCGCGCAGCCGTGCCCGATCGAGGCGTCCGTCCTTGCCCACCACCTCGGCGCCGAATGTTGCGACGATGGCGGCGAGCGCAGGCGTGCCGGGTTCCACCACTTCGCGCGCCACCTGGTCGGCGTCGATCACGACGATGCCGTGTCGGTCGGTGAACACCCGGCACACGGTCGATTTGCCCGAGCCTATGCCGCCGGTCACGCCCACCACGTACGCTCTTTTCACAATCTCGCTCCGGAACGAAAGAGGCCGGCAATGCTGTCATCGAAGAACATCGCGACGATGCCGGCGGCGGCCAGGAAGGGGCCGAAAGGTATCGGTTCACCGCGCTTGGTGAGACCGGAGGCCATGGCGCCGATACCGATCACCGCGCCGATCACCGAGGACAGCAGGATCACGGCCGGCAAGGCCTGCCAGCCCAGCCACGCGCCCAACGCGGCCAGCAGCTTGAAGTCGCCGTAGCCCATGCCTTCCTTGCCGGTGACCAGCTTGAAGGCCCAGTAGATGGACCATAGGCTGAGGTAGCCGGCCATCGCACCCAGTACCGCACTGGCGAGATCGGGTGCGAACAAGCCGAACAACGAGCACGCGAGACCTGCCCACAACAGCGGCTGGGTGATGTTGTCGAACAGGTAGCGGGTGTCGAAATCGATCAGCGCCAGCGCCACCAGCGTCCACGCGTAGCAGGCCGCGGCGAGCGCGCGCAGCAGCCACAGGGCGGATTCGGCATCCGCGCGGTAGCCGAAATGCCAGGCCGCGAGGCCACCCAGCACGCCGCCGGTGAGTTCGACCAGCGGATAGCGTTTCGAGATCGCAACCCGGCAGTGGCGACAGCGGCCGCCCAACACCAGGTAGCTCACCAGGGGAATGTTTTCCATCGCCGTGATCTGGGTGCCGCACTTCGGGCAACGCGAACGCGGACGCACGAGATCGAAGGCTTCGGCGGCGCTGGCCTCGTCGGTGAGTTCCAGCAGGCCGCGGCAATCACTGCGCCACTCGCGCTCGACCATGATCGGCAGGCGGTGGATGACGACGTTGAGAAAGCTGCCGACCAACAGGCCCAGCACCGTCATCGCGCCGACCACGAGGGCGGGTTGCGCGGCGAGTAGGGTGATCGTTTCCATGGGTGTGCGGCTGCCGCCAGTGCCGCGGCGCCGAGAGTCGCCCGACTCTCAGCGCGCCATTGCGGGGTTTGGAAGCGGGATGTCGGAGGCCTTAAACCACCTGGCCCATCTTGAAGATCGGCAGGTACATGGCGATCACGAGGCCGCCGATGAGCACGCCGAGCACCGCCATGATGATGGGCTCGAGCAGGCTGGTCAGCGAATCGACCGCGTCGTCCACCTCCTGTTCGTACCAGTCGGCGACTTTGCTCAGCATCGAATCGAGCGCGCCGGATTCTTCGCCGATGGCGACCATCTGCACGACCATGTTGGGGAAGATGTTGACGTCGCGCATGGCGGTCTGCATCTGCGTACCGGTGGCGATCTCGTCGCGCATCTTCATCACCGCCTCGTAGTAGACGATGTTGCCGCAGGCGCCGGCCACCGAGGTCATGGCTTCGACCAGCGGCGTGCCGGCGGCGAACATGGTGGCGAGGGTACGGGCGAAGCGCGCGATGGCGGACTTGTTGAGGATGTCACCCAGCACCGGGAACTTGAGCAGCGCGCGGTCGACGAAGTGGGCGAATTTTATCGAGCGCTTCATGGCCTGGATGATGCCGAATACCGAGCCGCCAATGACCATGATCAGCAGGTACCAGTAGGCCTGGAACCATTTCGACATGTTGATCACGATCTGGGTCAGCGCCGGCAATTCCGCGCCGAAACCCGAGAACAGGTCCTGGAACTGCGGGATCACGAAGATCATGAGGATGCAGGTGATGACGAAGGCCACCACCACCACCGCGATCGGATAGAACATCGCGCCCTTGATCTTGGACTTGAGCGCCTCGGTCTTTTCCATGTAGGTGGCGAGCTTGTGCAGGATGTCCTCGAGGATACCGGCGTGTTCGCCGGCCACCACGAGGTTGATGTACAGCTCGTTGAACTGCTGCGGATGCTTGGACAGGGCTTCGTTCAGTGAACCGCCGGCTTCGACATCGGCCTTGATGCCCATGATGAGCTGTTGCATGGCCTTGTTCTCGTGACCACGCCCGACGATTTCGAAGGACTGCACCAGCGGCACGCCCGACGACATCATGGTCGCCATCTGGCGCGAAAAGACCGTGATGTCCTTGGTGGTGATCTTGCCGCTCGATTCGCCGAACAGCGGTTTGGTTTTCTTCTTGACCTTGAGCGGGTTGACGCCCTGGCGGCGGAGCTGGGCCTTGATCAGGGCGTCGTTTTGCCCCGACATCTCGCCCTTGACGCGCTTGCCATGTCGATCGACGCCTTCCCAGACGAACATCGACGATTTGACTGCGGCTTCTGCCATGACTTACTCCACTGTCACTCGGTTGACTTCGGCAAGGCTGGTGATGCCGGCGCGGACCTTGGAAAGGCCCGAGGTGCGAATGTCCCAGATGCCTTCGGTGCGCGCCTGGTCTGCCAGCACCACGGCATTGGCGCCTTCGATGATCAATCGCTTCATGGTGTCCGAGATCGGCAGTACCTGGTAAATACCGGCGCGGCCCTTGTAGCCGCTCGGGCAATCGGCGCCGCCGTTGCCGGGGCCGAACACGCTGATGCCCTGGTCCACCCATTCCTGCGGGAAGCCTTCCTGCAGCAAGGCTTCATTGGGCATGTCGAGGCGCACCTTGTAGTCAGGGTGCAGACGCCGGCACAGACGTTGACCGGTGATGAGGTTGATGGTGGTCGCCACCGCGAAGGCCTGGATGCCCATGTCCTGCAGGCGCGTCAGGGTCTGCGGTCCGTCGTTGGTATGCAGGGTCGACATCACCATGTGACCGGTCTGCGCGGCCTTGACCGCGATCGAGCCGGTTTCGTAGTCGCGGATCTCGCCGACCAGGATGATGTCCGGGTCCTGGCGCAGGAAGGCTTTCAGGGCCTTGGGGAAAGTCATGCCGGTGCGCTCGTCGACCTGCACCTGGTTGACGCCCGGCAGGTTGATTTCCACCGGGTCCTCGGCGGTCGAGATGTTCACGTCGTCCTGGTTCAAGATGTTGATGCCGGTGTAGAGCGACACCGTCTTGCCCGAGCCGGTGGGGCCGGTGACCAGGAACATGCCGTAGGGCTTGTGCAGGTTCTTCAGGAACAGCTTCTTCTGGAATTCCTCGTAGCCGAGCTGATCGATCTGGAGCTTGGCGGCGTCGGAATCGAGGATACGCAGCACCGCCTTTTCACCGAACAGGGTCGGGCAGGTGCTGACGCGGAAATCGATGGCCTTGGTCTTGGACAGCTTGAGCTTGATGCGGCCGTCCTGGGGCACGCGGCGTTCGGACACGTCGAGGCGCGACATGACCTTGATGCGCGCGGCAATCTTGCCGGCCAGCGCCAGCGGCGGACGGGTGATTTCCTGCAGCACGCCGTCGATACGGAAGCGCACGCGGTAGATCTTTTCGTAGGGTTCGAAGTGCAGGTCCGAGGCGCCGCGCTTGATGGCGTCGAGCAGGCACTTGTTGACGAAGCGCACCACCGGCGCGTCGTCGATTTCCGCTTCGTTGCTGGTGTCCGGTTGTTCCTGGCCGACTTCGACGTCGTCGAAGTCCTCCAGATCCGAATCCTCCATTGCGCCGAGGCTGGTGTCGGCCGCTTCCAGCGCCTTGTCGATGACCTTGGCGAGCTTGTCCCATTCCACCACCACCGCTTCGGTGGTGCCGCCGCCGATGTTGAATTTGATCTCGTCCAGCGCCTGCAGGTTGGTCGGGTCCGGAATGCCGATGAACACCCGCGCGCCGCGCTTGAACAGCGGCATGGCGTTGTGGCGGGTGATGAGATCGCGGCTGACTATCTTGATGGTGTCGGGGTCGATGTCGAGCGCATCGATGTCGACCATCGGCACGCCGAACTCGCTGGACGCGGCATGGGCGATGGCGCGGCCGTTGACGATGCCGTTCTCGACCAGGAACTTCACGAACGGGATCTTCTTGGCCAGTGCTTCCTGGAACGCCTGACCCGCGGCTTCTTCTTCGAGGAGGCCGTCAGCAACAAGTCTGCGTGCGAGGCCGCTCAAGGGCACTCGGTTACTCGATACCGCCATGGGTCAGCTCGCGAGGTCAGTTGATTCCACACAAAATGGTAGATTAGTCGCTTCTAAATAGCTACTCCGTCGAATGATTTTGACGCGCGCGCAGGGCTCGAAACGAGACCTGCGCACGCCTTTGGGAGGGGACTGATCAGGCCGCGGCAGCGCGTGCTCCCGACAGCACGAGACCCTGCTCGCCACAGTCGACACGGACGGTATCGCCCGCACCGTATCGACCCTTGAGCAAGGCCTCCGCGAGCGGCGTTTCGAGCAGGTTCTGGATGGCACGTTTCAGCGGCCGTGCGCCGTAGACCGGGTCGAAGCCTGCCTCGCCGAGCTTGTCGAGCGCGGCGGTGGTGATGTCGAGCCCGAGGTCCATCTGCGCCAGGCGCTGCTTCAGGCCGGCTATCTGCACTTCGGCGATGGCGCGGATCTGCGCCTTCTCCAGCGCGTGGAATACCACCACCTCGTCGATGCGGTTGATGAACTCGGGCCGGAAGTGGTTGCTGACCACGCCCATCACCGCCGACTTCATGCGCTCGTAGTCGGCGCTGCCGGTCAGGGCCTGGATGGTGTCGCTGCCGAGGTTCGAGGTCATGACGATGACGGTATTGCGGAAATCCACCGTGCGGCCATGGCCGTCGGTCAGGCGACCGTCGTCCAACACCTGCAAGAGGATGTTGAAGACCTCGGGGTGGGCCTTTTCCACTTCATCCAGCAGCACCACCGAGTAGGGCTTGCGCCGCACGGTTTCGGTCAGGTAGCCGCCTTCCTCGTAACCGACATAGCCGGGCGGGGCGCCGATCAGGCGCGCCACCGAGTGCTTTTCCATGAATTCCGACATGTCGATGCGCACCAGCGCCTGTTCGGTGTCGAACAGGAAGGCGGCCAGCGACTTGCAGAGTTCCGTTTTGCCGACGCCGGTCGGACCCAGGAACAGGAAGGAGCCGTTGGGACGATTGGGATCGGACAGGCCCGCGCGCGAGCGTCGGATCGCATTGGCGACCGCAGTCACCGCCTCGTCCTGGCCGACCACGCGGTCGTGCAGCGCTTCCTCCATGCGCAACAGCTTGTCGCGTTCGCCTTCCAGCATCTTCGAGACCGGGATGCCGGTCCACTTGGAGACCACCTCGGCCACTTCCTCCTCGGTGACGCGGTTGCGCAGCAGCTGGTTGGGCTTGCCCTCGCGGCTGGAGGCGTCGGCGAGCTGCTTCTCGAGCGCCGGGATGACGCCGTACTGGAGTTCGGACATGCGGTTCAGATCGCCGGCGCGGCGCGCGGTCTCGAAATCGAGGCGCGCGCGTTCCAGCTCCGCCTGCACCTGGTGGGCGCCGGTCAGGGCTGCTTTCTCGGCTTTCCAGATCTCCTCGAGGTCGGCGTATTCCTGCTCGACCTCGGCCAGCTGGGCCTCGAGATCGGCCAGGCGGCGCTTGGACGCCTCGTCCTTCTCCTTGCGCAGCGCCTCGCGCTCGATCTTGAGCTGGATGGCGCGCCGTGCGAGGCGGTCCATCGATTCCGGCTTGGAATCGATTTCGATGCTGATGCGGCTGGCGGCCTCGTCGATGAGGTCGATGGCCTTGTCCGGCAGCTGGCGGTCGGTGATGTAGCGGCTGGAAAGATTCGCCGCCGCGACGATCGCCGGATCGGTGATCTCGACGCCATGATGAACCGCGTAGCGTTCCTTCAGGCCGCGCAGAATGGCCACCGTGTCTTCGATGCTCGGCTCGTTGACCATCACTTTCTGGAAGCGCCGCTCGAGCGCGGCGTCCTTCTCGACGTACTGGCGGTACTCGTCGAGCGTGGTCGCGCCTATGCAATGCAGCTCGCCGCGCGCCAGCGCGGGTTTGAGCATGTTGCCGGCGTCCATCGCGCCTTCGGCCTTGCCGGCGCCGACCATGGTGTGCAGTTCGTCGATGAACAGGATGATCTGTCCACCCTGCTTGGAGAGGTCGTTCAACACCGCCTTCAGGCGTTCCTCGAACTCGCCGCGGAACTTGGCGCCGGCAATCAGCGCGCCCATGTCCAGCGACAGCACGCGTTTGCGCTTCAGCCCTTCCGGCACTTCACCGTTGATGATGCGCTGGGCGAGGCCTTCGACGATGGCGGTCTTGCCGACGCCGGGCTCGCCGATCAGGACCGGGTTGTTCTTGGTGCGACGCTGCAACACCTGGATGGTGCGGCGGATCTCCTCGTCGCGACCGATCATCGGATCGAGCTTGCCTTCCTCGGCACGCGCGGTCAGATCGACCGTGTATTTGTCCAGCGCCTGGCGCTGTTCTTCGGCATTGGCGTCAGCCACGCTGTCTCCTCCACGTAAATCGTCGATGGCCTTGTTGATGCGGGCGCGATCGGCGCCCTGTTCCTTGAGCAGGCGGCCGACTTCACCGCTGTCTTCCAGTGCCGCCAGCAGGAACAGTTCGCTGGCGATGAAGCTGTCCTTGCGCTCCTGCGCGAGCTTGTCGGTGAGATTCAATAGCTTCATGAGGGCGTTCGACGGATGCACGTCGCCGCCGACGCCGCTGACCTTGGGCAGGCGCTCCAGGCTGCGGGCCACGGACGCGCGCACGCGGCCGACGTTCACGCCGGTGTTCTGCAAAAGCTGCGTGACCACGCCACCGTCCTGGTCGAGCAGCGCGGACAGCAGGTGGGCGGGTTCTATGAATTGGTTGTCGGCGCCCAGCGCCAGGCTCTGGGCATCGGACAGCGCCTGCTGGAACTTGGTGGTCAGTTTGTCGGCACGCATGCAGCGTTTCCTCGAAGAGTCGGACGAATGCCAAGGAAATGGGGCTGTGCGCGCTTAAATCAAGGCGGGCCGTTGATCCAGATCAGCGCCGCCATGCGACCGGTGTCGCCGTCGCGGCGGTAGGAGAAGTAGTTGCGGGCATCATCGTGTACGCAGATGCCGCTGGAAGTGATGCTGGTGACGCCGAGCGCGGCGAGTTGCAGTTCGGCGATGCGCGCGAGATCCAGGTGCCAGCGGCCGGCGCGCTCGGTGAAGCCCGCCGCCAGGCGCGCGTCCTGCGCCACGAAGCGCGCGCGCAGCTCATCGCCCACCGTGTAGGCATTGGCGCCGATGGCCGGTCCCAGCCAGGCATGCAGGCCGGCGGCCGGCGCATCGAAGCGCGCCACGGTCTTGGCAATGAGTTCGCAGGCCAGGCCGCGCCAGCCGGCATGCACCGCCGCCACCTGGCGCCCGGCGGCGTCACACAACAGCACCGGCAGGCAGTCGGCCACCATCACCGCCGCAACGCGGCCGACGCTGCGGGTGATGGCGGCATCGCCGCGCCGCGCAGCGGCCGGGTCGTCGAGGTCGAGCAGGATGTCGCTGTGCACCTGTTCCAGCCAGCACGGGCCTTCGGCCAGACCGAGATGAGCGGCCAGCGCCGCGCGGTTGGTGGAAACCGCCGCCGGTTCGTCGCCCACATGGCTGCCGAGATTGAGGCTGGCGTAGGCGCCCTGGCTGACGCCGCCCTGTCGCGTGCTGAAGGCAGCGCGCACGGTGGCGGGCGCCGGCCAGTCGATCGCCAAGCATCGTGGCGTGGCGTTCATGGCATCTCATCTTGGTGGGCGTCGAGGTCGTCGCGCAGCACGCCGAGCAGGTGCTCGAAATCGGCCGGCGGCGGCGATTCGAATTCCAGCTCGGCGCCGTCGAGCGGATGGGTGAAGGCCAGCCGCCAGGCGTGCAGCGCCTGGCGCGGAAAATGTTGCAGGGTGTCGCGCAGCGCGGGCGTCGCCGCCGGCGGCAAATGGGGCCGCCCGCCGTAGCGACTGTCGCCGACCAGCGGATGGCCGCGCCACGCGAGATGCACGCGGATCTGGTGCGTGCGGCCGGTTTCGAGTTCGACTTCGAGCAAGGTGTGAGCGCGGTAACGCTCGGCCACCCGGTAATGGGTGACGGCGGCGCGCCCGCCCGGCATCACGCGCATGCGCGTGCGCTGCTGCGGATCGCGGGCGATGGCGGCGTCGATGGTGCCGCCGGCCACCAGCACGCCGTTCACCACGGCCAGGTAGTGGCGATGAATGTCGCGCCGCGCCAGCGCCCGCACCAGGGTCTGAAAGGCCTGCGGTGTGCGCGCCGCCACCAGCAGGCCGGAGGTGTCCTTGTCGATGCGATGTACGAGTCCGGCGCGGGGCAGGGCGGCGAGCTCGGGAAAGCGCGCCAGGAGGCCGTTGACCAGGGTGTGATCAGGGTTGCCGGCGCCCGGATGCACGACCAGGCCGACCGGCTTGTCGATGACGAGGACGTGCGGGTCGACGTGCGCCAGCCGGAACTCGACCGCCTGCGCTTCGAGTTCGCCGGCGGCGTCGAGCGTGGCGATGACGTCGATGACTTCGCCGGCGCGCGCCGCCGCGCGCGGTTTGAGCGCAACGCCCCGGTGCGTCACCTGGCCGGCGTCCATCCATTGCTTGATGAGGCTGCGCGAATATTGCGTGAGGACCCGCGCCAGGGCCTGGTCCAGACGCAAGCCGTCGACCGCCGGCGGCAACTCGACGCGATGATGCTCGGTGACGCCGGCGCTCACGGGCGCCGCACGCGTTGGGATGCAAGGGCTCGGGACGGACCTGCCGACGGTGCAACCATCACGTTCATTGCCTTGTCGAAAATTCCGCCACTACAATACGACGCGCTTACGACCGCGCTTCTCACCCACACCCACGCGGGGATTCTACGTTAGATGACTTCCAAGCTCAGCCCTGCGCTCGCGCGCGTCCTGTTTGTGTGCCTGTGCGCGCTCTCCGCCGGCTGCGGCCTGCTCCCCAGCGAAACCGACAAAGACAAGGAGATGTCGCGTTGGCCCGAGGATCGCCTCTACCAGGCGGCCAAGGATCATCTCGACGGCGGCACCTGCGGCTCGGCCATCGAGTATTACGAGAAGCTGCAGTCGCGCTACCCGTTCGGCGTCTACACCCAGCAGGCGCAGCTCGAGCTGGCGTACTGCTATTACAAGACCGACGAACCGGCCTCGGCGATTTCGACGCTGGACCGCTTCATGAAGCTCTATCCCTCGCACTCCAACATGGCCTACGCCTATTACCTGCGTGGGCTGGTCAACTTCGGCGCCGGCCAGGGCCTCGCCGAGCGCTACATCAATCGCGACCCTTCGCAGCGCGACCCGGGCGCGGCGCTGAAGTCGTTCAACGATTTCGCCGAGGTCATCAAGCGCTTCCCGGAAAGCAAGTACGTGGACGACGCGCAGCTGCGCATGCGTCACCTGCGCAACCTGCTTGCCCAGCATGAAGTGAACGTGGCCAATTACTACATGCGTCGCGGCGCCTTCGTGGCCGCCGCCAACCGCGCCCGCTACGTGGTCGAGAACTACCAGCAGACGCCGGCCATGCCGGAAGCGCTGGTGCTGATGGCCAAGTCCTACAAGATTCTCGAACTCGATGACCTGTCCAACGACGCGCTGCGCGTGCTGGAACTCAACTTCCCGAATTACCCGGGCATCGAGGAAGTGAAGGAGACGCGGGTCAGGTAGTAATGCCCTGTGGGTCAGACTTCAGTCTGACATTCGATATGGGAGGCGATGGCTAAACTACCGGTGTCAGGCTAAAGCCTGACCCACATGTTTAGATAGTCAGGTCTCGTCCTGCTCGTTATAGCGTGAGGTGATCGGAAAGCGCCGGTCGCGGCCGAAGGCGCGGCGGCTGATGCGTACGCCGGGCGCCGCCTGGCGGCGCTTGTATTCATTTCGATCGACCATCGCCGCCACCCGTTTCACGGTCGCGAGATCGAAGCCCAGCGCTGCTATCTGGTGCGGGGTCTGGTCGAGTTCGATGTAGCGCTCGAGGATCGGGTCCAGCACTTCGTAGGGTGGCAACGAATCAGAGTCCTTCTGGTCGGGACGCAGTTCGGCGCTCGGCGGGCGCTCGATGACGCGCGCCGGGATGACCGGCGACTGCGCATTGCGCCAGTTGCACAGGCGATAGACCAAGAGCTTGGGGATGTCTTTCAGCGGCGCGAAGCCGCCCGCCATGTCGCCGTACAGCGTTGCGTAGCCGACCGCCATCTCGCTCTTGTTGCCGGTGGTCAACACCATGCGCCCGCTGGCATTGGAAATCGCCATCAGGATCACACCGCGCGCGCGGGCCTGCACGTTCTCGGCGGCGACACCCGCGTCGCGGCCGGCGAGCACCGGTGCCAGCACGTCGGCAAACGCGCCCACCGGTTGCTCGATGGGCACGAGGTGGAATTCACAGCCCATGTTGTCAGCCTGTTCGCGCGCGTCGTCTATGCTCATGTCGGCGGTGTAGCGCGACGGCATGGATACCGCCATCACCCGTTCCGCGCCCAGCGCGTCAACCGCCAGCGCGAGCGTCAGCGCCGAATCGATGCCGCCGGACAAACCCAGCACGCAGCCCTGGAAGCGGTTCTTGCCGATGTAATCGCGGATGCCGAGCACCAGCGCATCGTAGACTTCGGCTTCGACTTCATTGCTCTCGGCTTCCTGGTGCGGGCCGTGCAGGGTGACGCCGTGCGCGCCGCGCGCCACGCGCACGGGCATGAGGTCCTCGACGAAGGCCGGCGCCTGGGCGGCCACCGCGCCATCGGCATTCATGGCGAACGAACCACCGTCGAACACCAGTTCATCCTGGCCGCCGACGGTATTGACGTAGGCGACCGGAATACCGCCGGCCGCGACCGCCGCGCGCACCGCCGCGAGACGCTCCGGCGCCTTGCGCAGGTGATAGGGCGAGGCGTTGATGTTGCAGATGAAGTCGGCGCCGGCGGCACGTGCCTGGGCGGCGCTGGCGGGCGTCCAGATGTCCTCACAGATGGACAGGCCCATGCGCACGCCCTTGATGTCGACCACCACCGCCGCATCGCCGGGCGTGAAGTAGCGTTTCTCGTCGAACACCGCGTAGTTGGGCAGATGCTGCTTGCGGTAGTTGGCGAGCACCTCGCCGTCACGCAGCACCAGGCAACTGTTGTAGAGCAGGTCGCCTTCCGGTTCGGGATAGCCGAGCACGAGGTGAATGCCGCTCACGCGCGCCGCGATTGCAGCGAGCGCCGCCTTGACCCGCGCATGCAGGCCGGGGCGGAACAGGAGATCCTCGGGCGGGTAGCCGGTGATGGCGAGTTCCGGCATCACCACCACGTCGGCGCCGGCTTCGCGCGCGCGGAGCGCAAGGTCGATGATGATGTCGCGATTGCCGGCGATGTCGCCGACACAGAAATTGGCTTGCGCCAGGGCGAGGCGGAGTTCGGAACTCATGTCATTGCCGGCGCGCGCGTCGCGTTCAACGCCGCGCGCGACGCCGGCCTGTGCTCACGCGCCGAGCGCCTTCGCCATGGCAGGCCCCATTTCCGCCGGTGAGCGCACGATACGCACGCCCGCGGCCTCGAGCGCCTTGAACTTGTCGTCGGCCGTGCCCTTGCCGCCGGAGATGATGGCGCCGGCATGACCCATGCGCTTGCCGGGCGGCGCGGTGACGCCGGCGATGTAGCCGACCACCGGCTTGCTGACGTGCTTGCCGATGAAGGCCGCCGCGTCTTCCTCGGCCGAGCCGCCGATTTCACCGACCATGATGATGCCTTCGGTCTGCGGGTCGTCCTGGAACAGCGCCAGGCAGTCGATGAAGTTCATGCCGTGGATGGGATCGCCGCCGATGCCGACGCAGGTGCTCTGGCCGAGGCCCGCACGCGTGGTCTGGTGCACGGCTTCGTAGGTCAGGGTGCCCGAACGCGACACGATGCCGATGCGGCCGGGCTGGTGGATGGCGCCCGGCATGATGCCGATCTTGCACTCACCGGGGGTGATGATGCCCGGGCAGTTCGGCCCGATCAGGCGCACCTCGGGACGCGCCGCGAGGCTGGCCTTGACGCGCAGCATGTCCAGCACCGGTATGCCTTCGGTGATGCAGGCGATGACCTTGATGCCGGCATCGGCCGCTTCGCAGATCGCGTCGGCGGCGAACGGCGGCGGCACGAAGATCATGCTGGCCTCGGCGCCGGTGGCGGCCACGGCATCGGCCATGGTGTCGAAGATCGGCCTGTCGAGGTGCTTGGCGCCGCCGCGACCGGGACTGGTGCCGCCCACCACCTGGGTGCCGTAGGCAATCGCCTGCTCGGCGTGGAACGTGCCCTGTTTGCCGGTGAAGCCCTGCACCAGCACGCGGGTCGCGCGGTTGACCAGAATCGACATCAGTTCTTTCCTCCCACGGCCGCCACCGCCTTTTTCGCGGCATCGGCGAGATCCTCGGCGCTGGTGATCGCAAGGCCGCTCTTGGCCAGCATCTCCTTGCCTTCGTTGACGTTGGTGCCTTCGAGTCGCACCACCACCGGCACGTTGACGCCGACTTCCTTGACCGCCGTGATGATGCCCTCGGCAATCAGGTCGCAGCGCACGATGCCACCGAAGATGTTGACCAGGATGGCCTTCACGTTGGGATCGGAGACGATGATCTTGAACGCCTCGGCGACGCGCGCCGCGGTGGTGCCGCCGCCGACGTCGAGGAAGTTGGCCGGCGCGCCGCCGGACAGCTTGATGATGTCCATGGTCGCCATGGCGAGACCGGCGCCGTTGACCATGCAGGCGATGTTGCCGTCGAGGGTCACGTAATTGAGATCGAACTCCTTGGCGCGGCGTTCCTTCTCGTCTTCCTGATCGGGGTCGCGCCAGCTGGCGATTTCCTGGCGATAGAGCGCGTTGTCGTCGACATTGATCTTGCCGTCCAGCGCGCACAGCGAACCGTCGGTCAGGATCGCGAGCGGATTGATTTCGACCAGGCTCAAATCGCGTTCATTAAAGAGCCGATACAGGCCATGCAGGATGATCTGCAACTGGCTGCGTTGCTTGGCGTCCAGTTCCAGCGCGAAGGCCATCTTGCGGCACTGGTAGTCTTGCAGGCCGAGCACCGGGTCGACCGTGAAGGTGACGATTTTCTCGGGCGTGGTGGCCGCCACTTCTTCGATGTCCATGCCGCCGGCGCGCGAGGCCATGAAGGCGATGCGCCGGCTGGCCCTGTCCACCAGCACCGACAGGTACAGTTCGTGGGCGATGTCGGCGGCCGCGGCTATCAGCACGCAGCCTACCGGCTGACCGTCGGCGCCGGATTGGTAGGTCACCAGGCGCGAGCCGATGAGGCGCGCGGCGGTCGCTTCGAGTTCTTTCAGATCGCGGGTGAATTTCACGCCGCCGGCCTTGCCGCGGCCACCGGCATGGACCTGGGCTTTCACCAGCCATGCATCGCCACCGAGCGCGCGCGCCTGGGCCACAGCTTCCTGCGCGGTGTGCGCGATTTCGCCGCCTTGCACCGGAATGCCGTAGTCGGCAAACAGGCGTTTGGCCTGATACTCATGCAGATTCATCTAGCCCCCTCCGCGCCGGTGAAACCCGGGGGCGGCCCCCGGGCGCCCGGGCCCCCCCGGGGGCGGGCACCACCCGGAAGCGTCCCGTTTGCGTGTGCTGCGGCTGGTCCCTTCACGGACAGCGGATACCGGCACCGATGACGGCCAAGCTTATCACCAACCGCCTTGAGTCGGACGGATCAAAAGGTGAACATACGGCCGCGGTCGGCGACGGAGCGAGGTCACGCAGTATGGCGGTTCACCCCCGCTTTGTCATGACTGCGACGGTGAACGCGCCCGCTTGCGCGGAGGCGCTCTGAATGCTCGTACGTTTGATCCTGTTGGTGTTGTTGGTGGTCGTGGTGTTGATGGTGATGCGACGTGTGAAGGTCGCCGTCGGCACGCACCCCAAGCGTGCAACCGTGGAAGCGCGGACGGTGCGCTGCGCCCACTGCCAGGTCTACCTGCCGAGCAATGAAGCGATCGCTCGTCACGGTCAGCACTACTGTTCGGCGGCGCATGCCGATCAGGCCGAGCAGGCGCGGCCACGCGCATGACGCAGGCCGCGACGCGCGCCCACGAGGTGCGGCAACGCGTTCAACACAACAACTGGAACGCGCTGCGCTACTTTAATTTCTATCGCATCGTCATCGCCGGCGTTTTCACCATCCTCAGCCTGTCGGGCAAGCTGCCGCCCAACCTGTCCGATGTTGATACACGCCTGTTCGTCGGCTCCGCGCTGGGCTACCTGGTGTTCGCCATCGGCGCGATGTTCCTGGTCGAGCAGCGCGGCCTGACCTATCGACTGCAGGTCTACGGCGGCGTGCTGGCCGATGTCGGTGCGACCTCCCTGCTCATGCATGCCGCCGGCGGCGTGACCAGTGGCATCGGCATCCTGCTGGTGATGTCAGTGGCCGGCGCGTGCCTGCTGGCGTCGGGACGCGCGGCGGTGTTCTTCGCGGCGTTGGCCAGCATGGCGCTGCTCGGTGAAACCTTTCTGGGCACGCTCTACGACGGCTATTCGGCGGCCAACTACACCCAGGCCGGCCTGCTCGGCGCGGCCTGTTTCGGCACCGCCGTGCTGGCCTCGGCGCTGGCCGAGCGAGCGCGCCGCGGTGAAGCGCTGGCGGCGGCGCGCGCGCTCGACATCGAGCATCTTTCACGCCTCAACGAACACATCGTCAGGCGCATGCGTGCCGGCATCATGGTGCTCGACAGCAACGGAGCGGTGGTGTTGGCCAACGACGCGGCGGCCGAGATCCTGGGCCACGAAAGCCATCAACTGCGCGGCGCGCTGGCCGATATCTCCGCCTCTCTCCATGATTCGTTCCGCGGCTGGCTCGGCAGCGGCGAGAACCCGGCCGCCACCATCGGCGGGCACGGCAGCATCAACGCCCTCGTGTCATTCACCGAGCTCGGCACCGGCGAGCCCGAGCAGCACGGCACGCTGGTATTCCTGGAAGATGCCGCCGAAACCCGCCAGCGCGCCCAGCAGTTGAAGCTCGCCTCGCTCGGGCGCCTGACCGCCAGCATCGCCCATGAAATCCGCAACCCGCTCGGCGCCATCAGCCATGCCGCCCAGTTATTGTCGGAATCGCCCGATCTGACCAGCCAGGATCGGCGCCTGACCGACATCGTGCTGCAACACGCGCAACGCGTGAACGCCATCATCGAGAACGTCATGACCATCGGCCGCCGCCACGACGTGGTGTCCGAGAGCTTCGCCCTGCGGCCCTGGCTGGAGCAGTTCCGCGCCGAACTCGCCGAGCGTTTCGAGCTCGACGACGGCGAACTGGCGCTGACCTGGCTGCACGAGCCGATAGTGGTCAAGATAGACAAGAGCCAGTTGCAGCAGGTGCTGTGGAATCTTTCCGAGAACGGCCTGCGCTATGCCGCGGGCACGCCGCTGCTGCGTTTCGAAGCTGGCATCATCGAGAGTAACGGTCGCCCGTTCCTCGACGTGGTCGATAGCGGGCCGGGCCTGTCCGAAGCCATCTCGGACCGCCTGTTCGAACCGTTCGCCACCACCGAATCGAGTGGCACCGGACTCGGGCTGTACATTGCGCGCGAGCTGTGTGAATCCAACCAGGCCTCGCTGCAATTGATCGAACGCCAGCGCGGCTGCCGCTTTCGCATCGTGTTTGCACATCCCGGCCGGCAACAAAGGATTGGAGAGGTATGAGCGACAAACGCGCGTTGATCGTCGACGACGAGCCCGACATCCGCGAACTGCTCGGCATCACGCTCGGGCGCATGGGCGTACACGCGAGTCCGGCCGCCAACATCGCCGAGGCGCTGGCGCTGCTCAAGCAGGAGCACTTCGATCTGTGCCTGACCGACATGCGCCTGCCGGATGGCAACGGGCTGGACCTGGTGGCCGACATCGCGCGTCGTCATCCCGGCATGCCGGTGGCGGTGATCACCGCCCATGGCAACATGGAATCGGCCATCACGGCGCTGAAGTCCGGCGCCTTCGATTTCGTCACCAAGCCGGTCGACCTGAAGGACCTGCGCAATCTCATCACCCAGGCCTTGAAGCTGCGCGGCTCGCCGACCGCCGAATCGCGCGCCCTGATCGGCGCCTCGGACGCCATCGAACGGCTGCGCGCCACGGTCGCCAAGCTCGCCCGCAGCCAGGCGCCGGTCTATATCAGCGGCGAGTCGGGTACCGGCAAGGAACTGGTGGCGCGTCTCATCCACGAACAGGGTGCGCGCGCCATGGCCGCCTTCGTGCCGGTCAACTGCGGTGCGATTCCGGACGAACTGATGGAAAGCGAACTGTTCGGCCACAGGAAAGGCAGCTTCACCGGCGCGGTGGCCGACAAGCCGGGCCTGTTCCAGGCCGCCGATGGCGGCACGCTGTTCCTCGACGAAGTGGCCGAGCTGCCGCTGCACATGCAGGTCAAACTGCTGCGCGCCATCCAGGAGAAGCGCGTGCGGCCGATAGGCGCCGACGCCGAGGTGGCGGTCGACTGCCGCATCCTGTCGGCCACCCACAAGAAGCTGGCGGACCTGGTCGAGGCCGGCGAATTCCGCCAGGACCTGTACTACCGCATCAACGTCATCGAGCTCAACGTGCCGCCGCTGCGCGAACGCGCCGACGACATTCCGCTGCTGGTCGAGCATTTTCTCGCCAACAAGAGCGAAGAGTTCGGCATGGGCACCCCGTGCCTGGCCGACGATGCCCTGGCGGCCCTGCGCAGCTACGCCTTCCCGGGCAATGTCCGCGAGTTGGAGAACATCCTCGAACGTGCCTTGACGCTGTGCGAGAACGACGAGATCCGGGTGCCCGACCTCAGGCTGCCGGAAGGCCAGCGGGCCGGTGCCGCTCCCGCCGCCGGCGCGGCGGAACTGCAGGACTACCTGGACGACGTCGAGCGCAGCCGCATCCTCGCCGCGCTCGAACAGACGCGCTGGAACAAGACCCGTGCCGCCAAGCTCTTGGGCATCAGCTTTCGGGCGCTGCGCTATCGCCTGCAGAAGTTGGGCATCGAGGGCTAGCGGGACGGACGGGATCTGACGAATTGCGTCACATTGTGACGCGGGTCGGGCGGTCTGCGCGGAATGCGTGGGCGGATTGCCAGGGTGCCGGAAGTTCGAGATCAATGAATTCAGCGCCTTGCCGCCCATCACCACGCATGGCATGGAATCTGCTAACCCTCCCGCACGCGTTCGTACCGACGCCCATTGGTACGAACACAGGCGAGCGAAGTTTTACGGGCGGCGTGCCGATAAGCACTCCGCGCCGGCTCACTGGCGAATGAAAAACCGAAATAAATTCTCGAGGAGAGACGACACATGAAGATGCAGAAGCAACAGGGCTTTACCCTTATCGAATTGATGATCGTCGTGGCGATCATCGGCATCCTGGCCGCGGTCGCGATTCCGGCCTACCAGGACTACACCATCCGCGCGAAAGTGACCGAAGGTCTGTCGCTGGCCAGCGCCGGCAAGACTGCCGTCTCGGAATACTTCTCGGCCAACGGCAGCCTGCCGACCGACAACACCGCGGCGGGTATGGCGGACGAAGAAACCATCTCCGGCAACTCGGTTGACAAGGTCAACGTCGGCGGCGCCGGCGATGGCATCATTACCGTGACCTTCTCCACCACCACCATCCAGGGCCAGGAAATCACCCTCGAGCCCCGCACTGCGGGCGGCAAGGTGGTGTGGGATTGCACCGGTGGCAACCTCGAAGGCAAGTATCGTCCTTCGTCCTGCCGCAATTAAGGCTGACCCAGCCTGAAACGAAGCACGCTGCGCTCTGCGCAGCGTGCTTTTTTTTTGCGTGAGAGATTGCCCGGACAACGACTCCGCGCCCGATGCGTGAACGACCATGATGACAGAGCGGCGCGCCGCGGTTCGCGCCCTGATGGGGCTGGGCCTGCTGGCGGCGGTGATGCTGGTCTACCTGCCCGGCGTGGGCGGTGGCTTCGTGTTCGACGACTACCACACCATCGTCGACAACCTCGCGCTGGCTGACGCCGACAAGAGTCTTTCAGCCCTGTTCGATGCCGCGATGTCCGGCGTCGGCACCGGACCCCTGGCCCGACCGCTCGCGATGCTGAGCTTCGCGCTCAACCGCGCGCTGACCGGCCTCGCGCCGGAACCGTTCAAGATCACCAATCTCGTCATCCATGCGCTGAACGCGCTCCTGGTATGGGCACTCATGGCGCGCATCGTGCCGTCGCTGGCGCCACGCGCGCCGCGCGCCAGCGCCTGGTTGATCGCCACGCTGTGGGCGCTGCATCCGATCAATCTCACCTCGGTGCTGTACGTCGTGCAGCGCATGACCTCGCTGTCGGCGACCTTTGTACTGCTGACACTGGTGCTGTACATCGATGCGCGCCGCCGCCAATTGCGCGGCCTGCCGGCGCCGCGCGCCTGGTGGCTGCTCAGCGCGGGCCTGGCGCTGCTGGCCTTGCTGGCCAAGGAGACCGCATTGAGCCTGGCGTTCTACCTGCTGCTCATCGAGTGGCTGGTGATCCGCGGCGCGCGCACGACGATGTCGGCCACGCTCAGGAGACGGCTGGGCGCGCTGGCGCTGGCGGTGTTGGTGGCGAGCCTGTGGTACTTCGTGCGCGAGGTCGAGCCCGGCTATCGCGGGCGCGAATTCACCCTCGGTGAGCGAGTGCTGAGCGAGGCGCGCGTGATGTTCCTGTATCTGCGCCTGCTGCTGGTGCCGACCCCCGACGCTTTCGCGCTGTTCCACGACTACCTCGCGCTGTCGCGTGGTTGGCTGCAGCCGCCCACCACCCTGTTGGCGGTGGTCGGCCTGGCGGTGATTTCGGCGTGGGCGCTGGCGCGGCGCGAAGCGCGCCCCTGGCTCGCCTTCGGCTGGGCCTGGTTCCTGCTCGGCCACCTGCTCGAGGGCAGCATCATCCCGCTCGAACTCGCCCACGAACATCGCAACTACCTGCCGGGCCTGGGCGTGCTGACCGCCGGCACGCTGGCCTTCGCCGAGCTGCTGGCGACGCCACGCCGGCGCGCCGGCGCCGCCGCGCTGGCGCTGCTGCTGCTGGCCGCGGTGACCTTCACGCGCGCGACGCTATGGGCATCGCCGTCGGCGCTGGTCGAATCCGATCTGCGCCATCACCCGCACTCGCCGCGGCTGTGGTACGAAGCGGGTCGCCTGCGCCTCGAAGCGGCCGGCCAGGACGCCGGCCGTTACGCCGCCGGCATCACCGCACTGGAACAGGCCGCGCGACTCGCGCCGATCAAGACCCTGCCCTTGTCGGCCTTGCTCATGACCGCCATCGAGCGCGGCGACCGCGCCGCCGTCTCGCGCCTCGTGCCGCTCATCGTCGCGCAGCCGCGCGACACGGTCGGCGAGGAAATCTTCCGCGGACTGGTCATCTGTCAGGGCTACGGCCGCTGCCGTCGCGATACCGACAGCGTGCAAGTCCTCGCCAACGCGCTGTTGGCGCGCAAGGACCTGTCCATCGCCAGCCGCCAACGCGTGCTGGAATGGCTGGCGGTGTTCTATGCCCGCATGCTCGGCGACAGCGCCGCGGCCATCACCATTCTCGAAGACCTGGTCGCGGCCCAACCGCACAATGCGCCGCTGAAGACGCGACTCGCCGAAGCGCATGCCAGCGCCGGCAACCAGGCGCGCGCCACGGCGCTGGCCAGTGAAGTGCGGGCCGCGCTGCCGTGGTCGGCGCGGTTCATGCAGCGTGGCCTCCTCATCCGCCTGTCGCGCCTGACGTCCGCCGCGCATGACGACTGAAGCACGTGCTGCAGACTTGCTTGGCGTGACGCTGCTGGTCGCGCTGCTGGCGCTGACGGTGATGCTGTACTGGCCGGCGCTCGGCGGGCCGCTGTTGCTCGACGACAGTGAGGTCATCACGCCTTTGCTGCGCGCGGCCGAACTCGGCCACGACTGGCGCTTGTTCCTGTTCAGCGACAGCGGGCCCCTGGGACGGCCCTTGGCGATGGCGAGCTTCATCGCCAACGCCGTGGCGAGCACCGATCTGCGCTACTGGAAAGCGACCAATCTCGCACTGCATCTCGTCAATGGGGTGCTGGTGCATGCCTTGGCGGGGCGGCTCGCGCGCTGCACCGGCGTGGCCGCCGACGCCGCGCGCGGCGTGGCGCTGGGCGCCGCCGCGCTGTGGCTGCTGCATCCCTTGAACGTCAGCACGGTCATGTATTTGTGCCAGCGCATGACCGAACTCGCGACCTTGTTCGGCGTGACGGCGATGTGGTTATACAGCGTCGGCCGGGAGCGTATCGCGGCGGGGCGTGGCGGCGCGCTGCCCATCGCGCTGGCCTTGCTGGTGTGCACGCCGCTCGCCGCGCTTGGCAAGGAGATCGGTCTGCTCACGCCCTTCTACCTGCTGGCGCTGGAAGTGTGCGTATTCGATCCGCGACGTTGGCCGCGTCCAAGCTGGCTGCGCACCGCGCTCGCCTTGAGCACCGTGGTGCCACTGGCGCTGGCGGCCACCTACTTCGCGACGCATTGGTACGGCACGTTCACCGCGCCCTACAGCCTGCGTGATTTCAGTCCTCTCGAGCGGGTGTTGACCGAAGCGCGCGTGCTGCTGGTATACCTCGGCTGGATCGTTGCACCGCGCCGCGCGGCGCTCGGCTTCCATCACGATGACGTCGACATCGCGCACTGGCCGCCGCACATCACGACCGTGCTGGCGGTGGTCGCGCTCGGCGCCTTGCTGGTGACGGCGTGGAAGTGGCGTCGGCGCATGCCGCTGGCGGCTTTCGGCGTGCTGTTGTTCTTCGTCGGCCATGCGCTCGAATCGAGCGTGTTCGCGCTTGAACTCGTGTTCGAACACCGCAACTACCTGCCCGCCATCGGCATCTGCCTCGCGCTCGCGGCGCTGGCCGCGCAATGGCTGACGGCGCGTCGCGCCACGCTGTTGCTGGCGACGCTGGCGCTGCTCTACGCCCTGGTCACCGCCAGCATGACGCCGACCTGGGGCAATGCCGGTGCCCTGTATGCCTCGTTCTTCGAGGCTCACCCACGTTCGCTTCGCGCGCGCGCCAATCTCGTCGAATGGCTGCTGACGCGCGGCGATACCGCCGCCGCCGCGCGCGTGCTGGGCGATGCCAGCGATGCCGGCGCGCGCTTGCATCGGCTGCGCATCGCCTGCCTCGCCACGCACGAGACGGCGGGACAGGATGCGGCGTTCAAGGCCGCGGCCGAGCTCGCGCGGCCTGACGCCATGACCGTCGAGATCCTGTTGTGGCTCACCGCGCAGGTGCTGGACGGCGCCTGCGCGCTCGACAGCACCGCCCTCGCGGCGACGCTCGACGCCCTGCGCGATCGACCGTTGTCGCACAACACGCGCTATCTCATGTACGTCAGCAGCGCGCAGCTTCGCCACGCGCGTGGCGAACATGCGCGCGCGACCGCGGCGGCTGCCTATGCGGCGCGACTGGCGCCCGCCGATCCCTATCCTGTGTATCTCGGCGTGGAGATCGCGCTGGACGCCGGCGATCGCGCGGGGGCCCGCGCGCTCATCGACGAGGCCCGTGCACGGGCGCGTCGCCAGCACGCGGATTTCTCACGCATGGATGCCGGTCTCGACGCCGAGTTGCAGGGCCGCTGAGCGCGGCCGCCGTCATTCGTGCTCGTCGTGCGGCTGCGCGCGCCGCGCCAGCCGTCGCTCGGCGTCGGCTTCCTTGTAATGCAGCGCGGAAACCAGCTCGGCGAGGATGCCGAGCATGAAGGTCGTCACCGAAGTCGTGATCAAGAGCGCCGACATGTTGGTGAAGCGATGGGAGTCGATGAAGGTGTAAAGGTAGTAGAGCATGCCGGTCGCGAAGATCACCATGCTGACCGGCAGGAACAGTCGCATCGGTGAAAACAGCGCACCGACTTTGAGGATGATCATGAAGAAGCGCAGGCCATCTTCGAACAGGCGGATGTGGCTGCGGCCGCCGCGTCGACGCGCGCTGATCGGCACGTAGGCGACCGGCAGACCCGAGCGGAAGAACGCCATGGTGCTGGTGGTCGGGTAGGAAAAGCCGTTAGGCAACAGGTACAGGAAGCGCAGGAAGTGCCGGCGCCGCGCGGCGCGAAAGCCGGACGTGAGATCCAGCACCGGCCGCCCCGCCATGTAGCTCGCCAGGCCGTTGTAGATGTAGTTGGCGGCGCGTCGTGGCAGCGAGGCGTGGGAATCCCAGGTGCGGGCGCCGACCGCCATCTCGTAGCCTTCGTCGAGCTTGTCGAGCAGCGCCTGGATGCAGGCCGGATCGTGCTGGCCATCGGCATCCATGAACATCAGCACGTCATGGCTGGCGTTGCGCGCGCCGGTCTTGACGGCGGCGCCATTGCCCATCGAATAGGGATGGGACACGCAGCGCACGCCGTTCGCTTCGCACAGCGCCACCGTGTCGTCGCTGCTGCCGTCGTCGACCACGATGATCTCGGCATCGGGCTGCGCGGCGCGCAGCGCGGGCAAGAGATGCACGAGGTTTTGCGCCTCGTTCTTGGCGGGCAGGATGATGCTGACCGTGGCCATGGCCCGGCGCCGCGCTCAGCCCTGGTCGCTGCTCGCCGCGCGCCCGCCTTCGCGGGTCGCCAGCGCACCGAGCAACTGGCGAAAGACCTTGGCATTGCCTGCCACGACATCGCCCCTGTCCATGTGCTTCTCGCCGCCGTCCGGATCGCCGACCAGGCCGCCCGCTTCCTGGACCAGGAGCCCACCCGCGGCGATGTCCCACGCCTGCAAGCCGAACTCCCAGAAGCCGTCCAGGCGTCCGCACGCGACGTGCGCGAGATCGAGCGCCGCCGCGCCGGCGCGGCGCACGTCGGCGCAGCGTTCGAGCACCGTCGCGAACGAGGCCACGTAGGGACGCAGGGTGGCTTTGCGCCGCACCGGAAAGCCGGTGCCGATGAGCGCGTCTTCGAGATGCGCGACCTTGCTGACGCGCAGGCGATGGCCGTTCAACTGCGCGCCGGCGCCGCGCGAAGCGGTGAACAGCTCGTCGCGCACCGGATCGTAGACCACCGCCTGCTCGACACGACCGCGCACGGCGAGCGCGATCGAGACCGCGAACTGCTGGTAGCCGTGTACGAAGTTGAGCGTGCCGTCGAGCGGGTCGACTATCCACAGGTATTCGCCGTCGCGGCCGGTGGTGCCGGACTCCTCGGCCAGGATCTGGTGAGTGGGATACGCGGTCAGCAGGGTGTCGATGATGGCGGACTCGGCGTCCTTGTCGATCTGGGTCACGTAGTCCTGGTGACCTTTGCGCGTGATGGCGACTTCGTAGAGGCGCTGTTGACCGCGCATGATGACGGTGCCGGCGCGGCGGGCGGCGCGCACGGCGATATTGAGCATGGGATGCATGGCGCGATCCGGGGATTAGAATGCCGGGGATTCTAACCGATAGTCAGTGCCAGACCGTGGACCGAAGCGAAATCGACACACCTGCCATGCCGGCGCCGCTCGCGGCGCGTGTGCGCGTGGTGCTGGTCGGCACCACGCACCCGGGCAACATCGGCAGCACGGCGCGCGCCATGAAGGCCATGGGCCTCACGCAATTGCATCTCGTCGCGCCGGCGCGCTTTCCCGATGACGAGGCCACGGCGCTGGCGGTGGGCGCCGCCGACCTGCTGCAGGGCGCCAGGGTTCATCACGACCTGGCCGCGGCCTTGGCCGGCGTGGATCTCGCCTACGCGACCAGCGCACGCGATCGCCGCATCGACTGGCCGACCTTCAGCCCGCGCGGCGCGGCGGCCGACATCGTGGCGCGCGGTGAGTCAGAGGTGGCGGTGGTGTTCGGGCCGGAGCGCAGCGGCCTGTCGAATTCCGATCTGGACCTGTGTCAGCGCCTGATCGAGATCCCGACGGTGCCGGAATTCAGTTCCTTGAATCTCGCCCAGGCGGTGCAGATAATCGTCTACGAGCTGTACGCCGCCGCGCCGCTGGTGGTGGCGCCCCGGCCACGCAACCGGCGCCTGTCGGATCAAAGCGCGAGCGCCGAAGACGTCGCCGCCCTGCAGCGCCATTGCATGCAGGTGATGGCGGCGGTCGAGTTCTTTGAGCCCGGCAAGCCGAAGTTGCTCGACCGACGTTTGCGACGCTTGTTGAGTCGCGCCGAACTGCGCGACAGCGAAGTGCAGATCCTGCGCGGTTTCCTGACCGCCGTGGAGGAAAGCCTGGCCGGGCGACGCCGCGCGAAGGGCGGCGCGCCCGTCGTTCAGGACAAGCTGCCGCTGTAGGCGACGCCCGTGCCGCCCTCGCGCACCACGCCGATGCGCGTGACCTGCTCGCCGGCCTCCACCAGCACCGCGCTGACCGTATCGACGTCCTCGGGCGCGACCACCACCACCATGCCGATGCCGCAGTTGAAGGTCTTGAGCATTTCGCTTTGCGCCACCTGGCCGGCATCGCGCAGCCAGGTGAAGAGCGCCGGCAGACGCCAGGCGTGCAAATCTATTTCGACCGACAGGCCGTCGGGGATCACGCGCGGAATGTTCTCGGTCAGGCCGCCGCCGGTGATGTGGGCGAGGGCATGGATGTCGACCTCGGCCAGCGCCTTCAACAGCGCTTTGACGTAGATGCGGGTCGGCGTCAGCAGCGCGTCGGCCAGCGTGCCGTCGCCGAAGGCAGTGTCCAGTGTCTGACCGCTGCGCGCGAGGATGGCGCGCACCAGCGAATAGCCGTTCGAATGCACGCCGCTGGAAGCAAGGCCCAGCAGCACGTCGCCGGCGCGCACCTTGCTGCCGTCGATGAGGCGCTCGCGCTCGACCGCGCCGACACAGAAGCCGGCCAGGTCGTAATGCTTGGCCGCGTACATGCCGGGCATCTCGGCGGTCTCGCCGCCGAGCAGCGCGCAGCCGGCTTCCACGCAGCCGCGCGCCACGCCGTTCACCACCGCCGCGCCGGTCTCGACGCTGAGCGCGCCGGTCGCGAAGTAATCGAGGAACAGCAGCGGCTCGGCGCCTTGCACCACCACGTCGTTCACGCACATGGCGACCAGATCGATGCCGATGGTGTCGTGGCGGCCGGTGTCGATGGCGAGCAGCAGCTTGGTGCCGACGCCGTCGGTGCCCGACACCAGGATCGGATCGCGATAGCCGGTGGCGCGCAGATCGAACAGGCCGCCGAAGCCGCCCAATCCACCCATCACGCCGCTGCGATGGGTGGCGCGGGCGCCCGGGCCGATGCGTCTGACCAGTTCTTCGCCGGCCTCGATGTCGACGCCGGCGGCGCGATAGGACAAGCCCTGGGATTCGTTGCTGCTGTCGTGGGTGCTCATGGGCGCGCATGGTAACAGGCGCAAAAGCCCGCGGAAATTCGCACGTGCTCACGGCGATTTTGGTCGGCCTGTTACCATAGCGCGTCGCCACGAGGCGACCGGCAGCAACGAGTTGGGCATGACGCGAAAGACTTCGAAACGATGGATGGGCCTGGTCGTGGCGCTGTTGTCCTGCGTATTGGCCAGTCCGCTCGCGGCGCGTGACGTGACCGGCCTCTACAACGCCAGCGTGGCGGTCAAGGACCGTACACCGGCCGAACGCTCGCGCGCCAGCGCCGCCGCGCTCGCCGAAGTGCTGGTCAAGCTGACCGGCAATCGCCGCACGCCCAACGATGCCAGTGCGCGTGCCCTGCTGGGGCGCGCATCGACCCTGCTGCTGCAATACGCCTATGCCAATACGCCGGACGGCGGCCTGAGCTTGAACGCACAATTCGATGAAAGGGTGCTCGAGCGTGAACTCGAGGAACGCGGCATCGGCACCTGGGGCAAGCAGCGCCCCGATACCGTGGTGTTCCTGGTGGTCGACGACGCCCAGGGCCGCGCCCTGGTCGGCGGTGAAGCGCCAGGCAAGCTTGGCGCGACCTTGAAGCGCAAGGCCGATGCGCGCGCCCTGCCGGTGCTGCTGCCGCTGATGGACATCGAGGAAAGCGCTCAGTTGAACCAGGCCCAGGACTGGTCCGCGCTGTCCGAGGCGGCGGTCGGCCTGGCTGCTCGCTACGGCGCGGCGGCGGTGCTGGTCGGGCAATTGCACGAAGCCGGTGCGCAGGTGTGGGAAGTGCAGTGGCGCCTCGACGTCGACGGTGAAACCCTGCAATGGACCCAGGAAGGGGCATTGGCCGACGCCATCGTCGAGGAAGGCGTGGACGCCTTGGGCGATGCGCTGGCGCGACGCTACGCCGAGCCCGGCATGCTGGCCGGCGCCGAGCGCGTGAGCCTCGCGGTCGAGGGCGTGCGCTCGGCCGCCGACTACGCGCGCCTGTCGCGTTACCTCGATACCCTGGACAGCATCTCGGCGCTGTTCCTGCGCACCGTCGACAACCAGCGCGTGGTCTACGAAGTCACAGCGCGCGGCGGACGCGCGGCGCTGGCGCAGGCGATTGCCTTCGGCCGTGTGCTGGCGCCGGTGCCGGCAAGCAGCGACACCTACGAGTTATTGCCATGAACACCACCCTCGCCGATTCCCGCCAGTGGTTCATTCTCGCGCTGGTGCTGGCCGGCGGCTGGCTGCTGTACCTGCTGGCGCCGGTGCTGACACCCTTTCTCATGAGTGCGCTCCTGGCCTATCTCGGCGACCCCTTGGTTGACCGTCTCGAGCGCCTCGGCGCGAGCCGCACGCTCGGCGTGTTGACGGTGTTCGGCGTGATGCTGGTGACGGGCGTGGTGGCGCTGGTGGTGCTGTTGCCGATGCTGAGTCACCAGACCATCGCTTTCTTGAACAACATTCCCGAGGCCCTCGACTGGCTGCAGAAGAGCCTCGCGCCGCGCATCGCCGCGCTGGTCGGCAGTGACGTGGTCAGCATCGACATCGAAGCGCTGCGCACCGCCATCGTCGAGCACTGGCGCCAGGTCGGCTCGGTGGCCGGCCAGGTGATGTCGTCCATCGGGCGCTCCGGCCAGGTGCTGCTGGGCTGGTTGACCTACCTGCTGTTGATACCGGTCGTGACCTTCTACCTGCTGCGCGACTGGGACCACCTGGTGGCGGCGGTGCGGGAACTGTTGCCGCAGCGCGTGGCGCCGACCATCGGCAAGCTCGCCAAGGAAATCGATGCCGTGCTGGCCGAGTTCCTGCGCGGCCAATTGACCGTGATGCTGGCGCTGGCCGTGATTTACACCTGCGGCCTGTGGATGGTCGGGCTCGATCTCGCCTTCGTGATCGGCATGATGGCGGGCCTGTTGAGCTTCGTGCCCTACATGGGCGTGATCGTCGGCGTGGTGGCGGCGGCGGTGGCGGCCTTCCTGCAGTTCCATGATGCCGCCCACCTCATCGGCGTGGCGGCGGTGTTCAGCGTCGGCCAGCTCCTGGAAGGCATGGTGCTGTCGCCGATGCTGGTTGGCGATCGCATCGGCCTGCACCCGGTGGCGGTGATCTTCGCGGTGATGGCGGGCGGCCAGCTGTTCGGCTTTTTCGGCGTGCTGGTGGCCCTGCCGGTGGCGGCGGTGGTGGTGGTGCTGTTGCGCCATTCGCGCGACGAATATCTCAAGAGCGAACTCTACGGCCCATGAGCCCGCGCGCTGCCGATCCGCAGCTGACGCTGGCGCTGTTCAATACCACCCACCACGATTTCGCGAGCTTCGTGGCCGGTGACAATGGCGAAGCGCTGCGCGCCGTCGAGCAGTGGTCGCGTCGCGCCGGGCCGCGCATCGTGCACCTGCGTGGTGGCGCGGCAACCGGCAAGAGCCATCTCCTGCACGCCGCCATCGCCGCCCTGGCCACCCAGGGCGTACGCGCCATGCTGCTGCCCTTGCGCGAACTGTTGACGGCCGGCGCGGCGGCGCTGGATGACCTCGACAGCGTCGACATGCTGGCGCTGGACGACATCGACGCCTGCGCCGGTGACGCCGAGTGGGAACGACGGCTGTTCAATCTCTATAACGCGGTACACGCCGGCGAGCGTTTCCTCTTGTGGTCGGCGCGCGGCGAACCGAACTTTGTGCTGGCCGATCTCGCCTCGCGCCTGTCGGCGAGTCTCATCTACCAACTGCACGAGTTGAGCGATGCCGACAAGGTACGTGTATTGCAAGCGCGTGCCCGCGAACGCGGACTCGACATGCCGGAAGCCGTCATCGAATTCATCATGCTGCGCGAACGGCGCGACATGACGACCCTCGTCAGCCTGCTCGATGAACTCGATGCCGCGGCGCTTGCGCAAGGGCGCGCGCTGACCGTGCCGCTGGTGCGGGAAGTGCTGGCGGCGCGTCGGGAAGAACTCGCCAAACCTGACCGTCCAGCGGTGTCAGACTGAAGTCTGACCCACAATGCCGGGCGATTCTTCCGTGGGTCAGACTTCAGTCTGACATGCACGGATTGACGGACGACGATCACCCCAGCCGCAAGGCCGTTTCCGCCAGCCGCCTGCCCAGCGTCCGCGCCACGCGTTTCTCGTGTTCGCTCAAGCTTCGGCCGTTGTCGGCGCCGGCCACGTGGCTCGCGCCATAGGGCGTGCCGCCGCTCTGCGTATCGAGCAGCGCGGCTTCGCTGTAGGGCACGCCCATCACCAGCATGCCGTGATGGAGCAACGGCAGCATCATCGACAGCAAGGTCGATTCCTGGCCGCCATGCAGGCTGCTGGTGGAGGTGAACACGCAGGCCGGTTTGCCGATGAGGCTGCCCGACAGCCACAGGTCCGAGGTTTCGTCGAGAAACGCTTTCAGCGGCGCCGCCATGTTGCCGAAGCGCGTCGGTGAACCGAGCGCGAGGCCCGCGCATTCGCGCAGATCATCCTTGCTGACATGGGGTGGTCCGCTGGCCGGCACGCTGTCGGGACGGTGGGCGAGGGCGGCCACGGTGCGCATGCGCGCGCCGCAGCCCGGCACCGAGATCACGCCGTGGCGCAGTTCGTCGGCGAGCGCGGCGGTATGGCCGTGACGGCTGTAGTAGAGGATGAGGATGTCGGTCATGACCGACTCAAGCGAAGAGCTGGTCGATATTGCTCGGCGGCCGGCCCAGCACCGCACGCGTGCCGGCCACCACGATGGGCCGTTCAATCAGCTCGGGATGCGCGACCAGGGCGGCGATGATGCGCGCCTCGTCGTTGTCGTCGTCGATGGCGCAGGCCGCCCACGCCGCTTCCTTGTCGCGCACCAGGGCCCGCGCCTTGATGCCCAGCGCCGCCAGCAGCTCGCGCAGCTCGGCCGCCGACGGCGGCGTTTGCAGGTACTCGATGATGGTCGGCGTGATACCGCGCGCTTCGAGCAGCGCCAGCGTCTCGCGCGATTTCGAGCAGCGGGGGTTGTGGTAGAGGGTGACGTCCACGCATTGGCTCCGGTTGTCTGTCGCCGGCCCGATCGCGGCCTGCGTATGCTGTGGCATTGTAGGCGTGTGCGCCGAGCTCGGGCATCCCGTCCGGCGCGTCATGTTCGCCACGCAGGAGCAGGGACGATGCACGGGTTTTCCCATCACAACGCGGCGCCGGGGCGCGCATGAGCGAAGCGCCGCGTGGACCGCTCGCGGCCTTGGTCGCCCACAGTCGCTGGCTGTACCTGTTCGTGGGCTACCTCGCGCGCCGCTTCGAATCCGATCAATGCCTGCGCACCGCCTCGGCCCTGGCCTATACCTCGTTGCTGGCCCTGGTGCCCTTGTTCACGGTGCTGATCGTCAGCCTGTCGGCGTTCCCGGCCTTCCAGGACTGGCGCGAAGCGATGGAAAGCTTCGTGTTTCGCGCTTTCGTGCCGACGCTGGGCGAGCAGGTGCGCGCCTACCTGGTCGAGTTCAGCGACAAGGCGCGCGGTCTGCAGGCGTTGGGCGTGGCGGTGTTGCTGGTCACCGTGCTCGCCATGCTGTCGACCATCGAGTCGACCTTCAACGTCATCTGGGGCGTGCGTCGCAAGCGTCCGCTCTTGGTGCGCTTCCTGGTCTACTGGTCGGTGCTGACCTTGGGCCCGGTGCTGATCGGCACCGGCATGGTCGCCACTTCCTACGCGATGGCCTTGCCGGGGCTGGCCGGACACGCGCTGAACGACAGTCTGCGTACGCAGTTGATCGCGGTGTCGCCCTTGATTGCGACCATGCTGGCCTTCGTGCTGTGCTTCAAACTGATCCCCTATCGGCCGGTGCCGCTGCGCCATGCCGTCATCGGCGGCGTGGTGGCAGGCCTGCTGTTCGAACTGGCCAAGCATGCGTTCGCGCTGTTCGTGACGCGCTTTCCGTCCCAGGAAGCGATCTACGGCGCTTTCGCCACGGTGCCAATCTTCCTGACCTGGATTTACCTGTCGTGGGTGATCGTGCTGCTGGGCGCGGAGATCACCGAATGCCTGACCACGTTCCGGCCGCCGCGACCACGCCAGCACGCGGTGCTGGCGGCTGACGATCCCCTGTACTGCACCTATCGCGTGCTGTTTCGCCTGCACGAAGGCCAGGGTCTCGGCCGCAGCCTGTCGGACAAGGATCTCCTGCGTCTCGAGTCGGACTTCGGTTACGCCGCCATCAATGCCGCGCTGGAAACGCTGGACGCGGCGGGCTGGATCAACCGCGACGATCGTTTCGAGTGGATGCTGGCGCGCGATCTCGACCGCCTGAGCCTGCTCGACCTGTTGCGACTGACGCCGAGCTTTCCGCTGCGCCATGACGTGCATGCGCTGGCCGCCGACACCTCCGACCGGCGCCTGCACGGGCACTTGCTCGAACTCGCGCAATGGTCGGAACACCACCTCTGCATGCCGCTTGCCGAACTGTTCGAAGGCGTGGCATCCGCCACGGAGCCGCCGCCATGAACGATGAAGTGCGTAGCTGTCGCCGCTACCGCGTCAGCGGCAAGGTGCAAGGGGTTTACTACCGCGTGTCGGCGCGCGACTGCGCGCGCAAGCTCGGCCTCGACGGCTGGGTGATGAACCTGCCCGACGGACGCGTGGAGGCGGTGGCGGCCGGCACGCTCGATGCGCTCGCCGAATTCGAACAGTGGCTGGCAGAGGGGCCGCCGCGAGCGAAGGTCGGCGCGGTCACGAGCGAAGCCTGCGATGAAGCAGTGGGCAGCGGCTTCGAGGTGCGCTGACCGGCAGGTGCGAATTCATTCGCACCTTGCAGCCTGAGGCTGACCACAAAGCAAGGCGCGCGCAGCGCATTTGTCGACAGTGTGCGAATGAATTCGCACCTGCAGAATCATCCCGAACGCTGGCGCTCAGCGCTCCGCCTCGATCTTCGCCTTCAATATCTCGACGGTCTTGCCTAGCGGCAGCGCCTCGGCGTTCTCGGCGGTGCGCGCCTTGTATTCCAGGGTGCCGGCGTCGATGCCGCGATCGCTGACCACGATGCGATGCGGAATGCCGATCAGTTCGAGGTCGGCGAACATCACGCCCGGGCGCTCGTTGCCGTCGTGGAACAGCACGTCGATGCCGGCATCCTTGAGGTCGCTGTAAAGCTGCTCGGCGATGATGCGCACCTTGTCCGACTTGTGCATGCCGATGGGCGCGATCGCGCATTCGAACGGCGCGATGCCTACCGGCCACACGATGCCCTTGTCGTCATGGTTCTGTTCGATGGCGGCGGCCACGATGCGTGACACGCCGATGCCGTAGCAGCCCATGACCATGGTGACGTTGGCGCCGGTGTCGTCCAGCACGCGTGCCTTCATGGCTTCGGAATACTTGGTGCCGAGCTGGAAGATGTGGCCGACCTCGATGCCGCGCTTGATGTCGAGCGGGCCGCTGCCGTCGGGGCTCGGGTCGCCGGGCTGGGCGTTGCGCAGATCCGCCACTTCCGGCTCGGCCGCGTCGCGGCCCCAGTTGACGCCGGTCAGGTGATAGCCCGCCTGGTTGGCGCCGCACACGAAATCGGCGAGCGCGGCGGCGGCGCTGTCCGCCACCACCTTGATCGAAAGGCCACAGGGCCCGAGCGAGCCCGGCCCGCATTTCACCACCGCTTCGATTTCATCCGCCCGCGCCATGCGCAGTGGCGAAGCGACGCCGGCAATCTTCTGTGCCTTGACCGCGTTCAGCTCGTGATCGCCGCGCAGCACCAGCGCCACCAGCGTGCCGTCCTCGCCCGCCACCATCAGGGTCTTCACCACCCGGGCCGGCTCGACTTTGAGGAACTCGGAGACCTCGGCGATGGTATGGGCCTTGGGTGTGGCGACCTTGTCCATGGCCTGGCCCGGCGCCGGGCGCGGCGCGGCGGGCGCCGGCGCCGGCACCATCTCGACGTTGGCGGCGTAGTCGCCGTTGGTGCTGAAGGCGATCAAGTCTTCGCCCGAGTCGGCCAGCACGTGGAACTCGTGCGACTTCGAGCCGCCGATGTTGCCGGTGTCGGCCAGCACCGCGCGGAAAGTCAGGCCGGCGCGCTCGAACACGCGGCTGTAGGCGCGGTACATGTCCTGGTAGGTTTCTTCCAGCGAGGCGTGATCGAGATGGAAGGAATAGGCGTCCTTCATCAGGAATTCGCGCGCGCGCATGATGCCGAAGCGCGGCCGCACCTCGTCGCGGAACTTGGTCTGGATCTGGTAGAAGTTGGCCGGCAGCTGCTTGTAGCTGTGCACTTCGTTGCGGATGAGGTCGGTGATGGCCTCCTCGTGGGTCGGCCCCAGGCAGAAGGCGCGGTCGTGACGGTCCTTGATGCGCAGCAGCTCGGGGCCGTAGTGGTCCCAGCGGCCCGATTCCTGCCACAGCTCGGCCGGCAGCACGCCCGACATCAAGACTTCCTGGGCGCCGGCGGCGTCCATCTCCTCGCGCACGATGCGTTCGACCTTGCGCAGCACGCGCAGGCCCAGCGGCAGCCAGGTGTAGATGCCGGACGCCAGCTGGCGAATCATGCCGGCGCGCACCATGAGCTTGTGGCTCACGATCTCGGCGTCGCCCGGGGCGTCACGCAGGGTCGGGATGAGGAGATTGGTTATGCGCATGGGGTGCTTTCCGCGTGGCTCATGGAAGGGAAACGAGTACAGGGGCGGCATTCTCAAGTCTTAGCCCGGGGCCTGCAACCGCGCCCCGGGGGCGGGCGGGCTCAAGTTCGCCGCGATTTCTCCTTGACCGCTCCGGCGATCATGCGTAGCGTTCCGCCCTCGCTCTCCATCGTCGGTTCGCCATCCACGGCGGCACCTGTCAACGAAGAGCCCGGGCGCAACCACGCGCACGCGGCACTGAGAGGGGAGCGAAGCGTGGATAACAGCCACGTTTACGACTAATCCCGGGCGCGACAGGGCTCGAACAGTTCAAAGGCGGTGATGACTATGACAGAGCGACTGCGTGGTGCGGAGATCTTCGTGCGTGCCCTGGCCGACGAAGGCGTGGAGTTCCTGTTCGGCTACCCGGGCGGTTCGGTGCTGCACATCTACGACGAAATCTTCAAACAGGACAAGTTCAAGCACATCCTGGTGCGTCACGAGCAGGGCGCGACCCATGCCGCCGACGGCTATGCGCGTTCCACCGGCAAGCCCGGCGTGGTGCTGGTCACCTCCGGCCCCGGCGCGACCAACTGCGTGACCGGCATCGCCACCGCCTACATGGATTCGATCCCGATGGTGGTGTTCACTGGCCAGGTCTCGACCGCGCTGATCGGCAACGACGCCTTCCAGGAAGTCGACTGCATCGGCATCACGCGCCCCTGCGTGAAGCACAATTTCCTGGTGGAGCGGGTCGAAGACCTCGCCGCCACCATCAAGAAGGCGTTCTTCGTCGCGACCACCGGCCGGCCCGGCCCGGTGGTGGTCGACATCCCCAAGGACGTCACCGCCAACGTCGCCGAGTACGAATACCCGGCGTCGGTCGAGATGCGTTCCTACAAGCCCAACCTCAAGGGCCACCCGGGCCAGATCAAGCGCGCCGCGCAGCTGTTGGCGACCGCCAAGAAGCCCATGATCTATACCGGCGGCGGCGTGGTGCTGGACAACGCCGCGGCCGAGCTCACGCAGTTCGCGCGCCTGCTCGGCTTCCCGGTCACCAACACCCTGATGGGCCTCGGCGCCTATCCCGGCACCGACCCGCAGTTCATCGGCATGCTCGGCATGCACGGCACCTACGAAGCCAACATGGCCATGCATCATTGCGACGTGCTGTGCGCCATCGGCGCGCGCTTCGACGATCGCGTGACGGGCGACCTGGCCAAGTTCTGCCCGGAAGCGAAGATCATCCATATCGACATCGACCCGGCCTCGATCGCCAAGAACGTGCCGGTCGACGTGCCGATAGTCGGCAGCGTCGGCCACGTGCTGCGCGATCTCATCGAAGTGTTGCAGGCGAGCGGCGTGAAGGCCGTGCAGCGCGACAACGATGCATGGTGGAAACAGATCAACGAATGGCGCGCGCTCGACTGCCTGCGCTTCGACAAGAACAGCGACAAGATCAAGCCGCAGGGCGTGATCCAGCAGCTCTACAAGGCCACCAATGGCGACGCCTACATCACCTCCGATGTCGGCCAGCACCAGATGTGGGCTGCGCAGTTCTACCCCTTCGACAAGCCGCGCCGCTGGATCAACTCCGGTGGCCTCGGCACCATGGGTTTCGGCATGCCGGCGGCGATGGGCGTGCAACTCGCGTTTCCCGACGCCACCGTCGCCTGCGTGACCGGTGAAGCGAGCTTCGTGATGTGCGTGCAGGAGCTTTCGACCTGCCTGCAGTACGGCCTGCCGATCAAGATAGTGAGCCTGAACAACCGCTACATGGGCATGGTGCGCCAGTGGCAGGAGTTCTTCTACGACCGCCGTTATTCCCATTCCTACATGGAATCGCTGCCGGACTTCGTCAAGCTCGCCGAGGCCTTCGGCCATGTCGGCATGCGTATCGAGAAGCCTTCCGACGTGGAGGGCGCGTTCAAGGAAGCCTTCGCCATGAAGGACCGCCTGGTGCTGATGGATTTCATCACCGACCAGACCGAGAACGTCTACCCCATGATCGCGGCCGGCAAGGGCCAGCACGAGATGCATCTCGCGCCGACCCAGGGCGAAGCGTCCGCCGAGCGTGAGCTGGCGTAAGGACGTACACCATGAACGAGAGACACACGATTTCCATCCTGCTCGAAAACGCCGCCGGCGCGCTGTCGCGCGTGTCGGGCCTGTTCTCGGCGCGCGCCTACAACATCGAATCGCTGGCGGTGGCGCCGACCGAAGACCCGACGGTGTCGCGCCTGACGGTCGTCACCAGCGGCTCGCCGCAGATCATCGAGCAGATCACCAAGCAGCTGAACAAGCTGGTCGACGTGATCAAGCTCGTCGATCTCAACGAAGGCCCGCATATTTCGCGTGAGCTGATGCTGGTCAAGGTACGCGCCGCGAGCCCCGACCATCGTGCCGAGGTCAAACGCCTGGCCGACATCTTCGAGGCGCGGGTGGTGGACATCACCGACATCAGCTTCACTTTGGAATTGACCGGCTCTTCGCAGCGCCTCGATGATTTCGTCGAGGCCTTGGGTGTGCGGCACGTGATGGAAATGGCGCGCTCGGGCGTGCTGGGATTATTGAAGGGCAGCAAGGCATTGAAAGCCTGACCGGCTGGCAGATTCGCACTCGATCTTCACTCTCAAACAGGAATGCAACCATGGCAATGAACATCTACTACGACAAAGACGCCGATCTCTCGCTCATCCAGGCACGCAAGGTGGCCATCATCGGCTACGGCTCGCAGGGCCATGCGCATGCCAACAATCTCAAGGATTCCGGCGTTAAGGTCGTAGTCGGCCTGCGCCCCGGTTCGTCCAGCGCGCAGAAGGCGGCCGGCGCCGGTCTCGAAGTGGCGTCGGTGGCCGACGCGGTGAAGTCGGCCGACGTGGTCATGATCCTCGCCCCCGATGAACACCAGGCCGATCTCTACGCCAGCGAAATCGAGCCCAACATCAAGCAGGGCGCGGCGCTGGCCTTTGCCCATGGCTTCAACATCCATTTCGGCCAGATCGTGCCGCGCGCCGATCTCGACGTCATCATGATCGCGCCCAAGGGCCCCGGTCACCTGGTGCGTTCCACCTACCAGCAGGGCGGCGGCGTGCCGAGCCTGATTGCCATTTACCAGGACGCCTCGGGCCAGGCCAAGAACATCGCCTTGTCCTATGCCTGCGCCAATGGCGGCGCACGCGCCGGCGTCATCGAGACCAATTTCCGTGAAGAGACCGAAACCGATCTGTTTGGCGAACAGTCGGTGCTGTGCGGCGGTATCACCGCCCTCATCGAAGCTGGCTTCGACACCCTGGTCGAAGCGGGCTATGCGCCGGAAATGGCCTACTTCGAGTGCCTGCACGAAGTGAAGCTCATCGTCGACCTCATCTACGAGGGCGGCATCGCCAACATGCGCTACTCGATCTCCAACACCGCCGAATACGGCGACTTCACCCGCGGCCCGCGCATCGTCACCGACGAGACCCGCGCCGAGATGAAGAAAATCCTGTCGGAGATCCAGAACGGCGAATTCGCGCGTGAATGGATCGGCGAAAACCGTACCGGCACCGCGGTGCTGAAGGCCAAGCGTCGCAACGCCGCCGCCCATCAGATCGAGGAAGTCGGTGCGCGTCTGCGCGGCATGATGCCGTGGATCGGCAAGAACAAGCTGGTCGACAAGAGCCGCAACTAAGACGGGTTCAGTTCCTTGTAGGTGCGAATTCATTCGCACATTGAGGCCTCGGCTCAGCGCCTCGCGACGGCTTTGATGTGCGAATGAATTCGCACCTACAGGAATGCGCACAGTGGACGCGTGATCGATCATAATGATGGCGTAATCGCCGCAGCGCCGCGCCGCTGATCGATCAACGAGGTTCAGCCCATGCAAGTCGAGTCTTCGCCACCACCGGACGACCCGCCGGAAGCGCCATCCCCCTTGCCGCCGAACAAGCGTCGCGCCGGCATCTACCTGCTGCCCAACCTGTTCACCACCAGCGCGCTGTTCGCCGGCTTCTATGGCGTGGTGGCCGCCATCAACGACCGCTTCGAAGCCGCCGCCATCGCCATCCTGGTGGCCATGGTGTTCGATGGCATGGACGGCCGCATCGCGCGCATGACCAACACCCAGAGCGACTTCGGCGCGCAATACGACAGCCTGTCCGACATGGTGTCTTTCGGCGTGGCGCCGGCGCTGGTCATGTATGAGTGGACCTTGCACTCGCTCGGCAAGCTCGGTTTCGTGGTGTCGTTCATGTACGCGGCCGGCGCGGCCTTGCGCCTCGCGCGTTTCAACACCCAGGTCGGCGTCGCCGACAAGCGCTATTTCCAGGGCCTGCCGAGTCCGTCGGCGGCGGCGCTGGTGGGTTCGCTGGTGTGGTTCGGCGATTACATCGGGGCGCGCGATGCCGGTCTCATGACCACCGCCGCCCTGTTCATCACCATCGCGGCGGCGCTGCTGATGGTCAGCAACATGCGCTACTACAGCTTCAAGGAGCTCGACCTGCACGGCCGCGTGCCGTTCGTGGCGGTGCTGGCGGTGGTGATGGGCTTCGTCCTGATCTCCATCGAACCGGCCAGCGTGCTGTTGATCATCTTCGGCGGCTACGCGGCCTCGGGCGTGGTCGAGACCTTGAAGCTGCGACGCCGGCGGCGTGCCGAGCGGCGCGAAGGCAAGAGTGCATCACCCCCCGTAGAGCCGCCGACGCTTTGACTCCGTCCCTGTAGGTGCGAATTCATTCGCACGGTGATGGCGTCCCGACGCTGTCGCTCGCGCCATGAATGTGCGAATGAATTCGCACCTACAAGTCCCAGGCGTCTTCTCGTCCTCGCGATGCCGCCCTTGTAGATGCCGCCGATGAGGGTCTCGGCCTGCGCTTCGGAAACGCCTGCCGGATCAAAGCTGCCTGCCCAGTGGATGGCGGCCGAGTGGGCATCCAGCGGTTTTACCGTGACCGTTGCCGAGTAATTCGCGACCGGCAACGCGGTCTGTTGATTGATGATGGCGTAGGTGAAGGTGCGCCTGGCGGCGTCATGTGCCTCCAGGCGCTCTTCGATGACACCGCCGTTGGCGAGGATGATGCGACGCACGGCGCCGACGCCGCTGCCGGTGACGGTGAAGTCGGCAATCATCTCGTTCCTTTCCAAGCCGGCGAAATTGCCAATCACCTCGAACACGCGGTCGGCGTCGGCCGCCACCGTTTCTTGCACGACGACATTCATGCTGTTGTCTCCCGTCAAAATTTCTCTGGCCTCGGTGCGCTCACATCGGTGAGGCGCTCGCGCGCGGCCCGAACAGGAAGAACGGGGAGACCGCGGCTACGGTCGGACCTTAGCATGGCCGCGTGCGACCAAGCACAGGCCGTCATTCGGGTTTGGGTGACGCCGCATGCGCGGCGGCCTCAGGTGTCGAAATCGAGGCAGACGGTCTCACTGTCGGGCACCGCCTGGCAGGCCAGCACGTAGCCAGCCGCGCACTCGTCGTCGTCGAGGATGAGGTTGTTGCGCATGTGCAGGCGGCCGGACACCAGCCGGGCGCGACAGGTCGAACAGCAGCCGGCCTCGCAGCTGTAGGGCAAATCGACGCCGGCCGCGCGCGCGGCGTCGAGCACGGTGCGGCCATCGCGTTGCATGCGAAACGCGTGGACGCCACCGAAAACCCGCACGCTGACCTCGGTGTCCGCCGCGCTCATTTCAGGCCAGTCCCGGGATGCCCTGCGCCAACTGCCCGGCGCGACGCACATGGGCACGCATGAGCTTGTCGGCGCGCGCCGCCTTGCCGGCCAGGATGGCGTCGATGATGTCGAGGTGCTCGCGGGCGGAAATCGTACGCTGCTCGCGATCGAGCAGGCGCAGGAACTGCAGGCGGTAGGCCGGCAGTTCGAGCACTTTCAGCGACGCCATGAGGCGTCGATTGCCGGCCATGGCGACGATGCCGTCGTGCAGGGGCACGTTGTTTTCCATGTGACTCAATTCGTTGTTCAACACCTCGTCGCCGAGCCACACGCGGCGCGCTTCCGCCAGCCAGGCGCGATGGCTGGCGACGGTGACCTGGCTGGCGGCGAGACCAGCGGCAAACCCTTCCAGGCATTCGCGCAGTTGGAACAGCTCGGCCAGATCGCTGCGCGTCATGCGTCGTACACAGGCGCCGCGCTGATGCTGCAACTCCACCAGGCCTTCGCCCGCGAGCTTGAGAAACGCTTCGCGCAGGGTGCTGCGCCCGACCGGCAAGCGCGCCATCAGCTCGGCTTCGATCAGGCGCTGACCGGGCGCCAGGAATCCTTCCTGGATCTGGCGCCGGATCTCGTCGGCGGCCAGATCGGCGGCCTTGCCGGGCGCGAGCGGCGTGCGCAATTGCTGCATTTCATGCTCCCCGTGGGCGTAGCGTGCTTGCGTTGACATCAGGACATTAATGTCAGACATTTCGGTCAGTCTAAAACATTCGATCGCCGGCGCAAACGCCCGGCAAGGGGGAGCGGTGAGCAGCGCTGGCTTCGTCGACGAATCCATCCTCGAGCGCGTGCGCGTGGGCCGCGCCTACGTGGCCGCCAAGTACGGTTTTCGCAATCACTGGTACCCGGCGCTGTTCGGCGCCGAACTCGCCGAGGGCGAGGCGCGCGCCCTGACCCTGCTGGGCGAGAACATCCTCGTCAAGCGCATCGACGGCGCGGTGCATGCCATCCGCGATCGCTGCCTGCATCGCGGCGTGCCGCTGTCCACCCAGCTCGAGTGCTACACCAAGAACACCGTCACCTGCTGGTATCACGGCTTCACCTATCGCTTCGACGACGGCGTGCTGTGCGCGATCGCCGGCACCAAGGACAGCGCGGTGGTCGGGCGCAAGAAACTGCACGTCTACCCGGTCGTCGAGGCCAAGGGCCTGGTGTTCGTGTTCGTCGGCGACGCCGACTTCACGCCGCCGCCGCTCGCCCACGACGTGCCGCCCGGTTTTCTCGATGACGAGCTGGTGGTGCGCGGCAAGGCGCGCACGGTGGCCGCCAACTGGCGCATAGGCGCGGAGAACGGCTTCGACTCCACGCATATCTTCATCCACAAGCACTCGGTGCTGATCGAAGATGCCGATCTCGCGCTGCCGCTCGGCCTGCAGCCGCAGGGCCGACATGCCTTCAAGACCAGCGTCAGCGACGACGGCCCGAAAGGCGTGTTCGACAACTTCGGTCCCGGCGAAGTGATGCCGGTATTCACCGCCACCATCGAAGGCGAGGAGGTCCTGCACGGCGCCATGCACGGCGGCAACCGCGTGCCGCAGGACATCTCCATGTGGCTACCCTGCGCGCTTCGCGTGCGGCCGTGGCCGGTGCCGGAACTCACGCAGTTCGAATGGTACGTGCCGATCGACGGCGACCAGCACCTCTACCTGCAGACGCTCGGCAAGCGCTGCGCCAACGAGGCCGAGGCCGCGGAATTTGATGCCGAATTCCAGCGCCGCTGGCTGCCCAAGGCGCTGGACGGGTTCAACGACGACGACGTGTGGGCGCGCGAAGCGACCCAGCCCTTCTATGCCGATGACAGCGGTTGGCTGAAGGAGCAGCTGTTCGAGCCGGACGGCAACATTGTCGAATGGCGCAAGCTGGCCAGCGCCCATGCGCGCGGTATCCAGGCGCCGCAACACATCGATGCGCCGCGCCGACCGCGCGCCCATCCTTCCACGGAGAATCCATCATGAGTTTATGGTTGGACATGCTCGGCGCCAGCGTGCGCACCGTGCACACCCGCAGCTTCGGCGCCACGCGCATCGTCGAAGCGGGCATGCAACACGCCGACACCGTCATTTTCATGCACGGCATCGGCGGGCACCTGGAAGCCTACGCGCGCAACGTCGTGGCGCTGTCCGAGAGCTTTCACACCATCGCCTACGATTTCATCGGCCATGGCCTGTCGGCCAAGCCGGCTGTCGACTATTCGCCTTTGCTGCTGGTGCGGCACCTTGCCGAGCTGATGGACGCGCTGGCGCTCGAACGCAGCCACCTGTGCGGTGAATCCCTGGGCGGCTGGGTGGCGGGCCTGTTCGCCACCGAACATCCGGCCCGCGTCGCGCGCCTGATACTCAACACCTCCGCCGGTCTGCCGATCCTGACTGACAAGGGCCGCCAGGACCTCGAGGACCTGATCGATCTCAGCCGCAAGGCCGCCACCCAGGGGCCGCCCACCTACGACAGCATTCTCAATCGCATGAAGTGGCTGTTTCATCCGCACAACCATCACATGATCAGCGACGAGCTGGTGAACACGCGTCTGCGTTTCTACTCGCAGCCGATGATGAAGGACATCGCGCCGCGCGTGCTGGCCATGATCCCCATGCATGACGACTATCTCATTCCCCTCGACCGCATTCGCGCCGAGACGCTGTTCCTGTGGACCACCGACAACCCGGTGCACGACGTCGAGACCGCGCGCCGCAGCGCGGCCCAGGTGCCGGGCGCCAAGCTGTACGTGATGCAAGCCGAATCGGCGCATTGGCCGCAGTACGAGGCGCCGGCGGAGTTCAATCGCGTGGTAACCAGTTTTCTCGCGCGCGGCGAGCTCTGAGCACGGGCTGCGTGGACGGCGGGGACGCGCGTCGATGACACTAGGCGGCTCCTGGTTACGAGATCCGACCGATGAGCCCGCGCCCCTTTACCCTGCACGTCGACGATGAGGCGATTGCCGATCTCAAAACACGTCTCGCGCTGACGCGCTATCCCGACGAGACCCCCGGTGAGCCGTGGGCCCATGGCACCGACGTCGCGTACCTGCGCGAGCTGGTCGACTACTGGCAGCATCATTTCGACTGGCGAGCCCAAGAAGCGCGACTCAAAGCCTTCCCACAGTTCAAAGTTGGTCTCGACGGCATTGATCTCCATTTTCTCCATGTTGAAGGCAAGGGCCCCAAACCCTGTCCGCTGCTCCTGTCGCACGGCTGGCCGGGTTCGGTGTTCGAATTCATGGACATCATTCCGCGCCTGACCGATCCGGCGCGCTTCGGCGGCGACCCGGCCGATGCCTTCACGGTGGTGGCGCCCTCGCTGCCGGGCTATGGCTTGTCGTTCACGCCCGGCCAGAAGCGCTTCGGCATTGAGATGATCGCCGACTGTTTCGCGTCTCTCATGCACGACGTGCTGGGCTATCGACACTTCGCTGCCCAGGGCGGTGACTGGGGCGCCTTCATCACCTCGCGGCTCGGCGCCGTGCATGCCGACAAGCTGCTCGGCATTCACGTCAACCTGCTCGCCGTGCGCCGCGATGCCAGGATGCTCACCGAACCGAGCGCGGAAGAGCGCGACTTCATCGCCAAGCTCGAGCACTGGCTGAAGGAAGAAACCGGCTACCAGTGGATCCAGGGCACGCGGCCGCAGACGCTCGCGTTCGGCCTGTCCGATTCACCGGCCGGCCTCGCGGCCTGGATCGTCGAGAAATTTCGCGCCTGGAGCGACTGCAACGGCGACGTCGAAAGCGCGTTCAGCCGCGACCACCTGCTCGCCAACATCGCGCTCTACTGGTTCACCGGCGCCATCGGTTCGAGCTTCTGGCCCTATTACGCGCGCATGCACGGGCCGTGGCCGATCCCTGACGGCGGGGTCGGCGTGCCGACCGGCTACGCGGCCTTCCCGCGCGAAATCCTGTCGCCGCCGCGCAGCGTCGCCGAGCGCATGTACACCAATATCCAGCGCTGGAGCGTGATGCCGAAAGGCGGGCACTTCGCGGCCATGGAACAACCGCAGGCCTTGGCCCACGAGATCACCGAGTTCTTTCGGCCGTTGCGTCCGTAGGTGCGAATTCATTCGCATATTGAGGCCCGATTGAAACGGGGATGCACCGGATCGGGTGTCAGACTGAAGTCTGACCCACAGAAGAATGGCTCGGTTGTGCAGACTTCGTCGCAAGCGGATTTGCTCCTCCAACCTCCATCCGTCACCGTCGATGGCGCCGCCCGCCGCCGGCGGCACGCCGTGCGTGCGTATCCATTCGCGCCGCGCTTCGAAGGGCTGGCTGACATAGTCTTTCATGCGCGCCATCGCTTCCGGCGTGACGATGGTCTTCAGCCATTCTTCGGCTTCGATGCGCAAGCCTTCCTCGATCGGCAGGTTGGCGCCGCGATTGATGGCGCGCTTGGCGCCCACCACCGACATCCGTGACTGCGCGGCGAGGCCTTCGGCGATTTCGATGGCGCGGGCGCGGGCGTCGTCGGCGAGTTCGGTGACGATGCCGAGTTCCAGCGCGCCCTGCGGTGTGACGGTGCGGCTGCGCATGAGGAAATCCATGGCGCGGCCGTGACCGATGATGCGCGCCAGCAGTTGCGAGCCGGTGCCGGTGAGGATGCCGAGTGCCACTTCCGGAAAGCCGATGCGGTAGTCGCCGCGCTGCGCGACGCGGATGTCGCAGTTCAATGACAGTTCCAGGCCGGCGCCCATGGTGTCGCCGCTCATGGCCACCACGATGGGGGTATCGAGATAGGCCAGCGAACGCAACAGGGTGTGATAGCCGGTGATGAGGCCGTAGGCCATGGCACGCAGCTTGTCGGGCTGCTTCTCCCAGGCCACCAGTTCTTCGACGCTGTAGTGGGTGATGTAGCGGTCCGGCACCGCGCCGGTCAGCACCACCGCGCGCACCGCCGGGTCGCGCCAGCTTTCGATCAGGGTCGCGAGTTCCGCCGTCGCTTCGCCCACCAGGTAGTTGGTGGGCGGATTGTTGTAGGCGGCGACGACCACCGCGCCCCGTTGTTCGACGTTCCAGTATTTCATCGGCCGCTCCCCTCGCTATGGCTGGCAGGGGATCAATACCTGCGCCCATGCGTCGCGTCGATCCCCCAATGCCGCTATCCTATCGCTGCCCATCGTGCCCTCGGCGCCGCGCGCGCAACCGGAGAATTCCCATGGCCAAAGACCGCCTGATCATTTTCGATACGACCTTGCGTGACGGCGAGCAGAGCCCGGGCGCGGCCATGACCCAGGCCGACAAGCTGCGCATCGCCAAGGCGCTCGAGCGGCTGAAGGTGGATGTCATCGAGGCCGGCTTCCCGATAGCGAGCCCGGGTGACTTCGAAGCGGTGCGCGCGGTGGCGCGCGCCATCAAGGACTGCACGGTGTGCGGCCTCGCCCGCACCGCCCATGAAGACATCGACCGCGCCGCCGAGGCGTTGAAGGACGCGCGCTCGATGCGCATTCACACCTTCATCGCAACCTCGCCCATCCACATGAAGAACAAGCTCCGCATGGAGCCCGAAGCGGTCATCGAGGCCGCCGTCAGCGCCGTCAAGCGCGCGCGCCAGCACACCGACAACGTCGAATTCTCGGCCGAGGACGCCAGCCGCTCGGAGATGGATTTCCTGTGCCGGGTGGTGGAAGCGGTGATCGCGGCCGGCGCCACCACCATCAACCTGCCGGACACCGTCGGCTACGGTCTGCCGGAATCCATCGGCCAGTTCTTCCGCACCGTCATCGAGCGCGTGCCGAATGCCGACAAGGCGGTGTTCTCGGCCCATTGCCACAACGATCTCGGGCTCGCGGTCGGTAATTCCCTGGCCGCCATCGGCGCCGGCGTGCGCCAGGTGGAATGCACCATCAACGGCCTCGGCGAACGCGCCGGCAACGCATCCCTGGAAGAAATCGTGATGGCGGTGCGCACGCGCCAGGACGCGTTCAACTGCGACACCCGCATCGAGACCAGCGAGATCCTGAACTGCTCGCGCCTGGTGTCGACCATCACCGGCTTTCCGGTGCAGCCCAACAAGGCCATCGTCGGCGCCAATGCCTTTGCCCACGAGTCGGGCATCCACCAGGACGGCGTGCTCAAGCATCGCGAGACCTACGAGATCATGCGCGCCCAGGATGTCGGCTGGAACACCAACCGCATCGTGCTCGGCAAGCTGTCGGGGCGCGCGGCGTTCCGTTCGCGTCTGAAGGATCTTGGCATCGAGTTCCCGCGCGAGCAGGACTTGAACGAGGCCTTCGGTCGCTTCAAGGAACTCGCCGACCGCAAGTCCGAGATCTACGACGAAGACCTGCAGGCGCTGGTGTCCGACAGCGCGCCGACCGAGACCCGCGAGCGCATCAAGCTGGTGGCGATGCGCAGCGAATCGGCGACCGGCGAAGTGCCGTTCGCGGCGGTCACGCTCAACATCGACGGCGAAGAGCGTTCGGCGGAGGAGAGCGGTGACGGGCCGGTGGATGCCGCCTACAAGGCGGTCGAGTCGATCGTGAAGAGCGGCGCCAACCTGCAGTTGTTCTCGGTCAATGCCATCACCACCGGCACCGACTCGCAGGGCGAGGTGACGGTGCGGCTCGAACACGCCGGACGCATCGTCAACGGCCAGGGCGCCGACACCGACATCATCGTCGCGTCGGTCAAGGCCTATATCAATGCCTTGAACCGCATCCTGTTCCCGGTGCATCGCGAACATCCGCAGGCGCGCGAGCGCGGCTGACCACGCCCGTGAGCGCGCTCGATCCCCGCCGCCAGGCGATGCTGGCCCGCATGGGCGTCGACGTGTGGCGCCCGCGTGACGCGCTCGCGTCCGTCGCCGGGCAGGAAATCGAAGCCGCGCGCCGACCGGCGTCAGCGTCCGAGCTCGCGCCGATCGCGACCGCGCCCGCCGAATGGACCTCGGCGGCCAGCCTCGACTGGCCGGACCTCGCTGCCTGCGTCGCCGAGTGCACGCGCTGCGAGTTGAGTCGCACCCGCACCCAGACCGTGTTCGGGGTCGGCGATCGGCAAGCGCGCTGGATGGTGATCGGCGAAGCGCCGGGCGCCGAGGAGGACAAGCGCGGAGAGCCCTTCGTCGGCCGCGCCGGGCAGTTGCTCAATGCCATGCTGGCCGCCATCGGTCTCGCCCGCGAGTCGGTCTACATCGCCAACATCCTGAAGTGCCGGCCGCCGCAGAACCGCGACCCGAAAGCCGACGAGGTGCTGGCCTGCCGAGATTATCTCGATCGTCAAATAGATCTCATCCAGCCGACCCTCATTCTTGCGGTCGGTCGTATCGCCGCGCAGAATCTGCTCGAGGTGGACACCCCGATAGGTCGCATGCGCGGGCAACTTCATCATTATGGGCAGCGGTCGATACCCGTGGTCGTGACCTACCACCCTGCCTACCTGCTGCGCTCGCCGGGCGAAAAACGCAAAGCCTGGGACGACCTGCGCATGGCCCTCGCCATCTACCGCGAGCGCGCCGCGGCATCCGCGTGAGCGCCCAGCCGCAAGCCGAGCGCGCCGTCATTCGTCCCATGCAGGACGAGGACATCGAGGCGGTGCAGGAAATCGAACGTCGCGCCTACGACTTCCCGTGGTCGGCGAGCATCTTTTCCGATTGCCTGCGGGTCGGCTACTGCTGCTGGGTGCTGGACAGCGGCGCAGGCCTGGTCGGCTACGGCATCATGTCGGTGGCGGTGGAGGAGAGTCACATCCTCAACGTGTGCGTGGCGCCCGAGGCGCGTCGCCAGGGCCACGCCCGCGCCATGATGAACCACCTCCTGCACACCGGCGCCGAACACGGCGCGCGCATTGCCTATCTCGAAGTGCGGCCGTCCAATGCCGGCGCCTTGAAGCTGTACCTCGATCTCGGCTTCCGCCACGTCGGCACGCGCCGCGCCTACTACCCGGCGCGCAACGGCCGCGAGGACGCCTTCGTGCTGAGCCTGCCGCTGGTGCCGAAGGTGTAGGTGCGAGTTCATTCGCACATTCAGCAGCCGACCGTGGCGCCTCGCCTCCCCTCGCCTCGCCGATGTGCGAATGAATTCCGCCCTACAGGAAGACCGGCGGTGGCGGCGAGTCGCCCTGCCCCCGAGTTGAACGCGCCGCGCCGAACCGCTAACCTCAAGCCTTCCAGAACAACAACATCGGGATTTCATCCGGCATGAAAGCTTCTGCCCTGCTTGCGCCCCTGACCGGCGCCGCGCTCGCCTCCCTGGTCGCGACCGCGCCCGTCGCCGCATTCGACCTCAAGCCCGACGCCATCACCATCGAAGGCGGCATGACCGAAGACCGCGTCGATGCCGATCGCTACGGCGCCAACCTGCGCTGGGACATGAAGCAGCAATGGTTCCAGGTCGGCGAGTGGCACATGGTCAGCTTCGTCGAGTTCGGCATCAATTTCTGGAACAGCTCCAAGGGCCGCACCAACCAGGACGAACTGTTCGATTTCGGCTTGACGCCGGTGCTGCGCTACGAGATGGATCCCAAGCGCGGCTTCGCGCCCTTCATCGAGGGCGGCGTGGGCGTGCACCTGCATACCCGCAACGAAATCAACGACAAGAATTTCGACATTCCCTTCGCCTTCGGCAGTCACCTGGGCTTCGGCGCGCGCTTCGGCGAGGGCGGCAAGTACGAGCTCATGTATCGTTACCAGCATCAATCCAATGCCGGCATCGGTGACAGCAACCCCGGCATCAATTTCCACGTGATGTCGCTGGGCCTGCATTTCTGATCCCGTGCCGGGCCGGGCGCGCGTGCCACCCGCACGCGCGCTTTTCGGTAAACTGTCGCGATGAACTGGCCCACCCTCGAGCATTTCGTCGGCAATACGCCGCTGGTCCGCCTGCAGCGGCTGCCGGGTGACACCAGCAACGTGATCCTGGCCAAGCTCGAGGGCAACAACCCGGCGGGCTCGGTCAAGGACCGCCCCGCGCTCAGCATGATCAAGCACGCCGAGGCGCGCGGCGACATTAAGCCCGGCGACACCCTCATCGAGGCCACCAGCGGCAACACCGGCATTGCGCTGGCGATGGTGGCGGCGATGGCCGGCTACCGCATGATCCTCATCATGCCCGACAACATGACCGCCGAGCGCCGCGCCGCGATGCGCGCCTATGGCGCCGAGCTGGTGCTGGTGCCGGAAAAGGCCGGCATGGAAGCGGCGCGCGATCTCGCCGCCGCCATGGAGGCGCGCGGCGAGGGGCGGGTGCTCGACCAGTTCGCCAACCACGACAACCCCCTCGCCCATTACGGCAGCACCGGCCCCGAGATCTGGGCGGATACCCGCGGCCTGGTCACGCATTTCGTCGCGACCATGGGCACCACCGGCACCATCATGGGCAACTCGCAGTATCTCAAGGCGCAGAACCCCGACATCCAGATCGTCGGCGTCCAGCCGGGCGACGGCGCGCGCATTCCCGGCATCCGCCGCTGGCCGGCGGCCTACCTGCCGAAGATCTACGACGCCAGCCGCGTCGATCGCATCATCGACGTCACCCAGCCCGAGGCCGAGGACATGACCCGCGCCATGGCGCGCGAAGAAGGCATCTTCTGCGGCATTTCGTCGGGCGGCGCGATGGTCGCGGCGCTGACCATCAGCCGCGAGGTGCGCGACGCCGTCATCGTCAGCATCGTCTGCGATCGCGGTGACCGTTATCTCTCCACCGGCGTGTTCCCCGACTGAGTCACGCCCGCGAGCGCCCCGTCATGAATGTCTTCGTGTTCGATATCGAAACCGTGCCGGACGTCGCCACCGCGCGCCGCCTGTGGGATCTCGATGAACTGGACGACGACGGCGTGGCGGCGGTCATGTATTCCAAGCGTCAGCAGGAAACCGGCGGCGCCAGCGAATTCCTGCGTCATCACCTGCATCGCATCGTGGCGATATCGGCGGTATTCCGCGAGCAGGAGCGCTTCAACGTGTGGTCGCTGGGCAGCGAGGAGGCCGACGAAGCGGAGCTCATCCGGCGCTTCTTCGAAGGCATCGAGCGTTACACGCCGACCCTGGTGTCGTGGAACGGCAGCGGTTTCGATCTGCCGGTGCTGCACTACCGCGCGCTGTTGCACGATGTCGCCGCGCCGCGCTACTGGGATACCGGCGACGACGATCGCAACTTCCGTTACAACAACTACCTCGGCCGCTTTCACTGGCGGCATATCGACCTCATGGATGTGCTGGCTGGCTACCAGGGCCGCGCCACCGTGCCGCTCGACCAGATGGCGGTGATGCTGGGCTTCCCCGGCAAGCTCGGCATGCACGGCAGCGAAGTGTGGAATCAGTTCCGCGCCGGCAATCTGAAAGCCATCCGCGACTATTGCGAGACCGATGTCCTGAACACCTATCTCATTTATCTCAAGTTCGAATTCATGCGTGGCCATCTCGGCGCGAGCGCGCTCGAGGAAGAGTTCGGCCGCGTGCGCCATTTCCTCGCCAGTCACGATGCCGGGCACTTCGCTGCGTTTCTCGCCGCCTGGGAGGCAAACCGTGGCGGGTAATCGCCGCCGCCGTGACGCCGGCCGCGCTCCCGCGCAACTGCTTTCGCTGGACATCGACAACCTCTCCCACGAAGGACGCGGCGTCGCCCGTCACGAAGGCAAGACGGTGTTCGTCGACGGCGCCCTGGCCGGTGAACTGGTCACCGCGCGCGTGCTGCGCAAGCATGGCCGCTACGACGAGGCGGAGACCGCCGCGGTGTCGCGCGCCAGCGCGTCGCGCGTCGTGCCGCGCTGTCCGCATTACGGCGTGTGCGGCGGCTGCAGCTTTCAGCATGCCAGCGAAGCGCTGCAGCTCGAACACAAGCAGGCGGTGTTGCTCGAATTGCTGCGTCACCAGGGCGGCTTGAGCGCGCAGCGTGTCGCCGCGCCGATCACGAGCCCGCAATGGGGCTATCGACGCAAGGCGCGCCTGGGCGTCAAGTACGTGACCAAGAAGGGCGGCGTGCTGGTCGGTTTTCGCGAACGGGCCAAGCCCTATGTCGCTGAGTGTCACCAGTGCGACATTCTCGACGCGCGCGTCAGCGCCGCGATCCCCGCCTTGCGCACCATGATTGCGGGGCTCTCGATACGCGACAAGCTGCCGCAGATCGAAGTCGCGGTCGGCGATCATGAAGTGGTGCTGGTGCTGCGTCACCTCGCGCCGTTGAGCGCCGACGATCACGCCGCGCTCGGCGACTACGCGGCGCAAAGCGGCTTCACCTTGTTGCTGCAGCCGGGCGGTTACGACACCGTGGCGACGCTGGCCGGGCAGCCGCCCGCGCCACTCACCTACGAAGTCGAAAACGAAACCATCGCCTTCCTGCCTACCGACTTCACCCAGGTCAACGCCCATATCAACCGCCAGATGGTGGCGCGCGCCCTGCAGCATCTCGAACTCGGGGCCAGTGACCGGGTGGTGGACCTGTTCTGCGGCGTCGGCAATTTCACGCTGCCGATGGCGCGCCGCGCCGGCACGGTGCTCGGCATCGAAGGCGAAGCGGGGCTGGTGGCGCGCGCCCAAGCCAATGCGCAGCATAACGGCCTGGCCAATGTCGAGTTCGCCTGCGCCAATCTCGAGGACCCGCAGGCGGTCGGCGCGCTGTCACTGGCCAGCGCCGACAAGATCCTGCTCGACCCGCCGCGCGCTGGCGCGCTGACCCTCATCGAAGGGCTCAGCTTCGATCGCTGCCAGCGCCTGGTGTACGTGTCCTGCAGCCCGGTCACCTTTGCGCGGGACGCCGCGGTGCTGGTCGCGCGCCACGGCTTCACCCTGGTCGAGACCGGCATCCTCGACATGTTTCCCAATACCGCCCATGTCGAATCGCTGTCGCTGTTCGTGCGCGGGTGAGTGATGTGCGTGGCGCGCTGCGCCATGGACTCGCGTGGGCATGCCTGTGCATGCTGCTTTCAGGCTGCGCACAGCGCAGTGACGACGCCATCCGCGTCGGCATTCCGACCGCGCCCCTGACGCTCGATCCGCGCTACGCGACCGACGCCATGTCGGCGCGCCTGTCGCGCCTGTTGCACGCTTCACTGGTGGAATTCGACAGCGCCGCGCGGCCCGTGCCCGGCCTCGCGCACTGGCGTGGCGTCACGCCCACGCGCTACGAATTCACCTTGCGCGACGACGCGCGCTTCAACAATGGTCGCGCGGTGCGCGCGACCGACGTGGTGGCCACCTACCGCGCGGTGCTCGATGCGGCGCTCGCCTCGCCGCTGCGCGAAGCCCTGCGCAACATCGCCGCGGTGGAAGCACTGGACGAGCGCCGCGTGGCGTTCGAGCTGCGCGCCGCCGATGCGCAATTTCCCGGCAGCGCGACGCTGGGCGTGATGGCGGCCGAAGAGGCGCGCGCGCCGCGCGATGGCTGGCACCTCGCGAGCGGCCCTTTCACGCGTGGGGCACGCAAGCTGGACGGCTGCCTGCGCTTGCACCGACGCGCCGATGGCGCGCGCATCGAGGTCTGCGAAGTGAAGGACGCGACGGTGCGGGCGCTGAAGCTCATCGCCGGCGAAATCGACATCGCGCAAGGCAACCTGCCGCCGGAGACGCTGCGCTGGCTGGCGACGCGCGCGGGCCTCAGGGTCATCGAGCACGCCGGCACCACCATGTCCTATCTCGGCTTCAACCTCGCCGATCCGCTGCTGGCCGACCGGCGCGTACGCCAGGCGCTGAGTCACGGCATCGATCGAGCCGCCATCGCGCACTTCCTGTTTCGCGATCTCGCACAGCCGGCGGCGAGCCTGTTGCCGCCCGCGCACTGGGCGAGCGCGCCCGATGTCGCGGTGCCGGCCTACGACCCGGTGTTGGCACGGCGGCTGCTCGGCGAAGCGGGATATGGCGAGCGGCGCCTCGCCCTGCATTACAAGACCTCCGCCGATGCGTTTCGCCTGCGTCTCGCCACCTTGCTGCAGGCGCAGCTGCGCGACATCGGCGTGGATTTGACGGTCGACAGTTACGACTGGGGCACGTTCTACGCCGACATCGGCGCCGGCCGCTTCCAGCTCTATGGCCTGTCGTGGGTCGGACTGAAACTACCGGACATCTACCGCCAGGCATTCCATGGCGCGTCGCGACCGCCGTCCGGCCTCAACCGCGGACACTATGCCGAGCCCGAACTCGATGCCCTCATCGAAGCCGCCGAGCACAGCGCGGACGAGACGCGCCGGCGCCTGCTCTACCACGCCATCGCGCGACGCCTGTTGTACGATGCGCCCTATGTGCCTCTCTGGTTTGAAACTCAGGCCGCCGTGTTACGCGACGACATCGCGGACTACGGCATCGATGCCGATGGCAGCTTCGATGGCTTGCGCACGGTCCACAGGGTGAGGCCCGATGCGCGCCGTTGACCGATTGGAAATCGACATCGCGCGCCAGACGCTGCGCTGCTTCCACGAAGGCCGCGAACTGAAGTGCTATACGGTCTCGACCGCGCGCAACGGCGCCGGGGAAATGATGGACAGCGAGCGCACGCCGCGCGGCGCCCACGAAATCGCCGAGAAGATCGGCGCCGGCAGCGCACCCGGCACGGTATTCGTCGCGCGTCGCGCCACCGGTGAGATCCATGACGCGGAACTGGCCGCGCGCCATCCCGGCCGTGACTGGATCCTGACCCGCATCCTGTGGCTGGCCGGTCGCGACCACGGTTACAACTCCGGCGGCGAACGCGACTCCAAGGCGCGTTACATCTACATCCACGGCACGCCCGACAGTACCCGACTCGGCGTGCCCGGCTCGCGCGGCTGCATCCGCATGCGCAATGCCGATATCGTGGAATTATTCGACGCGGTGTCGGTCGGTACGCTGGTCGACATCAGGGCATGAGCATGTCCGAACGCCATTGCGGCCTACCCCGGATATTCGTGCGTACATCGCGTTGCCTGGTGCTGTGCGCCGTGGCGCTGTGCGCGGGCAGCGCGCTGGCCGCCGACGCGGCCTTGAACTGGGCGAGCCTCAGCGGCGAACAGCAATACATCCTGTCGGGCTACGCCAAGCACTGGGCCACGCTCGATCTCGCCGCGCGCCGCAAGCTGCTGGCGCGCGCCGACGTGCAAAGCATGAAGGCCAGGCCGGCGCCGGGCACGGCCAGTGCCGCGCGCCCGGCGGACAAGAGCGCCGACAAGACCCGTAGCACCTACAAGTCGTCGCGCCGCCGCCGCAACCTGTCGTCGGCCGAAGCCGCACTGTCCGCCCACAGCTTGCGACTGCGCCGCGCGCTGCGTGACCTGCCGGGCTTGAGCATCAACGAGCGTCGCGCGCTGTTGTCACGCTGGAGCAGCCTGTCCGGGCCGCAACGCTTGTTGCTGGTCGATCGTTACGTGCACAACGCCGATGACGAGGAAGAGCTGCGCCTGCAGGCGGCGCTGGACGACGGCAGCATTTCCAAGGCGGACCTCGCGCGTGGCCTGGCCAGCGGCAAACTCGATGCCAATGCGGTCAAGGATGCCCTCGGTCGCGGCAACCTGTCGGTCGACACCATCAAGGAAGGTATCGCCTCCCACGGCATCGCCGCCGAGCACGTCGAGCGCGTGATGCGCGACGGCGATATAGAGTCCGACGTCTTGAGCAACGCCATCGACCACAACCGCGCCCCGGCCGCCACGCCTGCCTCCGCCACCGCGCGCTGAGCGCCACCCGCCATCGGCGGACCTGTGTCACGAAATGTGAACCCGCGCATCAAGTCCGCCTGACAGCAGCCGACACAAGGCACGCAAGCACTAAAAACCGTGCGCCTCGCCCAGGCCGGAGTCACCCTATGCAAGCCAGTCCCGCTTCCCTGTCCCCGTCCATGTCATCGACGCGAAGGAGCGCGAATGGCGATGTGCCGCCCCCGAGCCCGGGCCTTGCCCGCGCGGTACGCGGCACGCCGCTCGAATACCTGACCACCGTCCATCCCTGTTTCATCGATGGCGTGCGCACACTGGTGCACCGCCGCGGCCTGAAACAGGAGAGCATCGACATGTTCCGCAAGCTCTGCGCCTATGCCCAGCGCCACGGCTTTGCGCTCAAGGAAGACCGTCGCAAGCGCGAGCTGAGCTGCCGCGACGAACGGCGCCGCCTCGCCCCGATCCTGATGTTCGCCGCCAGCCTGCTCGGCCAGGGCGTACACGCCGATGAAGGCAGCCTGCGCGACAACGACGTGAGCGTGGTGCCGACCATCGACGTCATCGGCGAACGCGTGACCACCGATCGCGCCTATCTCATCGAAGCCGGCAAGCGTTTCGTCTCCAAGCCCCATGGCTCGGTGGAATTGATCCTCGGCATCGCCAACGAAGTGCGCGCCAAGGGCGAGAAGCATCGCGTTCGCACACGCGGCATCCAGATGCCGAGCGAATACATCGACAGCTTCATCGATCGCTACGATTACACCCTGCCCACCGCCTGCGGCGAGCAGACCTTCAGCTACTACGAGGGCGAGGGCTTTGCCGCGCTCGGTTACCACGCCGGTCGCGGCGCGGTGATCCTGGACGTGCTGGCGGGCGGCGGGCCGTTCTCGGCGCCGCGCCTGTGGGGGCCCTACGACCAGGTGCTGAACGCCAACATCCGCATGGATCTCATGATGGGTGACGGCTTGAAGGACGGCATGGGCCTGTTGCAGGCCTCTTACAAGATTGGCCTGGTGCCGGTCATGCGCACCGGCACCAAGAATTATTACGGTGAGCTCTATTCACGCGCGGTGCTGGATGCGGCTGCGTGCGTGATGCCCGGGTCACCCGAAGTGCGTCAGGCCGGCACCGAGTCGCCTCCCAAGGTCGACGACCACGGTTCGATGCGGGGGCGGGCTTTGAGGCTCAATGCCGCGGCGGCTCCCCCGGTGGTGCGAATTAATTCGCACGCATTCCAGGGTCATTCCGCAGCGCGCGCGTGCGCTCATCGAGCAGCGCCCGCGCCAGCTTTTTCACCTGCACGTCGTAGAGCGCGAGCTCGCCGCCGGTGCGCACCGCCGCGATGGCGAGGCGCCCGATCAGCAACAGCAGCAGGATGGCCAGCAGCCAGGCCATGAAATAAGAGAAACGAAAACTGGTGGGCGGCGCGTTCGGTGTGGGCTCGGCGGCACGCGCGAGCGGCACGATGCCGGCGCGGTCACTGGTGTCCAGCTGCAACTGGCCTTTCTGGGTGGCGTTCGCCAAGGTCAAATCGAGATGTGAACCCTGTTCGACCGCCTGCGCGAAGCTTTCGATGTGGGTTGGCGAGCGGTACAGCGACCAGGCGCTGAAGATCACGCTGAGCGCCACGATCAATCCCACCACCATCAGCACCAGGCCGAAGCAGCGCACCACCAGGTTGAGCACGCGCTCGGCTCTTTCGATGCCTTCCGGCGGCGGGGGATCCTGATGGAATTCGAAGCGTGCCACGGTCGGGATTCTACACGAGCGATGCGTGGCCACGACGCCGCCACGGCTCGCGAGCATCGCGCGCGGACGCTACAGTAGGCGCGCCTATGTTCGAGCTACGCATCCTCGTATCGCGACTCGCGGGCGCGGCGGGCGTCGCGCTCGGCGTGTCGTCCATGGTTTTCCTGCTGCTCCATTGCGTGCCCGGCGATCCGGTCGACGTGATGCTGGGCGAATACGCGGCGGCCGCCGACAGGCTCGCGCTGCGCAATCGCCTGGGTCTCGACCTGCCCTTGCTCGAACAATGGTGGCACTTCGTGCGCGGCGTGCTGCACGGCGACCTCGGCGTGTCGCTGGTCAGCGGCGTGCCGGTGCTGGAATTGCTGAGCGCGCATTTCGTCTACACCGCGCTGCTGGCCGTCGCCGCGCTGCTGCTGGCGGTGGCGGTCGGCGTGCCGCTGGGCGTGCTGGCCGCGTTGCGTGTCGGCCGGGCCTGGGACAGCGTCGCCAGCGTGGTGGCGGTACTCGGCATGTCCTTGCCGAGCTTCGTGCTGGGGCCACTGCTGATCATCGCCTTCGCCGTGCAGCTGCGCTGGCTGCCGGTCGGCGGTGCCGAACACGGCGCCGGCCTGGTGCTGCCCGCCGTGACCCTGGCCAGCGGCCTGGCGGCGGTGCTGACGCGCATGACCCGCGCCGCCATGCTCGACGCCCTGCGGCTGCCGCATGTGCAGGCGGCGCGCGCACGCGGTCTCGGCGAACGGGCGGTGGTGCTCGGGCACGTGTGTCGCAACGCGGCGCTGCCGGTGGTGACGGTGCTGGCCTTGCAGCTCGGCGCGCTGCTGGGCGGCGCGGTGGTGACCGAGACGGTGTTCAACTGGCCGGGCCTCGGCCAGCTCTTGGTCGATGCCATCGCGCGCCGCGATTACCCGGTGGTGCAGGGCGCGGTGCTGCTGATTGCGCTGACCTACATCGTGCTCAACACCCTGGTCGACTTCGCCTACCCGCGCCTCGATCCGCGCATCGCCAGCGCATCATGAATATCGGGCTGCGCCTGGCCTGCCTCATCGCCACCGGCTGGCTGCTGGTGGCGGTGCTGTGCAGCCTGTGGCCGCCGGCCGCGGACCTCGTCTCGCTGCCGGGCATACTCGCGCCGCCCGGCGCCGACGCGCTGCTGGGCCGCGACGATCTCGGCCGTTCGGTGCTGGCGCGTCTCGCCGCCGGCGCGCGGGTCTCGCTGGAGGTGGCGAGCGTGGTGGTGGCGGTCACCGCGCTGCTCGGCACCGCCCTCGGCCTGTTGGCGGCGTGGTGGGGCGGCCTGGTCGACGCGCTGGTGCTGCGCGTGACCGACGTGTTCCTGGCTTTTCCCGGCATCCTGCTCGCCATTGCGCTGGCCGGCGTGCTCGGGCCCGGCATCGCCAACGTGATGATTGCGCTGAGCGCGGTCGGCTGGGTGGGCTTCGCGCGCCTGGCGCGCGCCCAGACCTTGAGCGTCAAGCAAGGTGATCATGTGCAGGTGGCCCACGCGCTGGGCGTCACGCCGCTGCGCATCGTGCTGCGCCATGTGCTGCCGCTGGTGGCCGGCCCGCTCATCGTCGAAGCGAGCTTTGCCGCGGCCGCGGTGATCGTGGCCGAAGCCGGCCTGTCGTTTCTCGGCCTCGGCGTGCAGCCGCCCACGCCCTCGTGGGGCAGCATGATTCGCGACGGTGCGCGCTACGTGCTGGTCGCGCCGCACCTGGTGATCGCGCCGGGCCTGGCCCTCGCCAGCTTGGTGGTGGCCATCAACCTGCTCGGCGACGGATTGCGCGACCGCCTCGCGCCGCAACGTCATTAGCCGCCGCGCGTCGCGTTACACTTGCCCCCCTCGCCAACCTGCCAACGCACCCAGCGCCGGACCACAGCCATGCTCGGACCCTTGATGATCGATATCGACGGCACGTCGCTGACGCCGGCCGACCGCGAATTGCTGCGCCATCCGCTGGTCGGCGGCGTGATCCTGTTCGCGCGCAATTACGAGAACCCGGCGCAGGTGCAGGCGCTGACCCAGTCCATCCACGCCCTGCGCGAGCCCAAGCTCGTGATCGCGGTCGACCAGGAGGGCGGGCGCGTGCAGCGCTTCCGCGACGGGTTCTCGGCCTTGCCGCCGCTCGCGCGCCTCGGCGAGCTGCACGAACGCGATGCCAAGGCCGCGCTGGCGCGCGCCGCCGATTGCGCGTGGCTGATGGCCAGCGAATTGCGCGCGGTCGGCGTCGATTTCAGTTTCGCGCCGGTGCTGGACCTGTTCACGCCGCGCAGCGCGGTGATCGGCGACCGCGCGTTCAGCGCCTCGCCGCCGGTGGTGGCAAGGCTGGCGCGGACCTACATCGCGGCCCTGCATCGCGTCGGCATGGCGGCGGTCGGCAAGCATTTCCCGGGGCACGGCTGCGTGGCGGCCGATTCGCATCACGAGCTACCGGTCGACGAGCGCGATTTTTTCGATCTCGAACAGCATGATCTCGTGCCGTTCCGCGCGGCGGTGGCGGCCGGCATCGAAGGCATCATGACCGCGCACGTGCTCTATCCCAAGGTCGACCGCGCGGTGGCCGGCTACTCGTCGTACTGGATCAAGGACGTGTTGCGCAAGGACATGGGCTTCACCGGCGCGGTGTTCAGCGACGACCTCAGCATGGCCGGCGCCGATCTCGGCGCGAGCTATGCCGAACGCGCGCGCCAGGCGCTGGCCGCCGGCTGCGACGTGCTGTTGATATGCAACCACCGCGCGGGCGCCATCGAGGTCATCGACAGCCTGCCGGTCGAGCCCTATCCGCAAACCCAGGTGCGCCTCATGCGCATGCATGGTCGTGGCGCGCCACCGGCACTCACCGAGTTGCAGACCGACGCCGACTGGCAGGCGACCGTCGCGCGCGTGCGTAGTCTCGATCCCGATCCGGAATTCGATCTCGGCGACAACAATGTGCTGGCGTGATCGCCTGCTGCCGCTCGCGCTGCTGTTGTGGGCAGGGCTGGCGGAGGTCGCCGCCGACGAGCTGGCATGCGCGCCGCTCGCGCGCGCGGCGCCCGTCGAGCGTGCCGCCATCGTGCATGGCCAGGGCCTGTTGTGGCGGGTCAGTGGCGCCGCCGCGGGCGACAGCTACGTGCTCGGCACCATGCACGTCGCCGAACCGCGCGTGATGCACATGCGCGAGGTGGCCGCGCCGCAGTTCGACGCCGCCCGTGTGTTCGCGCTGGAAGTGGTGCTCGACGCGCCGGCCATGCACAAGCTCGGTGTCGCGATGTTCTATGGCGACGGTCGCCAGTTGTCCGAGGTGGTGGGCGCGCCGTTGTTTGCGAGCGTCGCGCGGCATCTCGGTGACTACGGCGTGCCGCCGACCCTCGCCCAGACCATGAAACCGTGGGCCGCCTTCACCACGCTCAGCATGCCGGCCGGCGGCGGCGCCCAGCCGCTGGATCTCGAGCTGATGGCCGCGGCGCAAGGCGCCGGCAAGCAGGTGGTGGGGCTGGAAAGCGTCGACGAACAGCTCGCGGTGTTCGAAAACGTGCCGGAGGCCGACCAGGTCGACATGCTGCGTGAAGTGACCTGTCACTACGAGACTTTCCAGCGCGAGCTCGACGAGATGGTCGAGGCCTACGTGGCGCGCGACCTGGCGGCGCTGGTCGAACAAGCGGAGCGCTATGACAGCGCCGGCAAGCAGGCCTTCATGGACAAGCTGCTCTACGAGCGTAACGCGCGCATGGCCGAGCGCATGGCGCCGCTGCTCGCGGCCGGTCATGCCTTCATCGCCGTCGGCGCCTTGCATCTGCCCGGGCCGCGCGGCGTGTTGCAGCTGCTCGAACGACAGGGTTACCGGGTCGAGGCGCTATACTGAGCGCGCACGGCACGGCGCCGTCGGCGAGACAAGAACGTGAAGATCCCCTTCGTCAAAATGCACGGGCTCGGCAACGATTTCGTGCTGCTCGATCAACGCGAGCGTCAATTCAATCTCGGCCCGGCGCAGATTGCGCAGCTCGCCGATCGTCGCTTCGGCATCGGCTGCGACCAGCTGCTGTCGCTCGAGAACCCCGATTCGGCGGACGCCGCGGTGCGCTACCGTGTCTACAACGCCGATGGTTCGAGCGCCGAACATTGCGGTAACGGCGTGCGCTGCGTGGCGCGCTACCTCGAGCGGCGCGGTGAAGCGGCGGCCGGCAAGGTGCTGGTCGAGATCGGCCGCGAGGTGTTCGAACTGGCGCTCCTGGCCGATGGCCAGGTGCGGGTCGACATGGGCGCGCCGCGCTTCGCGCCGGCCGACATTCCGCTCGCGGTGGACGCCGAGGCCGAGCGCTACGGCTTGATCTTCGACGGCCAGGCACTGGAATTCGGCGCGGTATCGATGGGCAATCCCCACGCGGTGTTCGAAGTGGCGTCCAGCGATGACGCGCCGGTCGCCGCGCTCGGCGCGCTGCTGCAGGACCACGTCCTGTTCCCGCGTCGCGTCAACGTCGGCTTCATGCAGGTCATGGGCCCCGATCACATCCGCCTGCGGGTGTTCGAACGCGGCGCCGGCGAGACCCTGGCCTGTGGCACCGGTGCTTGCGCGGCGGTGGCGGTCGGCCGAAGATGGCGCCGCCTCGACGCCACGGTGCGCGTGTCCTTGGCCGGCGGCGAGCTCACCATCGCCTGGGACGGTCAGCGCGAGCATTCGCTGTGGATGACCGGCCCCGCCACATTCGTATTTGAAGGAAGCATGGAAATATGACCTCGCCCAGCCAGCCGGAAACGCCGTCGTCGGCGCCCGTTGACGCCGACGACGTCGCCGACTACCTGCGGCGCCATCCGGGCTTCCTGGCGCAGCATCCCGAGCTGCTGCGCGAACTCGCGATTCCCCACGAAACGGGTGCGACGGTGTCCCTGGTCGAACGCCAGGTCGGGGTACTGCGCGAGGAGAATGCCCGCCAGAAGAAGCAGCTCGACGAGCTCATCCGCCATGCGCGGCACAACGAGCAGCTGACGCGCAAGATTCACACCCTGGTGCTGAGCCTCATGAACGCGGTCGGGCCGCAGGCGATCTTCGCGTGCCTGGAACGCGGACTGATTGCCGATTTTGGCGCCGAGCGCGTGGAATGCCTGATCTTTGCCGATTCGGCGGCGTCCGAGCATCTCGCGCCCTTCGTCGGCGCCGACGCAGCGGCGCGCAGCGCGTTCGCGCCGGTGCTGGGCTCGCGCTGCTCGGCCTGCGGCGTGCTGGAAGACGACCAGCGCGAGGCCTTCGATGCCAGCTTCAAAGGCTCGGCGGTGGTCATGCCGCTGCTCGGACAGGGCTGGGACGGCGTCATCGTGTGCGCCAGCCATGACGCCCGCCGTTACTCGGCCGACATGGGCACCGAACTGCTCGACTACCTGCGCGAAGTCACGACGCTGCTCATCGCACCGTGGGTGAAACGCAAGACCCAGGTCTGAACGAGGCGGCGGCGGCCGCACGCCGCGCCGCGCTCGCCGATTTCCTGCGCACGCTGGCCGGGCGCTCGCCCCATACGCTGGCCGCCTACCGGCGCGACCTCGAACAGTTCCTGGCCTGGGCCGACAGCCAGGCCATCGCCGACTGGGGCGAAATCGACATCCACTGCCTGCGCGCCTACATCGCCGCGCGCCATCGCGCCGGCGCCGGCGGCACCTCGCTGGCGCGCGCATTGTCTGCCCTGCGCGCCTGGTTCCGGCATCTCGCCGCGCGCGGCGAGGTGACGGTCAATCCGGCCCAGGGCCTGCGCGCGCCGAAGTCGCCGCGCCGTTTGCCGCGCGCGCTCGACGTCGACCAGGTCACCCGCGTGCTGGAGCAGGACACCGACAGCGTGCTGGCGCTGCGCGACCAGGCGATGTGGGAGACGCTGTATTCCTGTGGTCTGCGCGTATCGGAACTGGTGGGGCTCAACCTGGCCGATCTGGATCTGCGCAACCACGAGGCGCGCGTGCTGGGCAAGGGCCGCAAGCAGCGCGTGGTGCCGGTCGGCCGGCACGCCCGCGAGCGGCTCACGGCCTGGCTCGCGGCCCGCGCGACACTGCTGCGCGGCGACGAGCCGGCGCTATTCGTCAACCATCGTGGCCAGCGCCTGACCACGCGCGGCGTGCAGAACCGGCTCGCGCACTGGTGTCTCGCCCATGGCATCGACATCAAGTTGTATCCGCACATGCTGCGCCATTCGTTTGCGTCCCACCTTTTGGAGTCGTCGGGCGATCTGCGCGCGGTGCAGGAGCTGCTCGGCCACGCCAACATTTCCACCACCCAGATCTACACCCACCTCGATTTTCAGCGCCTGGCCAAGGTCTACGACGAGGCCCATCCGCGCGCCCGCAAGCGCTCCGGATAGCCGGCGGGCGCGGGCCATCGTGTACAATCCGAGGCCCATGTCGAATCAATCTTCTGTCGTGTTGCACGGTACTACCATTCTGTCTGTCCGCCGCGGACGTGATGTCGTCATCGGTGGTGACGGCCAGGTGTCGATGGGTGACACCATCCTGAAAGGCAATGCGCGCAAGGTGCGCCGCCTCTACCAGGACCAGGTCATCGCCGGCTTTGCCGGCGGCACCGCCGATGCCTTCACGCTGTTCGAACGCTTCGAAGGCAAGCTCGAGGAACATCGCGGCAACCTGTTGCGCGCGGCGGTGGAATTGGCCAAGGACTGGCGCACCGATCGCATGCTGCGGCGACTCGAAGCGATGCTGGCGGTGGCCAATCGTGATCATTCGCTGATCATCACCGGCACCGGCGATGTCATCGAACCCGAGCACGACATCATCGCGATAGGCTCCGGCGGCAATTTCGCGCGTGCCGCGGCGCGTGCGCTGCTGGCCGAAACCACCCTCGATCCCGAGACCATCGTGCGTCGCGGCCTCGCCATCGCCGGCGAGATCTGCGTCTACACCAATGGCCATATCACCATCGAAGCCTTGACCGGTTGAGCTCGACACCATGGGCATGAGCAATCTCACTCCGCAGGAAATCGTCGAGCAGCTCGACAAGCACATCGTCGGCCAGGCCGACGCCAAGCGCGCGGTGGCCATCGCGCTGCGCAATCGCTGGCGGCGCGCGCAGGTCGAACCCGTGCTGCGCAACGAGATCACGCCCAAGAACATTCTCATGATCGGGCCTACCGGGGTCGGCAAGACCGAGATTGCGCGGCGCCTGGCGCGCCTCGCCGGTGCGCCTTTCATCAAGATTGAAGCGACCAAGTTCACCGAGGTCGGTTACGTCGGGCGCGACGTCGATTCGATCATTCGCGACCTCGCCGACATCGCCGTCAACATGGAACGCGAAAGCGCCATGGCGCAATTCCGCGGCCAGGCCGAGGACGCCGCCGAGGAACGCATACTCGACGTGCTGCTGCCGGGCCCGCGCACCTTCGGCGAGAGCGCGCCGGAAGACCAATCGGCCACCCGTCAGCGCTTTCGCAAGATGCTGCGCGAGGGCAAGCTCGAAGACAAGGAAATCGAGATCGAGGTGAACGCCGCCGTCAGCGGCGTCGAGATCATGGCGCCGCCCGGCATGGAGGAAATGACCAACCAGCTGCGTGGCATGTTCCAGAACCTGGGACAAGGCCGCAAGCGCAGCCGCCGCGTGCAGATCGCGAACGCGCGCAAGCTGTTGGTCGAGGAAGAGGCCGCCAAGCTCATCAACGAAGAGGACATCCGTGCCCGCGCGCTCGACAACCTCGAGCAGAACGGCATCGTGTTCCTGGATGAAATCGACAAGGTCGCGCGACGTTCCGACAGCCACGGGCCCGACGTCTCGCGCGAAGGCGTGCAGCGCGACCTGCTGCCGTTGGTCGAGGGCTGCTCAATCAGCACCAAGCACGGCATGGTCAAGACCGATCACGTACTGTTCATCGCGAGCGGCGCTTTTCATTTCGCCAAGCCGTCCGATCTCATTCCCGAACTGCAGGGCCGGCTGCCCAACCGTGTCGAACTCGCGCCGCTCACCGTCGAGGATTTCGTGCGCATCCTGACCGAGCCCGACGCCTCCTTGACGCGCCAGTACAAGGCCCTGCTCGCGACCGAAAACGTCGCGCTCGATTTCACCGCCGATGGCGTGGCGCGCCTTGCCGAGATCGCCTGCGCCATCAACGAGCGCAGCGAGAACATCGGCGCGCGGCGCCTGTACACCGTCATGGAGAAGCTGCTGGAGGCGGTGTCCTTCACCGCGCCTGGCCTCGACGGCCAGGCGCTCGTGATCGATGCCGACTACGTCAACCGTCACATCGGACGCCTGGTGGCGGACGACAACCTCGCCAAGTACATCCTCTGACATGGCCAGCCACTTCCCCGTCGACATCAAGCTCCACCAGCAGTCGCGCAAGCTGGAGGTAAGCTTCGACGACGGCCGGCGCTTCGAATTGACCTGCGAGTACCTGCGCGTGCATTCGCCGTCGGCCGAGGTGCGCGGCCACAGCCCCGAGCAGGCGGTGCTGCAGACCGGCAAGGAGCAGGTCAACATCCGCGACATCGAGGCGGTCGGCAATTACGCCGTCAAGCTGGTGTTCGACGACGGCCACGATACGGGCCTGTACACCTGGGATTACCTCTACGAACTCGGTGCGCGCCACGCCGAGTATTGGCGCAAGTACCTCGCCGCGCTGGCGGCGGCCGGCATCGAACGCAAGGGCGAGGGCGGCTGAAGGTGGCCGACACACCGCCGTCCGATAACCACCAGGACGAGACCCAGTTCGGCTTCGAGCGCGTGCCGGTCGCGGCCAAGACCGCGCGCGTCAAGCGCGTGTTCGACGCGGTGAGTCCGCGTTACGACCTCATGAACGACCTGATGTCGGCCGGTCTGCACCGCCTGTGGAAGCGCTTCGCGGTCGACCTGTTGAAGCTCAGGCCCGGCCACGTGGTGCTGGACCTGGCCGGTGGCACCGGCGACATCGCGCGCCTGCTGGTCAAGCGTTTTCCCGGCCAGAACCGCGTGCTGGTCAGCGACATCAACGCCCAGATGCTGTGGCGCGGCCGCGACCGCGCGCTCGACGCCGGCCTGGTCGAGGGCCTCGAATACGTGCAGGGCAATGCCGAGGCCTTGCCGTTCGCGAGTAACAGCATCGACCGCGTGACCATGGGTTTCGGCCTGCGCAATGTCACGCACAAGGACCTGGCCCTCGCCGAGATCGCGCGCGTGCTGCGCCCGGGCGGCCGCGTGGCGGTGCTGGAATTTTCCACGGTCAAGACGCCGCTCTTGTCACGTGCCTACGACTTTTATTCCTTCCAGGCCTTGCCGCGTCTCGGCCAGTGGGTGGCGGGCGACGGCGACAGCTACCGCTATCTCGCCGAATCGATACGCGTGCATCCCGACCAGGAGGCGCTGAAATTCATGATGGAGCGCGCCGGCTTCGAGGACGTGCGTTACTACAACCTGCTGGCGGGCATCGTCGCCGTGCACGTCGGCTGGAAGTTTTGACATGAGCGGCCAGGCACGCGACGCCAAGGATTACGTCGACCCCTTGCTGTCGCGTATCGAGGACGCACTGTCGTTGGCCTTGTCGCGGCTGCTCAACAGCAATCCCGACACCGCCGCGCGCCTCGCGGCGCTCGAGGGCTGCGTGATCGAACTGGCCTTGCGTGACAGCGCGCGCAGCGCTTACGCGCTGCCGGGCGCCAACGGCGTCAAGCTCAAGCGTCGCCACGACGGCGCGGTGGCGGTCAAGGTCAGCGGCCGCGTGGCGGATTTCCTGGCCTATGCGCGCGCCAGCCGCCGCGGTGATTCGCTGGGCGCGGGGCGTATCGAGATCGCGGGCGACCTCGCCGTCGCGCAACAGGTGCAGGCCTTGCTGGCCGAACTCAGCATCGACTGGGAAGAATTGTTGTCGCGCTCCATCGGCGACGTGCCGGCGCACCAGGTCGGTCGCGCGGCGCGCGCGGTGTTCGCGTTCGGCAGACAGGCCTTGGCCAAGCTCGAGCGCGACTCCGCGGATTTCCTCAAGCACGAGAGCCGCATGGTGGTGAGCCGCCAGGATCTCGAGCAGTTCGGGCGCGCGGTGTTCACGCTCGCCGATGACGTCGATCGTCTCGAGGCGCGCATCAAGCGGCTGGGCGAGCGCGGACCGAGTTCATGATCCTCGTTCCGCAGTTTCTGCGCGTCATCGCCATCCAGCGCGTGCTGATCAAGCACGGCTTCGACGAAATCATTTTCTCGATGCCGATGTTCGCGCCCTTCGGTTTCATTCTCTATCTCCTGCCGTGGAACTGGGGGCGTCGCCACTACCTGCCGCGCGCGCAGCGCCTGCGTGCGGTGCTCGAGGATCTCGGGCCCCTGTTCGTGAAATTCGGCCAGATCCTGTCGACGCGTCGCGACCTGTTGAACGACGAGTTCGCCAACGAGCTGGCCAAGCTGCAGGACCACGTGCCGCCGTTCCCCGGCAACCAGGCGCGTGCCATCGTCGAGCGCGCCTACGGTCACAAGCTCGACCGCGTGTTCGCGACCTTCGATGAAACGCCGCTGGCTTCGGCCTCGATCGCGCAGGTGCATTGCGCGCGACTGCTCGACGGCCGCGAAGTGATCGTGAAAGTGGTGCGGCCGAATCTGCGCAGCACCATCGCCAAGGACATCAAGCTCATGTACCTCCTGGCCGACGCCGCCGAGCGACTGTGGTCGCGCGGCCGGCTGTTGAAGCCGAGGGTGGTGGTGGCGGAGTTCGAAAAGACCCTGCTCGACGAACTCGACATGATGCGCGAAGCGGCCAACTGTTCGCAGCTGAAGCGCAACTTCGCCGGCTCCGAAAGCATGTATGTGCCGGAGGTCTACTGGGATCACACGCGCGAGAACGTGCTGGTGATGGAGCGCGTGTCGGGGCTGCACATCGGCGATGTCGACGGCCTGCGACGCGCCGGCGTCGATCTGAAGATGCTGGCCGAGCGCGGCGTTGAGATCTTCTTCACCCAGGTGTTTCGCGATCACTTCTTTCACGCCGACGTGCATCCCGGCAACCTGTTCATCCTGCCGGGCGAGCACGGTGAAGGGCCACGTTACGCGCCGGTCGACTTCGGCATCATGGGTTCCCTGAGCGAATTCGATCAGCGTTACCTGGCCGAGAACTTCTCGGCCTTTCTCGACCGCAATTACCGGCGCGTGGCGGAACTGCACGTCGAATCCGGCTGGGTGCCGCGCGACACGCGCGTGGATGAATTCGAATTCGCGATCCGCGCGGTGTGCGAGCCGATCTTCGACCGGCCGATGAAGGATATTTCGGTCGGCAACCTGTTGCTGCGCCTGTTCCAGACCGCGCAGCGCTTCGAGATGGAAATCCTGCCGCAGCTCTTGCTGTTGCAGAAAACCATGGTCAATGTCGAAGGCATCGGCCGCCAGCTGTATCCGGAACTCGACCTGTGGCGCGCGGCGCGGCCGTCACTCGAAAAGTTCATGATGGAGCGGGTCGGTGTGCGACGCCTGTTCGGCGCCTTCAAGGCCAGCGTGCCGCACTGGGTGGACCGCCTGCCGGAGCTGCCGATGCTGACGGTGGAAGTGCTGGACCAGTTGAAGAGCGGGCGGCTCAAGGTGCAGACCACCGACCCCAAGCTCGACGAGATCCGCCTCGAGATCCAGCGCCTGCAGCGTCGCATCACGCTGGCGCTGGTGGGCGTGGGCTGCGTGGTGTGCGCGGCCATCCTGTTGTCGGTGAAGGGTTCGGCCACGACGCCGGTCGGCCCCTTGCCGCTCGGTGTGTGGCTGATCGGCGCGCTGGGCGCGATAGCCGCGTTCGTCGCCGTGAAGCGCGGCCCGCGGAAAGGCCGCTGAGCCTAGGTCTCGCGATTGCCCTGTAGGTGCGAATTCATTCGCACACTGTCGAAACGCAGGTGCGCATGACTTCGCACCTGCAAGCAACTTTCAAGGCGCGGCGACGTTGCGCTTGCTGTTCAACATCACCATGCCCTTCAGCATGTTGAATGCCTCGTAGAGTTCGTAGTCGCGCTCGGCCAACGGCCCCTTGTCGGCGTCGTCGTCCTTGTCGCCATTGCTTTGCTTGCCGCCGTTGGCCGCTTCGGCCGGCGCGGCCTTGCCCTTGTCGGTGACGGGATTGGCGAGATGGCGGCTGAGATCGGCTTCCTTGATGGTGTCGGCGCCGGCGCTCTTGATCGACGAGACCTTGACCTTGTCGATGACGATGTCGGGCTTGATGCCCTCGGCCTGGATGGAGCGGCCGTTGGGCGTGAAGTAACGCGCGGTGGTGAGCTTCAGGGCCGAGCGATTGTTCATCGGCAGAATGGTTTGCACAGAGCCCTTGCCGAAGCTGCGGCGCCCCATGATCAGCGCGCGGCCGCGATCCTGCAGCGCGCCGGCGACGATTTCCGAGGCCGAGGCCGAACCTTCGTTGATCAGCACGATCAACGGCGCGCCGTTCAGCATATCCGGCGGCTTGGCCGAGAACTCGAGCTTGGAATCCGCCACGCGGCCATCGGTGTAGACGATCTTGCCGGACTCGAGGAAGGCGTCGGAAATCGACACCGCCGCGCCCAGGATGCCGCCGGGGTTGTTGCGCAGATCGAGAATGAGACCGTTGAGCTTGTCGCCCGACTTGGCTTTCAACTCGCCGAGCTGCTTGATGACATCTTCGCCGGTGGCGGCCTGGAACTGCGACACGCGGATGTAGCCATAGCCGGGTTCGAGCAGGCGGCTGCGCACGCTCGCCACCTTGATAAGCGCCCGCGTCAGCTTGAAGGTCAGCGGCTTCTGTTCGCCTTCGCGCAGGATGGTGAGCGTGATGTCGCTGCCCGGCTTGCCGCGCATCTTCTTCACCGCATCGTTGATCGACATGCCCTTCACGAGCGTGTCGTCGAGCTTGATGATAGTGTCGCCGGCCTGCACGCCGGCCTGCTGCGCCGGCGTGTCGTCGATCGGCGAGATGACCTTGACGAAGCCTTCCTCCATGCCGACCTCGATGCCGAGACCGCCGAATTCGCCGGAGGTGCCTTCCTGCAGGTCCGTGTAGTCGTCGGCATCGAGATAGGCCGAATGCGGATCGAGACCGGACAGCATGCCGCGCATGGCGTTCTCGATGAGGGTCTTGTCGTCGATGGCTTCGACGTAGTCGCTCTTGATCTTGTGCAGCACCTCCACCAGCACGCGGATGTCGTCCACCGGGATCGGCTCGACCGCGGTTGCCGTCGCTTTGCCGGTGTTGCTGTCTTCGCTTTGCTCGGGCGCGACGCCCGGTGTCGCGTCGGGCGCGGCGGGCGCGCTCTTGCCACCGTCATCCGCGACTGCGCCCAGACTGACGAAGGCGGTGAACGCCAGCGGAAGGAAGGCGCGGCGCGCGATGGACTTCAACATGGAGGGTGGTCACTCATGGTTCGTTCGTCGGTATGAGAGCCAGGCGTGGGCCGAGTTCCGGCCCGCCACGGCGACTTTGCAGCATACCGGCAGCGCGGCTGAGGGGATAGAGCGCCGCGCCGCGCGTCGAACGACGCGCGGTACACGAGGACTTCAAGCAGCGTTCTGTGCGCCCGCTTTAAGCGCCACCAGCGCATGGCCGGTCATTTCGCGCGGAATGTCGATGCCCATCAGCGCCAGCATGGTCGGCGCGACGTCGGCGAGGCTGCCGTCGTCGGCCATTTCGGCGGCGCGTCCGACGTAGACCAGCGGCACCACGTTGCTGGTGTGCGCGGTATGCGGACTCAGCGTGCCGTGATCATGCTCGCGCATCTTCTCGGCATTGCCGTGGTCGGCGGTGATGAGCACGTCCACGCCGTGGGCGCGAGCGGCGGCCAGCACGCGCCCCAGGCACGCGTCCAGCACTTCTATACATTGCACGGTGGCTTCGAAGTTGCCGGTATGCCCGACCATGTCGGCATTGGCGAAATTGCAGATGATGGCGTCGTAGGTTTCGCTGTGCAGCGCTTCGACCAGCTTGTCCGTCACTTCGGCGGCGCTCATGGCGGGGTCGAGATCGTAGGTCGCGACATTGGGCGACGGCACCAGGATGCGGTCTTCGCCCTCGAATACCTTCTCTTCGCCGCCGTTGAAGAAGAACGTGACGTGGGCGTATTTCTCGGTTTCGGCGATGCGCAGCTGGCGCAGGCCGTGCTGCTCCAGCACCGCGCCGAAGGTGTTGACCAGGTCGCTGGCGTCGAAGGCCACCGGCAATTCGAACGCTTCGCTGTAGTTGGTCATGCACACGAACTCGCCGAGGGCGGGCACGCGCGAGCGCGGGAAGTTGTCGAAGTTCGCGCTGGTCATGGCGCTGGTCAACTGGCGGGCGCGATCGGCGCGGAAGTTGGCGAAAATCACCACGTCGCCATCGGCGATTTCGTGATGGGGCGCGGCGGCCGACTCGATCACGGTGGCGGCGACGAATTCGTCCGTCTCGTTGCGTGCGTAGGCGGCCTGCAAAGCGCTGGCGGCATCGGCCGCGCTGTGCGCGGCGCGACCATTGACCAGCAGTTCGTAGGCTGGCGCGACACGCTCCCACTTGTTGTTGCGGTCCATGGCGAAGTAGCGGCCGATGATGGACGCCACGCGCGCGTTGCCGAGCGCGCGGGCATGCTCATCGAGACGCGCGAGGGTGGCGGCCGCGCTCTGCGGCGGGGTGTCGCGACCATCGAGAAAGGCGTGCACGTAGACGCGCTTCACGCCCTGGGCGTGGGCGAGATCCATCAGCGCGAGCATGTGGTCTTCGTGACTGTGCACGCCGCCCGGCGAGGCGAGCCCCATGATATGCACGGCGCGATCGGTGCGGGCAGCCTTGGCGCAGGCGCCGGCCAGTACCGGGTTGCGCGCGAATTCGCCGCTGGCGATGGCCTTGCCGATGCGCGAGAAGTCCTGGTCGATCAAACGCCCGGCGCCGATGTGCATGTGCCCGACTTCGGAATTGCCCATCTGCTGATCCGGCAGGCCAACATCGGTGCCGGAACAGCGGATGAGGCCGTGCGGGCAGCGCGACCACAGTTCATCCCAGACCGGCGTGCGCGCGCTGTGGATGGCGTTGTACTGCGGGTCCTCGCTGTGGCCCCAACCGTCGAGGACGATCAACATGACAGGGTGTTTGGCGTACGGCATCGTGCTGTTTCGGGCGTTGTTATTGAACGGGTTTGTCGATTCCGGAAGCAGGGTTTGAGTGTATCATACGGCCACGCGCCGACCGTCGCGCGACACACGGTTTTACCCTCGGCCCTCACCCGCATCCGTCTTCATCACCATGCAACATTTGAGCGAATTCGCCTTGAACCACTGGATGCTGGTCACAGCATTTTCAGTGCTGCTCGGACTCCTGGTGGCCAACACCATCACCTCCGTTGGCGGCATCCCGGCCCAGGAGGCGGTGTCCCTGATCAATCGCGAAGGCGCGGTGGTGGTCGACATCCGCAGCGCCGAGGATTTCGCCGCCGGTCACATCATCGACGCGGTGCACTTTCCACTGGCCGACCTGCCCAAGGTCGGCGAGAAGCTCAAGAAGCTCGGCGACAAGCCGATCATCGTGTGCTGCATGAGCGGTAACCTCGCTGGCCAGGCGGCGCGCGAACTCAAGCTGCAGGGCTTTGCCCAGGTGCATGCGCTGAAAGGCGGCATAGGCGCGTGGCGCGCCGAGAACCTGCCGATCGCGGTCGGCTAATCGCCGGCCGCCCGGACATCCATTTCCTCATTCCTATTCACGCACGGGAGCCCGACAGTCATGGCGGACGACAATAACGCGCAGGCGGCAGGCCAACAGGCAATCACCGGCCAGCTCGCGATCCAGAAGATATATGTGAAGGACGTCTCGTTCGAGGCGCCCAACTCGCCGGCGGTCTTCACCGGCGAACTGAACCCCACGGCCGATGTGCATTTCGCCAATCGCACCACCGCACTGGATGCCGAGAACCACGAGGTGGTGCTGACGGTGACGGTCAAGGTGCGCCAGGAAGAGCGCACGGTGTACCTGGTCGAAGTGCAGCAGGCGGGCATCTTCACCATCCGCGGCTTTCCCGAAGAGCACCTGGGCGCGATTCTCGCGACCGCCTGCCCGAACACCCTGTTCCCCTTCGCACGCGAAGCGATCTGCGATCTCGTGACCAAGGGCGGCTTCCCGCAGCTGCTGCTGGCGCCGGTCAATTTCGAGATCCTGTACGCGCAGGAACTGCAACGGCGCATGGCCGGCAACAACAGTCCGCAAGGCGCCGCGCACTAGGCGCGGGCGGCGGGCATGCAGCACGCGCCGGTGCTGGTGGTGGGCGCGGGGGCCTGGGGCACCGCGCTCGCCAGCGTCTGCGCGCGGGCCGGCCGCGAGGTGCTGCTCTACGACAAGGATGCCGCGACCATCGCCGCCCTGGCGGCGACGCGTCACCATCCGCGCTTCGCGAGCGATGTCGAACTCGATGCCCGCATCACCCCGCAGGCCAGCCTCGACGGGCTGCCGACGCCGGCGTTCGCGATGCTGGTGGTGCCCTACCAGGTGATGCGTTCGGCATTGCGGGACGTCAAGGCGGCGCTGCCGGCCCTGCCGGCCGTGGCCTGCGCCAGCAAGGGCTTCGAACTCGACACCGGCATGATGGCGCACGAGATAGTCGCCGACGTGCTCGGCGCCGGGCTGCCCTTCGCCCAGGTCTCGGGCCCCAACTTCGCGATCGAGATCATGCGCGGCGCACCGGCCGCCATCACCATCGGCGCGAGCCACGCGGCGCTCGGCGCGCAACTCGTCAACGCCATGCACGGGCCGGCCTTCCGCCCCTATTACACCGATGACGTGGTCGGCGTGGAGATCGGCGGCGCGCTCAAGAACGTCATTGCCATCGCCGCCGGCATTGCCGATGGCCTGGGTCTCGGCGCCAACACCCGCGCCGCGCTGATCACGCGTGGCCTGGCCGAAATCGCGCGCTTCGGCATCGCGCGCGGCGGGCGCATGGAAACCTTCATGGGCCTGTCCGGCATGGGCGACCTGGTGCTGACCTGCACCGACAACCAGTCGCGCAATCGCCGCTTCGGCATGGCGTTGGCCGAGACCGGGTCGGTGGCGGCCGCGCAGGACAGCGTTGGCGCGCTGGTGGAAGGCGTGACGACCGCCCAGGCCATCGCCGCCATGGCCAAGCGCCAGCACATCGACATGCCCATCGCCGCCGAGGTGGCGCGCGTGCTGGCCGGCGCCACCACGCCGCGCGACGCGGTGCGCGACCTCATGGCGCGCGACCCGACCACCGAGAGTCGTTGAATCTTCCGCAACCCTGACCGCCTAAAGTTCCCGGGACGCGCGCCGCTAGCGTCAAGGACAGCCCGCCTTGGCTGTCCCCGTCAGAACTGGAGGCTGGACCTTGGAGAAACTGCGCAACCGCTTTTCCTTGAGCGACACCATCTCGGTGATCGTCATTCTCGGCACCTTGTCGGCATTCGCCCTGCCGGGCTTTGCCAACGTCGAGCGTGAATCCCGCCAGGCGGCACTGGACGAATTGACCGGCGCCATGCGCAATTCAACCGCGCTCGTGCACGCGGTATGGGTGGCGACCGGCGCCCAGGGCACCTCCGTGATGCTCGAGGGCCGTGAGGTCAAGGTCAATGCCGAGGGCTACCCCGCCGACCACTCGGCATTGCGCGCCGCCTTGTCGCAGGATCCGGTCGGCCACGGCTACGTGCTGAGCGGCAACGGTTTCGCGCCGGCCGACATCGCCCATCCCGGCGCCTGCACCGTGAGCTATGACAGCTCGGTCAATCCGCCGCTGATCAGCTCGCCGGCATTGCTCGACTGCGAGTGATCGCAGGCTTCTGAAGTCACGCGCCGCGCGTCGCGGCGCGCCAGGTTTCTCCCCGCCTAGCCGCCGGTCGGCGTACTGCCGGCGTAGCCATGCTGCCGCCAGGCTTCGAACAGGGCGATTGACACCGCGTTGGAGAGATTCAGGCTGCGGCTGCCCGCCACCATCGGAATACGCACGCGCCTCGAGGCCGGCACATCGGCCAGCACGATGTCGGGCAGGCCACGTGATTCCGGCCCGAACAGCAGGGCGCTGTCGCGCGCGAATCGAATAGCGGACAGCGAGGTGGCGGCCTTGGTGGTGAACGCGTACAGGCTCACTTCGCCGAGGCTCGCCAGGCACGCGTCCAGCGATGCGTATTGGCGGATGTCGGCGAACTCGTGGTAGTCCAGTCCCGCGCGCCGCAGCTGGCGGTCGTCGAGCGTGAAACCCAGCGGTTCGATGAAATGCAGACGCGCGCCGCTGTTGGCACACAGCCGTATAATGTTGCCGCTATTCGGCGGAATCTCCGGCTCGTAAAGAATGATGTTGAACACGGTGCAATGGTCAGGCGCGGCTCGCGGGCGGGACGAAAATCATGGCCGATGAGGCGCGACTGGCTGTCGATTTGTGCGGTCTGCGCCTGCGCACGCCGCTGGTACTGCTGTCGGGCTGCGTCGGCTTCGGCGAAGAGTACACGCGGGTCGAAGGCTTTTCCAACGCCGACGCCGGCGCCATCTGCCTGAAAGGCACGACCCTCGCGCCGCGCCTCGGCAACCCGGCGCACCGCGTCTACGAGACGCCCGGCGGCATGTTGAACGCCATCGGCCTGCAGAATCCCGGCGCGCGCGTGGTGGTCGATGACATCCTGCCGAAGCTCGATTTCACGGAAACGCGCTTCATTGCCAACGTGTCCGGCTCGACCGTCGAGGAATACGAAGAAGTCACGCGTATCTTCGACGATTCGCCCATCGACGCCATCGAGATCAACATCTCCTGCCCCAACGTCAAGGAAGGCGGCGTGACTTTCGGCAACGATCCGGACATGTCCGCGCGGGTGGTGGCGGCCTGTCGGCGCGCGACCAGCAAGCCGCTCATCACCAAGCTCTCACCCAACCAGACCGACATCGCCAACAACGCGCGGCGTTGCATCGAGGCCGGCACGAATGGTTTTGCCGTGATCAACACCCTGATGGGCATGGCCATCGACATCGAGGCGCGGCGACCGGTGATCGGCAACAACCAGGGCGGTGTATCGGGACCGGCCATCAAGCCCATCGCGGTGTTCAAGACCTTCCAGGTGGCGCAGGTGGCGCGGCCCCTGGGCATCCCCATCATCGGCCAGGGCGGCGTGACGTGCGCGGCCGATGCCATCGAGTTTCTGCTGGCCGGCGCCACCGCGGTGGGCGTCGGCACCGGGCTCTTCTACGATCCCCTGCTGTTGAAATCCATCAACGCGGGTTTGCTGGACTATCTCGATCGCCACGGCATGGCGAATGTCGGCGAGCTGAGCGGTGCGCTCACCTTGAACGGGGCGTGAGCGCGCTCACTCGCGTGTCAGTCGTTTGAGGAACACCCGCATCTCCTTGGCGGCTTGGATGTCGCCGCGCCGTTCGGCGACCACGATGCCCTGTTCATAGGCGCGCTGCGCCGCCGCCGGATCGCCGCCCATGGCCAGCGCCTTGCCGAGCAGCTTCCACGCCGCCGAGTAGTCGGGGTCGAGCGCGACCGCGCGCTGCAGGTGTTCAGTAGCCTGGGCCGGGTCGTCTTCGAGACAGGCATTGCCGAGACTGAAGCGCAACAGGGCGGTTTCGCCCTGGCTGACGAGCAGCGCTTCCAGCCTTGCGACGATGGGCTTCACGCCGCGTGGGGCGCATGCGCCGCGCTCATTCCCGCCCTTCGTCCTTGATGCGCTTCGGATCGATGCCGAGGCTGCGCAGCTTGCGATAAAGATGGGTGCGTTCGATACCGACCCGCTCCGATACGCGGCTCACGCTGCCGTTGAAGGCGCGCAGCTGGTATTCGAGGTAGGCCTTTTCGAATTGCTCGCGCGCTTCGCGCAGCGGCATGTCGAAGCCGGGCAGCAAGGGCTCGGCGCTGACTTCCGGCGTGAGGCCGAGCATGGCGTTCACCTCCGACACCTCCACCTGGCCGGTACCGCCCAGGATCAGCAGACGCTGGATGAAGTTCTTCAGCTCGCGCACGTTGCCCGGCCAGTCGTAATCCTGCAGACGATGGCGCACCGCGCTGGCCAAGGCACGTCGCGGCAGTCCTTCGCGGGTTTCGAAGTAGGTGAGGAAGTGATCGACCAGTTCGTCGATGTCGCCGCGCCGTTCGCGCAGCGGCGGCACCGTCAGCGGCAGCACGTTGAGGCGGTAATAGAGGTCTTCACGGAATTTGCCGGCCGCCACCATCTCGGCAAGATTGCGCCGCGTGCTGGCGATGATGCGCACGTCCACCGTCACCGGTTCACGCCCGCCGACACGCAGGAAGGACTGGTTCTCCAACGCGCTCAAGAGGCGCGCCTGGGTGCTCATGTCCATGTCGGCGATGTCCTTCAGGAACAAGGTGCCGCCATTGGCGAGTTCCAGCGAGCCGAAGCTGACCTTGCCGTTGTCCTCGGTGCCGAACAGCTCGGCATCGGGGTTCTCGCGCGCGAGGCCCGCCACGCTGACGTTGATGAAGCGGTTGCCGGCGCGGCTGCCCTGGCTGTGGATGAAGCGCGCGATGGTTTCCTTGCCGACGCCCGATTCGCCGCTGATGAAAACGCTGGTCTTGTGATCGGCGATGCGGCGCCCGTCGGCGCGCAGCTTCTCCATTTCCGGGCTGGAGCCTATCGGCTCGTTGGGCGACTGGCTGCGCGCGCGCAGACCGATGTTCTCCGATACCAGGCTCGCGTTCTCGAGCGCGCGCTGCACGGTCACCAGGATCTTGGCAATCGAGAGCGGCTTTTCGATGAAGTCGTAGGCGCCGAGGCGGGTGGCCTCGACCGCGGTTTCGACCGTGCCGTGGCCGGACATCATGATCACCGGCGTGTCGACGGTGGAGCCATCCGACCATTCCTTGAGCAGCGTGATGCCGTCGGTGTCGGGCATCCAGATGTCGAGCAGGATCAGATCGGGGCGACGCTGGCGACGCGCCTCGCGCGCGCGCTCGGCGTTTTCGGCGATGGTGACCTCGAAACCCTCGTCCTCGAGGATTTCCTTGAGCAGTCCGCGAATGTCGGGTTCGTCGTCGACAACCAGGATATGGGCGGTGCTCATACGGCGTCCTTCGCTAGTCTAGGTTCGTTCGGTGCCGACTCCTTGTCGAGCGGCAGACGGATGATGGCAACCGCGCCCTGGTCCGGGTTGTTACGCAAGGTGACGACGCCGTTGTGCTCTTCGACGATCTTCTTGACGATGGCCAGGCCCAGGCCCGTGCCCCGTGCCTTACTGGACACGTAGGGCTCGAAAATGTTCTGCAACATCTGCTCGGGCAAGCCATCGCCGCGATCCTCGATGCGGATCTCGACGTGGTCCGCCTGCGCGTACTGGGTGGTCGAGGTCGCAATAATGATATGCGCATTCGTCGGTTCGGGCGACGCCTCGAAGGCATTCTTGATGAGGTTGTTCATGACCTGGCGCAGGCGCGTCACGTCACCGGAGATGGGCGGCAGATCGGCAGCCAGATGGGTTTCCACCGTGGCCCCGGGATAGGCGCCACGGAACAGTTCGATGACGCCGGACAGCAAGGCGTTGATGTCGACCGCGCCGCGACTGATGGTCGGCGTCTTGGCGTAGTCCGAGAAGGTATTGACGATGGCCTTCATGGTGTCGACCTGTTGCACGATGGTGCTGGTCAGGCGCTCCAGCGCCTCGCCTTCCTCGGCCCCCAGTTTCTTCAGGTATTTCTGCCGCAGCCGTTCGGCGGCGAGCTGGATGGGCGTCAGCGGATTCTTGATTTCGTGGGCGAGGCGACGCGCCACTTCCGACCACGCCGCGTCGCGTTGACCCTGGATGATGGCGGTGATGTTCTCGAACACGATGACATAGCCACGCGCGGCGTCGCCTTCGGCGGCCAGCGCGGTGCCGCGACACATCAGCACGCGACGTCCGTCCGAGGCGAAGATCGTGATCTGCTCCTGCCATTGCCGCCGATGCTCTTCGATCAGGGGCGCAAGCGCCTCGGCCAACGGATGCAGGTGCGGATCGGCCTGGCAGGCGGCGAGGAACGAGGCGCCGGGGCGGGCGTCCTCGCCGAGTTCCAGCATCTGCGCGGCGGAGTCGTTCAAGGTGGTGATGCGCGCCGATTCATCGAGGGCAATGACGCCCGACGACAGCTGCCTGAGCACCGTGTCCAGGTACTCGCGCTGGGTTTCCACCTCGACGCGCGCACGGCCGATGCGCCGCGTCATGTCGTTGAAGGAACTGACCAGGAAGCCCATCTCGTCGTTGCTCTGCACCGGCAGGCTGGTGGTGTAATCACCCGCCGCCACCGCCGCCGTGCCGGTCGCGAGATCGCGGATCGGCGCGGCCAGCCGCCGCGCCGAGTAGAACGCCGCCCACACCGCGGTGACGATGCTGAACAACAGCACCATGGTCAGGGTCATGGCGAAGCTCAGCTTGAGCTTGTCGCGCAGGTAGTCGAGCTCGTGGTACTTGGCGTAGGCATCCTCGACCGTGGCGGCGAGCCTGTTGAGGCGCGGCGAGATGGGATAAAGAGCGTGCAACACGCGGCGTTGCCCCGAGCCGGGCGCGACGTTGACATTGACCGCCACGCGCACGAACAAGGTGCCATCACGCAAGGGATCGAGGCCGATGTAGCTGCGCCCCTGTCGAACCTGCAGCAGCACCGCTTCGGCCGGCAGGTGCGGAATCAGATCGGAAATGCGGCTGCTGGTCGCGAGCGGTTCACCGTCGCTGCTGAGCAAGGTCAATTCGTCGGCGCCGCTGTGGGTGCGCATGGTGTCCAGCACCGCCGAGCCCGGCGTCCACGCGCTCGCCACCACGATGCTGTCCGGATCGCGCAGCGCATCGAGGTTGAGCGTGGTGCGCTCCGGCGCGCCCTGGCCGATCTCTTCGGCCATCGCCTCGGTCTGCGACAAAAGTTCGCGCATGCGCAGGTCGAGCGCTTCGCGGCCGAGCTCGAGCGCGCTCTCCAGCGCCTGGCCGATGCGCACGTCGAACCAGCTGTCGATGCCGCGTTTGAGGAAATCGAGGGAGAACGAATACAGCACCGTCACTGGCAGCACCGCGAGCGCGACGAAGATCACCAGCATACGCAGCGTCAGGCGCGCCCCTGCTTCGCGCGCGCGCAGCTGGCGGGCGAGGCGCCGCACATTGATGCTGATGAGGCCGACAAAAGCCAGCAGGCCGGCGGTGTTCGACAACAGCAGCACCGAGTACAGTGCGCCGAAACGCGCCGAGTTCTGCATCGCCGCGCTCATCAACACCAGCGAGCCGAGCAGCGACAGGCTGAGCAGCGCGACCGCGCCCAGCATCACGGTGCGCGGGCGTTTCACTGCTGGGTTTGCCATCGGAACCAGCCGCTGGACATATGCCAGCCCGGTGAAACATAGGCTATCGGGATCAGTGGTCCTGGCAGCGAGCGGATGGCGAGGCGCACGCGCATCGCCACGTCCAGATCCTTCTCGCCTTCGAGCTGGCGCGCCTCGGCTATCGGCAGGTTGCGGATGCGCCCGAGATCGTCAATCGCCAGTTCCAGCGAGCCGTGTATGCGCCGGTCGCCGGTGATCTGGTCGGCAATGATGAACTGCTTGCTCAAGGCGTGGCGCTCGATCACGTATTCGCGATGCGCGCTCAGCAGCTCCGTATCCCACAGCAGTTTGCGTGGACGCGATACGCGGATGTCGAACTCGATGGTGATCGGCACCCCGCTGTTGATGGCCTTGATGGCGTCGTCGCTGAACTGGAAGTCGGCGTCGGCGTCGATCATCACCATGTCATTGGTGATGTGCTCATTGGCGGCGGTCAGCGTGATGGTGCCGGCGCGCACGCTCGGCAGCCACAGCAAGGCCAGCAGCAGGGGCAAGCCCAGCAAACCGCGCATCGAGAACAGCGTGAAGCGTTTCAGCATGGGGGCCGCTTGGTCAGGAGGCAGTAGTAGAAGCCGTCCATGGAATCTTGTCCCGGCAACACCTGGCGCCCATGGCGCGTGGCGTGTCCGGCTTCGATCGGCAGAGGCACGGTCTCGGCGTCGACATGGGTGCTCAACAGGCTGTCGATGACATCATCGTTCTCGGCGCGCAATATCGAGCAGGTCGCGTAAAGCATGCGACCACCGACCGCGAGCAGGGGCCACAGCGCGAGCAGCAGACGGCGCTGCTGATGGCCGACCGCCAGCACGTCCTGCGCCGTGCGTCGCAGGCGGATGTCGGGATGGCGGCGCATGACACCCAGCGCGCTGCACGGCGCATCGAGCAGAATCTTGTCAAAAGCGCGGCCATCCCACCACGACGACGGCGCGCCGGCGTCGGCTGCCAGCACCGTGCAATGCAGTCCCAGGCGCGCCAGGTTGTCCGCGACGCGGCGCAGGCGCATGGCCGATTCATCCAGCGCCACCAGTTCGAGGCTGGGGCCGCCGAGCTCCATGAGGTGCGCGGTCTTGCCGCCTGGCGCGGCGCAGGCGTCCAGTACGCGTTCGCCCGCACGGGGAGCAAGGATTTGCGCCGCCAGCTGCGCGGCTTCATCCTGCACCGAGACATGGCCGTCGTTGAAGTGCGGCAACTGTGTGACCGCGCTGGCCTCGGCGAGTCGCAGCGCGGCATGGCCGTGACGGCCGGGTGTACAGGCCATGCCGCGCTCGCCCAGCAGCGCGGCATAGGCCTCGCGCGTGGTCTTAAGGCGATTGACGCGCAGCGTGAGCGGCGCTTCGGTATTGCTGTGTTCGAACACCGCGCGCCACTCTTCGGGCCAGTCTGCGCGCACGCGATCGAGCATCCACTGCGGGAATTCGCTGCGCGGGTCCGCATGCGTGTCGGCGGCGGGTTGGCGCTGGGCGGCGCGCAGCACGCCGTTCACGAGGCCGCATGCCCAGTCCTTGTCGAGTTCACGCGCACCGTCGACGGTGGCGGAAACCGCTGCGTGACTGGCGACGTCCATGTACTGGAGCTGGTACAGGCCAACCAGCAGCAAGGCTTCCAGATCGGCGTCCTTGCGCCGCAGCGGTTTTGGCATGAGGGACGCGAGACGTGCCTTCAGCGCATTAAAGTGACGCAGCACGCCGAAAGCGCAGGCCTGAACGAAAGCGCGATCGCGTTCATCGGCGAGTTCAACGAGCGCGGCGGGCGCGGCCTGCGAGAGAGAGCGGCCTTCGTTGACGACGGCGTGCACGATGGCGGCGCTCCTGACGCGGGTCGAGCCGCGAACCGCATTCACAGATAACTTCCATAGCCATTGCGGAACGACTGCGCGGACATGCGTTGCTTACCCGCCGGCTGCAGTTCGGTGATGGTATAGCTGCCGTCGCCCGTCGCCACCACGATGCCGCCATCGTCATGGCCGACGACGCTGCCAGCGACGGCGCCGGCGACGGGCGCGGACACGTGACCGGCCAGCACCTTGACGTCGAGCTGTCCGAAACGCGTCGTGGCCGCGGGACTCGGGTTCAGCGCGCGCACCTGGCGATCGATGGCCTGCGCCGGCTGCCGCCAGTCGATATCCCTGTCCGCCGGCCCGAGCTTGGCGGCGTAGGTGACGGCGGCTTCATCCTGGACGCTTTCCTGGACTGGGCCCGCCAGGTAGAGATCCAGCGCCGCGTCCAGCGCCGCGCCGCCGAGCGCCGCCAATTCATCGTGCAGACTGCCGCCGGTGGTCGTGCTCGTGATCGGGCACTCGCGCATCAGCCACACAGGCCCTGCATCCAGTTTTTTCACCACGCGCATGATTGAAATGCCGGTGCGCTCGTCGCCGGCCATCACGGCCCGTTGGATCGGTGCGGCGCCGCGCCAGCGCGGCAACAGCGAGGCGTGGATGTTGATGGCCGTGACCGGCGCGTCGATGAAAGGATTCGGCAGCATCAGGCCATAGGCCGCGACCACCAGCAGCGCCGGCCGGTAGCTCTGGTAACGGGCGATGGCCTCGTCGGTGGTGACGCGTTCCGGCTGTTCTATGGCAAGACCGGCGGACACTGCCAGTTCCTTGACCGGACTGGCATGCAGGCGACGACCGCGACCCGCCGGGCGATCGGGTTGCGTGTAGACCGCAACCACTTCGAATTCCGGACGCTCCAGCAACACTTTCAGGCCGGGCACGGCGAAATCCGGCGTACCGGCAAAAATCGTGCGGACGGCCGGCTGTTTCATCCCTTGTCGACCTCGCCATGCGCAGGGCATGGGCGGGCGCCCGCGGGCCATTGCGCCACGTGCGGCGCGCTCGACGACTTGCGATGGCTCACCCTCAGCCCGCCTGTCGCTGCTCTTTTTCGAGCTTCTTGCGTATGCGCGTCTGCTTCAGGTGCGACAGGTAATCGACGAACAGCTTGCCTTCCAGGTGATCCATCTCGTGCTGAATGCACACCGCCAGCAGGCCATCGGCTTCGAATTCGAAGGGCTTGCCGTCACGGTCGCACGCGGCGATGCGCACCCATTCGGCGCGCTGCACGTAATCGAAAATGCCCGGCACCGACAGGCAGCCTTCCTCCATTTCCTCCTCGCCGCGGCGGTCGAGGATGCGGGGGTTGATGAAGCAAAGCGGAGTGCATTTGTCGGACGAGGTGTCGACCACGATGACGCGCAATTGCACGTCTATCTGGGTCGCCGCCAGGCCGATGCCCGGCGCGGCATACATGGTCTCGAACATGTCGTCGACGAGGCTTGCGAGCGAGGCGTCAAAGCGCGTCACATCCGCCGCCTTGTGTCGCAGACGGGGATCGGGATGGTGGAGGATCTGCCGCAGGGCCATGCTCGTTCCGGAAAATTTGTAGAGCCTGCAGGATATCTGTAAGGCACTGATTAATCAAGAAGAATTGACTTTGCAGGGGAATCGCGCCGGGCTTCGCGCAAGTGTTTATTTTCGATTCGATTCTGCTAAACTACATTAAAGACGTCACCTAAGAGCATTGACATGTCGGGAAAAATTGTCATTTTTCTTGTTGCGCTGTTGGTTTGCGCCGTGGCCGGAGCCGATGAAGTCCAACTCCGCAGCGACCACCCGCAGACCTACACCGTGCAAAAAGGCGACACCCTGTGGGACATTTCAGGGCGCTTTCTGACGCACCCCTGGCAGTGGCCCGAGATCTGGCACGACAACCCGCAAATTGCCGATCCCCACTGGATTTATCCCGGCGATGTGCTGTCGCTCGAATACGTCAACGGCAAGCCGCGCCTGCGGGTGGTCGACCGTAACGTCAAACTCTCGCCTTCGATTCGCGAATCGGCTCACGCCGAAGTCATCCACGCCATTCCCCTCGATGCCATCCACCAGTTCCTCAGCCGCCCGCGCGTGGTGTCCGAGGCCGATCTCGACAATGCGGCCTACATCGTCGGCTCGCAGGACGAACACCTGGCTTTCGGCCAGGGTTTCCGCGTTTACGTGCGCAATCTTGGCGAACCGGCCACCGCCAAGTTCTCGGTGTTCCGCAAGGGGGGTGAATACCGAGACCCCGACACCCAGGCGCTGCTGGGTTACGAAGCCGAGCACCTGGGTGACGCCCTGGTCGAGAAATTCGGCGATCCGGCCACCGTGCAGGTGGTCAGTTCCAGCAAAGAGGTCATGAAGGGTGACCGCTTGTTGCCCCAGACCGAAGACGAATACGTGGAGTTCATTCCCCACGCGCCGGCGGCGCCGGTCGATGCCAAGATCATCTCGGCCATGGGCGGCATCAGCCAGATTGCCCAGCACCAGGTCGTGGTACTCAATCGCGGCGCCCGCGACGGTCTCGAAGCCGGCCATGTTCTGGCCATCTTCCAGCGCGGCAAGGTGGTCAAAGACCCGATAGGCAGCGACGTCGCCTACCAGCGGCAGGAAGAAGAACGCGCCCGTTTGGAGCGTGAAAGCCCGACCCGCGCCGGGCGCCTGTGGGAAAGCCTCATCAACGACGTGCGCGGCGTGGACCGCGCGGCGCGAGATTTCGTCGGGACGCCCGTCAAGGGCAGCAAGCCGGTGGCGGTGCGTCTGCCCGAGGAGCGCGCCGGAGAACTCATGGTGTTCCGCACCTTCGACAACGTCAGCTACGGCCTGGTGATGAATATCCAGCGGCCGGTCTACGTGCTGGACGCCGTGCGCAATCCCTGACATCCGAGGTAAGGGTGCCGAAGTGCAAGCTTCGTGCGCCGCCGTTATGATGTCCGGCGATGGACAAAGGACTGGACATCGCCATGCTGCGCACTTTTCTGGCCTGCCACGCGGCCGCCTGCAACAATCCCCGATATGCGTCTGATTTCCGAGGCGGTCCCGCGTCGGCCGACGAACGATCCCGGGCTGCCCTGCGTTGGCTCAAAAGCCACGGGATGGCGCCCGACTGGCATGCCGCCGACCACGCATGCGCGTGGCTGGCGGAGACCGGACATCACTTGCTGGTGCTCGGCGATACGGACTATCCCGCGCATCTCGCTGCCTCGCCGTCGCCGCCGCTGTTGCTGTTCGTCGATGGCCAGTCGCATTGGCTGCGCCAGTCTCAGGTCGCGGTGGTGGGCAGCCGCCAGGCCAGCCCCCACGGCGCCGATACGGCCCATGCATTCGCACGCCAACTGGCGGCCCACGGCATCGTCGTCACCAGCGGCCTCGCGCGCGGAATCGACGGCGCGGCCCACCGCGGCGCGCTGGCGGCAGGTGGGCCCACCGTCGCGGTCCTCGGTTGCGCGATCAACCACGTCTACCCGCGCCAACACCGTGCGCTGGCGGAGGAAGTGCGGAACCATGGTGCGCTGGTGTCGGAGTTTCCCTTCGGGGCGGCGCCCTTGCCGGCCAATTTTCCCCGGCGCAATCGCATCATCAGTGGCCTGGCCGTCGGCACGCTGGTGGTGGAAGCGGCGCTGCGCAGTGGTTCGCTGTCGACGGCGCTGCATGCCCTGGACCAGGGCCGCGAGGTGTTTGCCGTACCCGGTTCCATCCACAATCCGCTCACCAAGGGCTGCCATGCGCTGATCAAGCAGGGCGCCAAACTGGTCGAAGAAGTGCAGGACATCCTCGACGAGTTGCCGACGCTGCCGATATCGAGAGTCGCACCGCGAACCGCCGATATCGTCCCATCACTGCCCGCGACCGCCGACCTACGCGTCCTCGACGCCTGCGGATGGGAGACGTTTACCGCTGACGACGTGGTGTCGCGCAGCGGATTGACGGTCCAGGAGGTTTCATCCATGCTGTTAAAACTAGAACTCGCGGGCATCATTCAGGTGCAGGGCACCGGCAGCTACCTGCGGATCCGCTAGTTTCCGACCGGCAGGCGTCATACGTCTAGACGCTAGACCGTCTACGCGACTTACCTTTCGTTCAAGCCCTTATGTTGTGTGGACGTTCGCAGGTTCGAACCGGGAACCAGTTGGCAATGAAGCAGACAGTAATCGATATCCTGATTTACCTTTTCGAGCATTTCGTCGACGATGATCTGGAGCTTGAAGCCGACCAGGATCGGCTCAAATCGGAATTGCGCGATGCAGGATTCGACGCCGGCCAGGTGACCAAGGCATTCGATTGGTTGCAGGAACTGGCAATCAACCGCGCCGGGTCCGATGGCCTGCCGGTGGCGGCCCTCACTTCGACGCGGATCTATACCCTTGAAGAAGAGCGCAAGCTCGACGCCGAGTGTCGTGGCTTCATGTACTTCCTAGAGCAGGCGGGGGTGCTCGACGCGACCTCCCGCGAGCTCGTGATCGACCGGGTCCTGGCGCTGGAGAACGATGAAATCGACGCCAGCCAGCTCAAATGGATCATCCTGATGGTCCTGTTCAATCAGCCTGGCCAGGAACACGCCTTCGTGTGGATGGAAGATCTGGTGATGGACGACCTGAATCGCAATCTGCATTAAAGTCCGCGCATCCAGCGGATGCGGTACCGCATCGCGAGCGCCGCACGCAAACTCGAAACGCATCACCGTATGGCAAGCAATCTAGTCATTGTTGAATCGCCGGCCAAGGCCAGCACCATCAAAAAATACCTGGGCAAGGACTTCGAAGTCCTCGCATCCTATGGCCACGTGCGCGATTTGCTGCCCAAGGAAGGCGCGGTCGATACCGAACACGACTTCCGCATGAAGTACGAGGTGATCGAGCGTAATTCCAAGTACGTCGAAGCCATCGCCAAGGCCATGAAGAAAGCCGATGTGCTCTACCTCGCGACTGACTTGGATCGCGAAGGCGAGGCGATTTCCTGGCACTTGGTGGAACTGCTCCGCGATCGAGCCATGCTCGAAGGCAAGGACGTGTACCGCGTGGTGTTTCACGAAATCACCGAGCGCGCCATCAAGGACGCCATCAAGACGCCGCGCAAGGTGTCGATGGATCTCGTCAACGCGCAACAGGCGCGGCGCGCGCTCGATTACCTCGTCGGTTTCAACCTTTCACCCTTGCTGTGGAAGAAGATCAAGCGCGGTTTGTCGGCGGGGCGGGTGCAGAGCCCGGCGCTGCGACTCATCTGCGAGCGCGAAGCGGAGATCGAGAAATTCATCGCGCGCGAGTATTGGACCATCGAGGCCGATCTGCTGGCGGCCAGCACGCCTTTCATGGCGCGTCTGAGCGAGCTGAAGGGTGAGAAGGTCAAGCAGTTCACGATTACCACCGAGGCCGATGCCAGCGCCGCCCGTGAACGCCTGATTGCCGGCGCCGGCGGCCAACTGGTCGTTTCCAACGTCGAGAAGAAACAGCGCAAGCGCAATCCCGCGCCGCCGTTCATCACCTCGACCCTGCAACAGGAAGCGGTGCGCAAGCTCGGCTTCACCGCGCAGCGTGCGATGCGCGTGGCGCAGCAGCTGTACGAGGGTATCGACGTCGGCTCGGGCACCGTTGGCCTCATCACCTACATGCGTACCGATTCGTTGAACCTGGCGCAGGAAGCGCTGGATGAACTGCGCCAGTTCATCACTTCGCGTTTTGGCCGCGACCAGGTGCCGCACGCGGCGCGTGTGTTCAAGACCAGTTCGAAAAACGCGCAGGAGGCTCACGAAGCGATTCGTCCGACGTCCTGCTTCCGCGTGCCGGCGGAGATCAAATCACGTCTCAGCGACGAACAATTCAAGCTCTACGATCTCATCTGGAAGCGCACCGTCGCTTGCCAGATGATCCCGGCCACCATCGATACCGTCGCCGCCGATCTCGCGGCCGGCAGCGAAGGCGTGTTCCGTGCCAATGGCTCGACGGTCACCGAGCCGGGTTTCATGAGCGTGTACCTGGAAGGCTCCGACGACGTCGAGCCGGAAGACAAGACGTTGCCGCCGCTCGAGGTCGGTCAGAAGATTGCCCTCGAGCAGATCCGCAGTGAGCAGCACTTCACCGAGCCGCCGCCACGTTACACGGAAGCAAGCCTGGTCAAGACCCTCGAAGAGTACGGTATCGGTCGTCCGTCGACCTACGCCTCGATCATTTCGACGTTGGTGCAGCGCGAATACGTCAATCTCGACAAGAAGCGTTTCCAGCCGACCGACATCGGCCGCATCGTCAATACGTTCCTGACCAACCATTTCTCGAGCTACGTGGACTACGAGTTCACCGCGCGCCTGGAGGATTCGCTCGACGCCGTGTCACGCGGCGAGCGTGACTGGATCCCGTTGCTGCGCGAGTTCTGGGTGCCCTTTGCCGCCAAGGTCAAGGACAAGGAAGAGAACGTCTCGCGCCAGGAGGCCAACCAGGCGCGTGAGTTGGGCGTCGATCCCGTCAGCGGCAAGCCGGTATCGGTGCGCATGGGCCGCTACGGACCCTACGTCATCATCGGTTCCACCGAGGACGAGGAAAAGCCGCAGTTCTACGGCCTCAAGACCGGCCAGCGCATGGATGCCATCACGCTCGAAGAAGCGATGGAACTGACCAAGCTGCCGCGCGAACTCGGCGTCACCGCCGATGGCGTCAAGCTGACCGCCAACATCGGCCGTTTCGGTCCCTACGTGCGCTATGCGGACAAGTTCGTGGCGCTCGGCAAGGAAGACGATCCGTACACGGTGACCTTGGAGCGTGCACTGGAACTGGTCGAGGCCAAGAAAGTGGCTGACGCCGCCAAGACCATCCGCGTGTTCGAGGCCGAGGGCATCAAGGTTCTCAACGGTCGCTACGGTCCCTATGTGACCGACGGCACCCGCAATGCGCGCATCCCCAAGGATGTCGAGCCGACCGGCCTCGACCTCGCGGCGTGCCAGGAGTTGCTGGCCAATGCGCCACAGCGGCGTGGTGGGCCGATGCGTCGCGGCGCCGGAGCCGCGACCGCAGCCAAGGCGAAGGCGGCGCCGAAAGCCAAGGCGGCTCCAAAAGCCAAGGCCGAGGCGGCACCCAAGGCAAAAGCCAAGGCGAAGGCGAAGGCCAAACCCAAGGCCAAGGCAAAGGCGAAAGCCAAGGCCAAATCCAAGGCCAAATCGAAACCCGAATGAACGCGCCCTCTGCGCGCCAGCTCATCTAGTGTGGAGGCTGCGTCATCATGACTTCCCCGTCCCGTTTTGTAGCCATCCTCATGGGCTCGGATTCCGACCTGCCGACCATGCAGGCCACCGCCGACATCCTGGCCCAATTCGGCATTCGCTATGAAATGAACATCAAGTCCGCCCATCGCACGCCGGCCGCGGCCCAGGCCTACGTCGCCGATGCGGAACGGCGCGGCTGCGCGGTGTTCATTGCCGCCGCCGGTCTGGCTGCGCACCTGGCGGGATTCGTCGCGGGCCACACCGTGCGGCCGGTCATAGGCGTGCCCATGGATGGCGGGCCGCTGCAAGGCATGGACGCGCTCCTTTCGACCGTGCAGATGCCTGGCGGCATCCCCGTTGCCTGTGTCGCCATCGGCAAAGCCGGCGCCAAGAACGCCGCTTATCTTGCCGTACAGATGATGAGCCTGGATGACCCGGCCCTGGCGCAGGCCCTGCGCGACGAGCGTCAGGCCAACGCCGAGAAGATTCTCGAGAAGGACCGTCAGCTGCGCGGCACCTGAGCGTGTCCTTCGACTGGCAGGTCTGCAGGGCGGCCGTGGTCCTGCGCCGGGGCGGCGTGGTCGCCAATGCCACCGAGGCGGTCATCGGCCTCGCCGCGCGCGCGGCCGACCGCGATGCAGGCCAGCGCATCCGGCAGCTCAAGCGTCGACCCCGGGCCAAACCCTTCATCGTGGTCGCCGCCGACCTCGCCCAGCTCGACAAGCTGGTCTCGCTCGAGACCCCCCAGCTCGATTGCATCCTGGCGAGCTGGCCCGGCCCGCACACCTGGGTACTGCCCGCGCGTCCGACGGCGCCGCGCTGGCTGGTGAGCAAGACGCACGATATTGCGGTGCGAGTGACCGCCCATCCCCAGATGGCGGCCCTGTGCCGGGTGGTCGGGCCTCTCGTTTCGACCAGTGCCAATCCAGCTGGCCGTCGCCCGGCGCGGACCCTGCTCGCCGCGCGTGGCTACTTTAGTGGCGACGTCGACCTCTACCTGCAAGGCGCGCTGGGCGCCTCGGCCCGGCCTACAACCATCCGCGATGGACGCAGCGGTGAGCTGATCAGGCTGTGAAGGCGATCTTTTTGTTGACACGCCAGCAAAAAATTTCGAAAATTTCCGGCTACCGTTTTGGAGGGGTACCCAAGCGGTCAACGGGAGCAGACTGTAAATCTGCCGGCTCTGCCTACGTAGGTTCGAATCCTACCCCCTCCACCATGCAGCTGAGCTTGGGACAGTCTTCGGACGTCCGAATCCGGCGGGTGTAGTTCAATGGTAGAACCTCAGCCTTCCAAGCTGATGGTGTGGGTTCGATTCCCATCACCCGCTCCAAAGCTGAGTTGAGGACGGGCAGGCGCATCGCGGGGTGGCGTGGCCATTCGGTGGTGGAGGCCGGTCCGCAGCATAGTTTCAGGGCCCATATAGCTCAGTCGGTAGAGCACTTCCTTGGTAAGGAAGAGGTCACCGGTTCAAATCCGGTTATGGGCTCCATCCAATTCAATGGCTGGCCAGCAAGGTGCCGCCAGTCGGACGCACGTGATTTTTTGAGGTAAGAGAGCCATGGCCAAAGAAAAATTTTCGAGAACGAAACCGCATGTGAATGTGGGGACCATCGGTCATGTGGATCACGGTAAGACGACCCTGACGGCAGCGCTGACGATCGTGTCGGCGGCAAAGTTCGGCGGTGACGTGAAGGCGTACGACCAGATTGACAACGCCCCGGAAGAGCGCGAGCGCGGTATCACGATCGCGACGGCGCACGTGGAATACGAGAGCGCGACGCGTCACTACGCGCACGTTGACTGCCCTGGTCACGCGGACTACGTGAAGAACATGATCACGGGCGCGGCGCAGATGGACGGCGCGATCCTGGTGTGCAGCGCGGCGGACGGCCCGATGCCGCAGACGCGCGAGCACATCCTGCTGGCGCGCCAGGTGGGCGTGCCGAAGATCGTGGTGTATTTGAACAAGGCGGACATGGTCGACGACGCCGAGTTGTTGGAGCTGGTGGAACTCGAAATTCGCGAGCTGCTCGATTCCTACCAGTTCCCGGGCGACGACACGCCGGTGATCATCGGCAGCGCGTTGAAGGCGGTGGAAGGTGACACCAGCGAAATAGGCACGCCGTCGATCGAGCGCCTGGTGCAGGCGCTGGACGATTACGTGCCGATCCCGGAGCGACCGGTGGACCGCCCGTTCCTGCTGCCGATCGAAGACGTGTTCTCGATCTCGGGCCGCGGCACGGTGGTGACGGGTCGAATCGAGCGCGGCATCGTGAAGGTGGGTGAAGAAGTGGAGATCGTGGGCATCAAGGCCACGACCAAGACCACCTGCACGGGCGTGGAAATGTTCCGCAAGCTGCTTGACGAAGGCCAGGCGGGCGACAACGTGGGCGTGCTGCTGCGCGGCACCAAGCGTGAAGACGTCGAGCGCGGCCAGGTGCTGTGCAAGCCGGGCTCTGTGAACCCGCATACGCATTTTGAAGCGGAAGTGTACGTGCTGTCGAAGGAAGAGGGTGGCCGTCACACGCCGTTCTTCAGCAACTACCGTCCGCAGTTTTATTTCCGCACGACGGACGTGACGGGCGCGGTGTCGCTGCCTGAAGGCGTCGAGATGGTGATGCCCGGCGACAACGTCAAGGTGACGGTGAAGCTGATCAACCCGATCGCGATGGAAGACGGTCTGCGCTTTGCAATCCGCGAAGGTGGCCGCACTGTCGGCGCCGGCGTGGTCAGCAAGATTCTCGAGTAGGAAAATGACGGCGGGTGAGGTCGAAACGACCCGCCCGCCCATGTGTTGAAAAGCGTCTAGGCCAGTAGCTCAATTGGCAGAGCGGCGGTCTCCAAAACCGCAGGTTGGGGGTTCGATTCCCTCCTGGCCTGCCATTCTAGACGATGCATTGCGTGCGAACAGGGCGGGACAAATGAGAACAGCAGGTGCGAGCGGCGCGGCAGCATCGGGCGCAGGCGTCCGTTGCGAAGAGCGCAAAGTGATCGGCAATCTGCCCGCCTTCCGCGTATGAACACCAAAGTCGTCGCCGAAACCAATTCGATGGACACCGTCAAGCTGGTCGTCGCGCTGGCGATGCTGCTGGCGGGCGTGGTGGCCTTCCAGTACTACGCGGACGCGCCGCGGCTCATGCGCATCGGCGGCATGATCCTGGACGTGGTGCTGGCCGTGGCGCTGGCAGCGCAGACCGACAAGGGGCGCATGGTCATCGGCTTCGTACGCGACGCGCAGATCGAAGTGCGCAAGGTCGTGTGGCCGACGCGCCAGGAAACCGTGCAGACCACCGTCGTCGTGATGATCGTGGTCGTGGTGTTCGCGTTCCTGTTGTGGGTGCTCGACATCTTCCTGGGGTGGGCGATGCAATCTGTCATTGGACATGGGGCGTAATCATCGTGGCAATGAACTGGTACGTGGTACATGCCTACTCCGGGTTTGAGAACCAGGTAAAGCGTTCGCTGGAAGAGCGCATCAAGCGCGGCAGCATGGAAGACAAGTTCGGCCAGATCCTGGTCCCGACTGAAGAAGTCGTGGAAATGAAGGACGGCCAGAAACGCAAGAGCGACCGCAAATTCTTCCCCGGCTACGTGCTGGTGGAAATGGAGATGGACAACGACTCCTGGCACTTGGTGAAGGACTGCCCGAAGGTCATGGGATTCATCGGCGGCAGCAGCGACAAGCCCGCGCCGATTTCGCCGCGCGAGGCGCAGGCCATTCTCGATCGCATCCAGGAAGGCGTGGAAAAGCCGCGGCCAAAGGTGCTGTTCGAAGTCGGCGAAGTGGTGCGCGTCATCGACGGCCCGTTCACCGATTTCAACGGCGTGGTCGAGGAAGTCAACTACGAGAAGAGCCGCTTGCGCGTGGCGGTATCGATTTTCGGCCGCTCGACGCCGGTGGAACTCGAGTTCGGGCAGGTCAGCAAGGATTGATGTCCGTGGCGGCGTGGCCGCCGCAGCGACGTAACAGCGCGGGCCTGAGCTCGCCAACAGCACGGGGAGCCGCGAGGCGCTTGCACCCGAGGAGACCTTAAGTGGCAAAGAAGATAGACGCTTACATCAAGCTGCAGGTGAAGGCCGGCCAGGCCAACCCCAGCCCGCCGGTCGGCCCGGCGCTCGGCCAGCGCGGCTTGAACATCATGGAATTCTGCAAGGCGTTCAACGCCCGCACCGCCAACCTCGAGCCCGGTCTGCCGACGCCCGTGGTGATCACCGCCTATAGCGACAAGAGCTTCACCTTCGTGACCAAGACCACGCCGGCACCGGTGTTGTTGATGAAGGCTGCCGGCGTCGCCAAGGGCAGTGGCACTCCGAACTCCGCGAAGGTTGGCAAAGTGACCCGCGCGCAGCTCGAAGAAATCGCCAAGACCAAGGCTGCCGACATGACGGCCGCCAGCGTCGAGGCCGCGGTCCGCTGCATCGCCGGTACGGCGCGCAGCATGGGCCTGGACGTGGAGGGTTAAGCAATGGCGACTCAAGGTAAGCGTTTACGCGCCCTGCGCGAAAAAATTGGCAACCCGCGCCAGCCGCGCGCCATCGACGAAGTGCTGGCGCTGGTCAAGACCATTGCCTCGGCCAAGTTCGACGAAACCGTCGACGTCGCTGTGAATCTCGGCGTCGATCCGCGCAAATCCGATCAGGTCGTGCGTGGTTCCACCGTGCTGCCCCACGGCACCGGCAAGTCGGTGCGCGTTGCGCTGTTCGCTGACGGCGCCGACGCCGAAGCGGGCCGCGCCGCCGGCGCCGACGTGATCGGCCTCGACGATCTCGCCACCGAGGTCAAAGCCGGCAATATCAATTTCGACATCGCCATTGCGACGCCCGCTTCCATGCGTGTCGTCGGTCAGCTCGGCCAGATCCTTGGTCCGCGCGGTCTGATGCCGAACCCCAAGGTCGGTACTGTCACCACCGACGTCACCACCGCAGTGCGTAATGCCAAGGCTGGCCAGGTGCAGTTCCGCACCGACAAGGCCGGCATCATCCATTGCCCGATTGGCAAAGCCTCGTTCGCTCCCGAAGCGCTCAAGGCAAACCTCGAAGCGATCCTCGCCGATCTGCGCAAGGCCAAGCCCAGCTCGGCCAAGGGCATCTACATGCAGGCAATTTCGATCTCGACCACCATGGGCCCCGGCCTGGCGGTGGACAAGTCGAGCCTGGATGTCGTTTGAGCGCGCTCGTCGTCAAGGATTTCACGAACTTTGGGTTGTCGGCGTCAGCCGGCAGCCGTCAAAGACCGCGGGTCCGCACCGTGAGGTGTGGTTAATCGGCTTCGGCCCGCGCAGACGGTGTTCCCCAAGGGCAGATTGATGCCCGGTTAGGACGCCGTAAACCTTGCCATCGCCGCTTCATCGTGGTGCTGGCAGCAAATGGTGCGATTACTGCCCCGAGGGGCGGAATCTAACCGGGAGAAATGACCAATGAGTTTGACCCTACAGCAAAAACAAGCGGTTGTTTCGGAAGTGAAAGAAGTGGCGGCCACGGCGCAAGCCGCGGTTGCCGCCGAGTATATCGGCTTGACCGTCTCCCAGATGACCCAGCTGCGCACCAAGGCGCGCAGCACCGGTGTCTACCTGCGCGTGGTCAAGAACACGCTCGCACGTCGCGCGGTCGACGGCACGAGCTTCGAATGTCTGAAGGATTCCCTCACGGGTCCGCTGCTGCTGGTGTTTTCCATGGAAGACCCCGGTGCAGGCGCGCGACTGGTGCGTGATTTCGCCAAGGACAACGCGAAGCTGGTGACCAAGGCCGTGGCTTTCGCCGGTGAGTTGAGACCCGCTTCGGATCTCGAACTGCTGGCCAGCCTGCCGACGCTCGACGAGGCGCGTTCCAAGCTTCTTTCGGTCTTCCTGGCCCCGCAGACGAAACTGGTTCGGACCCTCGCGGAGCCGGCCGGTCAGTTTGTGCGTGTGCTTGCGGCTCGCAAAGAGTCGCTTCAGTCCGCTTGAATGGTTTGCACAATCTGTTTTTAGGAGAGCATTAAAATGGCAGTTTCAAAAGAAGAACTGGTCGAAACCCTTAGCGGTATGACCATCCTCGAGGTGACCGAACTGGTCTCCATGCTCGAGGAGAAGTGGGGCGTGTCCGCCGCCGCCGCGGTTGCGACCGTGGCCGTCGCGGCTGATGCCGGTGGCGCCAAGGAAGAGGTCAAGGACGAATTCGACGTCGTCATGACCAGCTTCGGCGAAAACAAGGTCAACGTCATCAAGACCGTCCGCGCAATCACGGGCCTCGGCCTGAAGGAAGCCAAGGACATGGTCGAAGGCGTGCCGTCCGTCGTCAAGGAAGGCGCAAACAAGGCCGAAGCCGACAGCATCAAGAAGCAGCTCGAAGAAGCTGGCGCGGCGGTGGAACTCAAGTAGTTCCTCGCCTTGCAGTCAGTCCGCAAGTTGAAGATTGGGAACCGGTCACGCGCTCGTCGCGAGCGCGTGACCGTGTTCCATTTCCCGCGTCACGGCACCGACGTCGTCGCGCACGGTCCCATTGTCGTGCAGACACGCAATCTGGTTTAACAGGACGGTAATCACCATGGCCTATACCTATACCGAGAAGAAGCGCATCCGCAAGGATTTCAGCAAGACTCCGCCGATTCTTGATGTGCCCTATCTGCTCGAAACCCAGATTGAGTCCTACAAGCGCTTCCTGCAGGAAGAGTGCACCGTCGAGGCGCGCAGCGAGCAGGGCCTGCACGCGGCTTTCAAGTCGGTGTTCCCGATCGAATCCTATTCCGGCAATGCCGTACTCGAGTATGTGAGCTATCGCCTCGGCGATCCTGTGTTCGACGTCAAGGAATGCCAGGTGCGTGGCCTGACCTACGCCGCATCCCTGCGCGTGACCGTGCGTCTCGTGATCTATGACAAGGAATCCGGCGCCGACAAGGTCATCAAGGATGTTCGCGAGCAGGAAGTCTACATGGGCGAATTGCCGCTCATGACCACCAATGGCACGTTCGTCATCAATGGCACCGAGCGCGTCATCGTTTCGCAGTTGCATCGTTCGCCGGGCGTGTTTTTCGATCACGACCGCGGCAAGACCCATTCCTCGGGCAAGCTGTTGTTCTCGGCCCGCGTCATTCCCTATCGCGGTTCGTGGCTCGATTTCGAATTCGATCCCAAGGATCACGTCTACGTGCGTATCGATCGCCGGCGCAAGCTGCCGGCCACCGTGTTGTTGCGCGCCTTGGGCTTTTCCACCCAGCAGATGCTGGAAACTTTTTTCGAGCGTGACACTTTCATCCTCGACGGCGAGCAGGTGCGCGTGCACCTGGTGCCGGAGCGCTTGCGCGGTGAGACCTTGGAATTCGACCTCATTGATTCCGACGGCAACGTCCTGGTCGAAGCGGACCGCCGCATCACCGCGCGCCATACTCGTGAGATCCAACAGCGCGGTATCACCGAGATCACGGTGCCGCGCAGCTTCCTGGTCGGCAAGACACTTGCGCGCGACGTGGTCGACAAGAGCACGGGCGAAGTCGTGGCCAATGCCAACGACGAGATCTCCGAAGACCTGCTGGCCAAGCTGACCAAGCTCGACGTCAGCGAACTCGAGACCATCTTCGCCAACGATCTCGATCACGGGGCCTATATTTCCGAAACGTTACGCGTCGACCCGACCAACACGCCGCTCGAGGCGCAGGTCGAAATCTACCGCATGATGCGTCCCGGCGAGCCGCCGACCAAGGAAGCGGCCGAAAACCTGTTCAAGAACCTGTTCTTCACCGAAGACCGCTATGACTTGTCGGCGGTCGGTCGCATGAAGTTCAACCGTCGCGTCGGCCGTCAGGAAGTTACCGGCAGCGGCGTCTTGAACGAGAAGGACATCACCGATGTGCTGCGTGTCCTCATCGACATCCGCAATGGCAACGGCAGCGTCGACGACATCGACCATCTCGGCAACCGTCGCGTGCGCAGCGTCGGCGAAATGGCCGAAAACCAGTTCCGCGTCGGCCTGGTGCGCGTCGAACGCGCGGTCAAGGAGCGCCTGTCGCTGGCCGAATCGGAAGGCTACATGCCGCAGGAACTCATCAACGCCAAGCCGGTGTCGGCGGTGATCAAGGAGTTCTTCGGCTCCAGCCAGCTCTCGCAGTTCATGGATCAGAACAACCCGCTGTCGGAAGTCACGCATAAGCGCCGCGTTTCCGCGCTTGGGCCGGGCGGTCTGACCCGCGAACGCGCCGGCTTCGAAGTGCGCGACGTGCATCCGACCCATTACGGCCGCGTGTGCCCGATTGAAACGCCGGAAGGTCCGAACATCGGTCTCATCAATTCGTTGGCGGTCTACGCCCGCACCAACCAGTACGGCTTCCTGGAAACGCCCTATCGCAAGGTCGAGAGCGGCGTGGCCACCGACAGGATCGAATACCTGTCGGCGATCGAAGAAGGCCAGTACGTGATCGCGCAGGCCAATGCCACGCTCGATGCCGCAGGTCGCCTCATCGATGGCCTGGTGTCGTCGCGTCACCTGAATGAATTCACGCTCGCTTCGCCGGAGCGCGTGCAATACATGGACGTCTCGCCGCGTCAGATCGTATCGGTCGCCGCGGCCTTGATCCCGTTCCTCGAACATGACGACGCCAACCGCGCCCTGATGGGTTCGAACATGCAGCGTCAGGCTGTGCCGACCCTGCGTGCCGACAAGCCGCTGGTGGGCACCGGCATCGAGCGTGCGGTAGCCAAGGATTCCGGTGTGACGGTCGTTGCCCTGCGCGGCGGCGAAGTCTACGCCGTGGACGCTGCGCGCATCGTGGTGCGCGTCAATGACGACGAGACCAGCGCCGGTGAGTCGGGCGTCGACATCTACAACCTGACCAAGTACACCCGTTCCAACCAGAACACCTGCATCAACCAGCGCCCGCTGGTGAAGCTCGGCGACAAGATTGCCAAGGGCGACGTGCTGGCCGACGGCCCCTCGACCGATCTTGGCGAACTGGCGCTCGGCCAGAACATGCTGGTCGCGTTCATGCCCTGGAACGGCTACAACTTCGAGGACTCGATCCTGATCTCGGAGCGCGTGGTGCAGGAAGACCGCTTCACTTCGATTCACATCGAAGAACTGACCTGCGTGGCGCGCGACACCAAGCTCGGGCCGGAAGAGATTTCGTCCGACATCCCGAATGTCAGCGAGAGTGCGCTCTCCAAGCTCGACGAATCGGGCATTGTCTACATCGGCGCCGAAGTGCACCCGGGTGACATCCTGGTCGGCAAGGTCACGCCCAAGGGCGAGACTCAGCTCACCCCGGAAGAAAAGCTCTTGCGCGCGATCTTCGGTGAGAAGGCCTCGGACGTGAAGGACACCTCGCTGCGCGTGCCGTCAGGCATGAGCGGTACCGTCATCGACGTGCAGGTCTTCACCCGTGACGGCATCCCGAAGGACGCCCGCGCGCGTGAAATCGAAAGCGCCGAAATTGCGCGCGTGAAGAAGGATCTGGACGACCAGTTCAAGATCCTCGAAGACGATATCTACGAGCGCGTCGAGCGCCTGGTGACCGGCAAGATTGCCGACAAGGGCCCGGGCCAGATGAAGGGCGGCGCCAAGATCACCAAGCAGATGTTGTCGGAAGTCGATCGCGGCAAGTGGTTCGATCTGCGCATCAAGGACGACACCACCAACGAGCAGCTCGAGCAGCTCGCCGGTCAGATCGAAAACTACCGCGAAGACTTCGATAAGCAGTTCAGCGAGAAGAAGGCCAAGCTGACCTCGGGCGACGATCTTGCGCCCGGCGTGCTCAAGATGGCCAAGGTCTACCTCGCCGTGAAGCGCCGCATGCAGCCCGGCGACAAGATGGCCGGCCGCCACGGCAACAAGGGCGTGGTCTCGATGATCGTGCCGATCGAAGACATGCCCTACATGGAAGACGGCACCCCGGTCGACGTGGTGCTCAATCCGCTCGGCGTGCCTTCGCGCATGAACGTCGGCCAGGTGCTCGAAACCCATCTTGGCTGGGCGGCGCGGGGTCTTGGCTTGCGTATCGGCGAGATGGTCGATCGCATGGCCGGCATGCCGGAGATTCGCGAGTTCCTGGGCAAGGTCTACAACACCAGCGGCCAGAAGGAAGCGCTCGACACGCTGACGGACGACGATGTGGTCGGTCTGTGTTCCAACCTGCGCCACGGCGTGCCGATGGCGACGCCGGTGTTCGACGGCGCCAAGGAGGAAGAGATCAAGAACATGCTGGAACTGGCCGGGCTGCCGCGCTCGGGCCAGACCACGCTCTACGACGGTCGCACCGGCGATGCCTTCGAGCGCCAGGTGACTGTCGGTTACATGTACATCCTGAAGTTGAACCACTTGGTCGACGACAAGATGCACGCGCGCTCGACTGGCCCGTACAGCCTCGTTACTCAGCAGCCGCTGGGTGGCAAGGCGCAGTTCGGTGGCCAGCGTTTCGGTGAAATGGAAGTGTGGGCGCTCGAGGCCTATGGTGCTGCCTACACCTTGCAGGAAATGCTCACGGTCAAATCCGACGACGTCAACGGTCGCACCAAGATGTACAAGAACATCGTGGACGGCGATCACAAGATGGAAGCGGGTATGCCCGAATCGTTCAATGTTCTGTTGAAAGAGATGCGCTCGTTGGGCATCGACATCGAACTGGAACACGAATAAGGCTTCAACCGGATATTCGGCGCGTTTCGCTGTTTAAGGAGTATTGCTCGTGAAAGACCTACTTGATCTGTTGAAGACCCAGGGGCAGGTTGAAGATTTCGACGCCATCAGCATTGGCCTGGCGTCGCCGGAAAAAATTCGTTCGTGGTCCTACGGCGAAGTGAAGAAGCCGGAGACCATCAACTACCGAACCTTCAAGCCCGAGCGCGACGGCCTGTTCTGCGCCAAGATCTTTGGACCGATCAAGGATTACGAGTGCCTGTGCGGCAAGTACAAGCGCCTGAAGCATCGCGGCGTGGTGTGCGAGAAGTGCGGCGTGGAAGTGACGCTGGCCAAGGTGCGACGCGAGCGCATGGGCCACATCGAACTGGCGAGCCCGGTCGCGCACATCTGGTATTTGAAGTCGCTGCCGTCCCGCATGGGCCTGTTGCTCGACATGACCCTGCGCGAAATCGAGCGCATCCTGTACTTCGAAGCCTACGTGGTGGTCGAGCCCGGCATGACCGATCTCGAGCGCGGCCAGTTGCTGTCCGAAGAGTCCTATCTCGACGCCATCGAACAATACGGCGACGACTTCGACGCGCGCATGGGCGCCGAAGCGGTCTATGAACTGCTGAAGACGGTCGACCTTGCCCACGAGGTCAAGACCATCCGCGAGGAGCTGCCGAAGACCAACTCCGAAACCAAGATCAAGAAGCTCACCAAGCGCCTGAAGCTGATGGAGGCCTTCCTCCATTCCGGCAACCGTCCCGAGTGGATGGTGATGAAGGTGCTGCCGGTGCTGCCGCCGGAACTGCGTCCCTTGGTGCCGCTGGACGGTGGCCGTTTCGCGACTTCCGATCTGAACGATCTGTACCGTCGCGTCATCAACCGGAACAACCGCCTGAAGCGCCTGCTCGATCTGAACGCGCCCGACATCATCGTGCGCAACGAAAAGCGCATGCTGCAGGAAGCGGTGGACGCGCTGCTCGACAACGGCCGTCGTGGTCGCGCCATCACCGGTACCAACAAGCTGCCCTTGAAGTCGCTGGCCGACATGATCAAAGGCAAGCAGGGCCGTTTCCGTCAGAACCTGCTCGGCAAGCGCGTCGACTACTCCGGTCGTTCCGTGATCGTGGTCGGTCCGACCTTGAAGCTGCACCAGTGCGGCCTGCCGAAGAAGATGGCACTGGAACTGTTCAAGCCCTTTATCTTCAGCAAGCTCGAGCGCCGCGGCATGGCGACCACCATCAAGGCCGCCAAGAAGCTCGTCGAGCGCGAAGGGCCGGAGGTGTGGGACATTCTCGAAGAGGTGATCCGCGAACATCCGGTGATGCTGAACCGCGCTCCGACCCTGCACCGCCTCGGCATCCAGGCGTTCGAGCCGGTGCTGATCGAAGGCAAGGCCATCCAGCTCCATCCGCTGGTGTGTACCGCGTTCAACGCCGACTTCGACGGCGATCAGATGGCGGTGCACGTGCCGCTGTCCATCGAGGCGCAGCTCGAAGCGCGCAGCCTCATGATGTCGACCAACAACATCCTGTCGCCCGCCAACGGTGACCCGATCATCGTGCCGACCCAGGACGTGGTGTTGGGCCTGTACTACATCACCCGCGATGCGGTGGACGCCAAGGGCACCGGCATGAGCTTCGCCGACATCTCGGAAGTGCATCGCGCTTTCGAGACCGGCGCGGTTTCGCTGCACGCGCGCTGCAAGGTGCGCATGGAACTGGCGGAATTCGACGAGCAGCACGTGGTGCAGGAACGCACCGAACTCGTCACCACCACCGTCGGTCGCGCGTTGCTGTCGGGCCTGTTGCCGCGCGGTCTGCCGTTCTCGCTGATCAACCAGGTGCTCAACAAGCGTTCGATCTCGCGCCTGTTCGATACCTGCTATCGCGTGGCGGGCCTCAAAGAGACCGTGATCTTCGCCGACCGCCTGATGTACGCCGGCTTCCAGCACGCGACCCGCGCCGGTGTCTCCATCGGCGTCGACGACATGGTGGTGCCGGAAGACAAGGCGCGCATCATCGAGGCTGCTGAAAAGCAGGTGAAGGAAATCGAGGAGCAATACGCTTCCGGTCTCGTCACCACCGGCGAGCGCTACAACAAGGTCGTCGACATCTGGTCCCACACCAATGACCAGGTGGCGAAAGCCATGATGGACAAACTCGGTTCGCAGTTCGTCACCGGCAAGAGCGGTGAGGCGGTGCGCCAGGCGTCGTTCAACTCGATCTTCATGATGGCCGATTCCGGCGCGCGCGGTTCCGCCGCCCAGATTCGCCAGCTCGCCGGCATGCGCGGCCTCATGGCCAAGCCCGACGGCTCCATCATCGAGACGCCCATCACGGCCAACTTCCGTGAAGGCCTGAACGTGCTGCAGTACTTCATCTCGACCCACGGCGCACGCAAGGGCTTGGCCGATACCGCGCTCAAGACCGCCAACTCCGGGTACCTGACCCGTCGCCTGGTCGACGTCGCGCAGGACCTCGTGGTCACCGAAATCGACTGCGGCACCACCGAAGGCCTGGTGATGAACCCCATCATCGAAGGCGGCGACGTCATCCAGGCGCTCGGCGACCGCATCCTCGGCCGCGTGGTTGCGCAGGACGTCTGCCGTCCCGGCGAGACCGAGGTCATCGCCAAGGCCGGCACCATGATCGACGAGAAGTGGGTCGAGTATCTCGACGAGCACGGCGTCGACGAAGTACTGGTGCGTTCGCCCATCACCTGCGAAACCCGCTATGGCATCTGCGCTTCCTGCTACGGTCGCGATCTCGCCCGTGGCCATCGCGTCAATGTCGGCGAAGCGGTCGGCGTCATCGCCGCGCAGTCGATCGGCGAGCCGGGCACCCAGCTCACCATGCGTACTTTCCACATCGGTGGCGCGGCATCCCGAGCGGCGGCCGTCAACAGCATCGAAGTGAAGGCTTCCGGCACCATCAAGCTGGTCAACATGAAGACCCTCGCCCACGAGGACGGCACGTTCGTGTCGGTGTCCCGTTCCGGCGAACTGGTGGTCAACGACGACATCGGTCGTGACCGCGAGCGCTACAAGGTGCCCTACGGTGCGGTGCTCTCCGTGGCCGACGGCGCCGAGGTCAAGGCCGGCCAGACGGTTGCCACCTGGGACCCGCATACCCATCCGATCATCACGGAAGTAGCCGGCACGGTCGTGTTCCAGGACATCGACGAAGGCGTGACGGTCGCCCGCCAGGTCGACGAAATCACCGGCCTGTCCAGCATCGTGGTCATGGATCTCAAGCAGCGCGGCAGCGCCGGCAAGGATCTGCGTCCGGTGCTGAAGCTGCTCGACGCCAAGGGCAAGGAACTGCGCATCCCTGGTACCGACATCCCGGCGCACTACTTCCTGCCGCCCAACGCCATCGTGGTCGTTTCCGACGGCCAGGAAGTGAAGGTCGGCGACGTGCTCTCGCGTATCCCGCAGGAGTCGTCCAAGACCCGCGACATCACTGGCGGTCTGCCGCGCGTGGCGGACCTGTTCGAAGCGCGCAAACCCAAGGAACCGGCGATTCTGGCCGAGGCCACGGGTACCGTGTCTTTCGGCAAGGACACCAAGGGCAAGCAGCGTCTGATCATCACCGGCAGCGACGGCGAGCAGTTCGAGAGCCTCATTCCCAAGTGGCGCCATGTCACGGTGTTCGAAGGCGAGCACGTGGAACGCGGTGAAACCGTGTGCGACGGCGCGCCGGATTCCCATGACATCCTGCGCCTGAAGGGCGTCCACGAGCTGACCCGCTACGTGGTCAACGAAGTGCAGGAGGTCTACCGTCTGCAGGGCGTGAAGATCAACGACAAGCACATCGAAACCATCGTCCGCCAGATGCTGCGCAAGATCGAGATCACCGACGCCGGTGACACCCGCTTCCTGAAGGGTGAGCAGATCGAGCGCGAGCGCCTGATGGACGAAAACGATGCCGTGACCGCCAAGGGCGAGCGTCCGGCCAGCGGCCAGCAGCTGCTGCTCGGCATCACCAAGGCGTCGCTCGCCACCGAGTCGTTCATTTCGGCGGCCTCCTTCCAGGAGACCACCCGCGTGCTCACGGAGGCCTCGGTCACCGGCAAGCACGATGAACTGCGCGGTCTGAAGGAGAACGTCATCGTCGGGCGTTTGATCCCGGCCGGTACCGGTTTCTCTTATCACGCGAACCGCAAGCGCCGCGGCTTTTCCGCAACACCGAGCCTCGCCGATCTGGCGGCCGGACTCGATGCGGAACTGATGGCGGAGCTGCGCGAAGTGGAAAGCTCATCGGATGCTGAGCCGACCACAAAAAGTGCATGACTAAGCGTTGACACGACGAAAGCGGGATCCCTATAATCCCGCTTCTACGACAGGCAGGTGAAAACCTCCCTGTCGTTTTTTTCCTCCGTCGTTTTCCTAACCAAACTTGGACCCGCCCTCGGTGGGCCAGACCCCGGCGTTCTCAACGCACCAGGGTGGACTGACGACGCTGAAAGTTTTGCTGTTTAACAATCGGAACTACCGAAGAGCGCTGAAGGCCATGGCGACAATAAATCAATTAGTGCGCAAACCGCGTCGGCGTAAGGCCGAGAAGAGCAACGTCCCGGCCCTCGAGGCCTGCCCGCAGAAGCGGGGCGTATGCACGCGCGTTTACACCACCACGCCCAAGAAGCCGAACTCGGCGCTGCGCAAAGTGGCTCGCGTCCGCCTGACCAATGGTCAGGAAGTCACCACCTATATCGGTGGCGAAGGGCACAACCTTCAGGAGCACTCGGTCATTCTGATTCGCGGCGGTCGTGTCAAAGACCTGCCCGGTGTCCGCTACCACACGGTGCGCGGCACGCTCGATACCTCCGGCGTCACCGCACGCCGCCAGGGACGCTCCAAGTACGGCGCCAAGCGTCCCAAAGCCTAAATCCCTAAAAGAACCGCTAATTCAGGGCGAATACGATGTCTCGACGTCACGTTGCTTCCAAACGCGAAATCCTGCCGGATCCGAAATACGGGGATCGCACGGTGGCCAAGTTCATCAACATGGTCATGTCGCGCGGCAAGAAGGCCGTCGCCGAAAAGATCGTCTACGGCGCGCTGTCGGAAGTGGAGCACCGCGGCAAGGGCCAGGCTCTCGACGTCTTCAAGCAGGCGCTCGAGAACGTCGAGCCCAAGGTGGAAGTGAAGTCCCGCCGCGTCGGCGGCGCCACCTACCAGGTGCCGGTCGAAGTGCGTCCCAACCGTCGCGTGGCCCTGGCCATGCGCTGGCTGGTCGATGCCGCGCGCAAGCGCAGCGAAAAATCCATGGGTCAGCGCCTCGCCAACGAGATGGTCGAGGCCTACGACAACCGCGGCACCGCCGTGAAGAAGCGCGAAGACACGCACAAGATGGCGGAAGCCAACCGCGCGTTCTCGCACTACCGCTGGTAAGCCTCGGAATCGTCGAGTAAACCGCCGTGGCCCGCAATACGCCCATCGAACGCTACCGAAATATCGGGATCATGGCGCATATCGACGCGGGCAAGACCACGACCACCGAGCGCATCCTTTACTACACCGGGGTGTCGCACAAGATCGGTGAAGTCCACGACGGCGCGGCCGTCATGGACTGGATGGAGCAGGAACAGGAGCGGGGTATCACCATCACCTCCGCGGCCACCACCTGCTTCTGGGAAGGCATGGACAAGCAGTTCCCGCAGCATCGCATCAACATCATCGACACCCCCGGGCATGTCGATTTCACCATTGAAGTTGAGCGTTCGTTGCGCGTGCTGGACGGCGCGGTGGGCGTGTTCTGCGCGGTGGGCGGTGTCGAGCCGCAGTCCGAGACGGTGTGGCGCCAGGCCAATAAGTATGGCGTGCCGCGCCTCGCGTTCGTGAACAAGATGGACCGCGCCGGCGCCGACTTCCTGCGCGTGGTCGGCCAGATCCGCAGCCGCCTGGGCGGCAACCCGGTGCCGGTGCAGTTTCCGATCGGCTCGGAAGACAGTTTCGAAGGCGTCATCGACCTGCTGAAGATGAAGGCCATCTACTGGGACGAAGCGACGCTCGGCATGCGCTTCGAAGAACGCGAAATCGGCGCGGCGGAGCTCGAGACCTGCAAGACCCTGCGCGAAGCGCTGGTCGAGGCGGCGGCCGAAGCTTCCGAGGAACTGACCGAAAAGTACCTCGATGGCCAAGCCCTCAGCATCGAAGAGATCAAGGCCGGGCTGCGCAAGCGCACCCTGAACAACGAAATCGTGCCGGTGCTGTGTGGTTCGGCCTTCAAGAACAAGGGCGTGCAGGCCCTGCTCGACGCGGTGGTGGAATACCTGCCCGCGCCGGTGGACGTGCCGGCCATCAAGGGCCTGGCGGAAGACGGCACCAGCGAAGATACGCGCCCGGCTTCCGACGATGCGCCGTTCGCGGCCCTGGCATTCAAGATTGCGACCGACCCTTTCGTCGGTACCCTGTCCTTCTTCCGCGTCTACTCGGGCGTCGTGAAGTCGGGTGACACGGTGTACAACCCGATCAAGGGCAAGAAAGAGCGCTTTGGCCGCATCCTGCAGATGCACGCCAACAGCCGCGAAGAGATCAAGGCCGTATGCGCGGGCGATATCGCCGCCGCGGTCGGCCTCAAGGATGTCACCACCGGTGACACCCTGTGTGACACCGACAAGGTAATCACGCTCGAGCGCATGGAGTTCCCGGATCCGGTGATCGCTGTCGCCGTCGAGCCGAAGACCAAGGCCGACCAGGAAAAGATGGGCGTGGCGCTCTCGAAGCTCGCCGCCGAAGACCCGTCGTTCCGGGTCGCGACCGACGAAGAGTCCGGTCAGATCATCATTTCCGGCATGGGCGAGCTGCACCTCGAAATCATCGTTGATCGCATGCGTCGCGAGTTCAAGGTCGATGCCAACGTCGGCAAGCCGCAGGTCGCCTACCGCGAGACCATCAAGGCGGTGGTCGAGAATGCGGAAGGCAAGTTCGTGCGCCAGAGCGGCGGCCGTGGCCAGTACGGTCACGTGGTGCTGAAGCTGGAACCGGCGCCGCAGGGATCGGGCTTCGAATTCGTCAATGGCATCGTCGGCGGTGTGGTGCCGAAGGAATTCATTCCGGCGGTACAGAAGGGTATCCAGGAAGCGCTCGCCAACGGCGTGCTGGCTGGTTACCCGGTGGTGGACGTCAAGGTCACGTTGCATGACGGCTCCTACCACGACGTTGATTCCAACGAAATGGCGTTCAAGATCGCCGGCTCGATTGGTTTCAAGGAAGGCATGCGCGAGGCCAAACCCGTGCTGCTCGAGCCCTTGATGAGCGTCGAGATCGTGACCCCGGACGAGTACATGGGCACGGTCAACGGTGACCTCAGCCGCCGTCGTGGCGTGCTGCATGGCACCGATGAATCGCCGGCCGGTGCGGTGATTCGCGCGGAAGTGCCGCTGGCCGAGATGTTCGGCTACGCCACCGATCTGCGCTCGGCGACGCAGGGGCGCGCCACGTATTCCATGGAGTTCGCGCGTTATGCCGAAGCTCCCAGCAACATTGCTGAAGCAGTCATCAAGAGAAGTTAGTCGGCGTCTTACCGCCAACATCTTAAACGGCAAAGTACCAGAGGGTTGAAGAGCCATGGCCAAGGAAAAATTTTCGAGAACGAAACCGCATGTGAATGTGGGGACCATCGGTCATGTGGATCACGGTAAGACGACCCTGACGGCAGCGCTGACTATCGTGTCGGCGGCGAAGTTCGGCGGCGACGTGAAGGCGTACGACCAGATTGACAACGCCCCGGAAGAGCGCGAGCGCGGTATCACGATCGCGACGGCGCACGTGGAATACGAGAGCGCGACGCGTCACTACGCGCACGTTGACTGCCCCGGGCACGCGGACTACGTGAAGAACATGATCACGGGCGCGGCGCAGATGGACGGCGCTATCCTGGTGTGCAGCGCGGCGGACGGCCCGATGCCGCAGACGCGCGAGCACATCCTGCTGGCGCGTCAGGTGGGCGTGCCGAAGATCGTGGTGTATTTGAACAAGGCGGACATGGTCGACGACGCGGAGTTGTTGGAGCTGGTGGAGCTCGAAATTCGCGAGCTGCTGGATTCCTACCAGTTCCCGGGCGACGACACGCCGGTGATCATCGGCAGCGCGTTGAAGGCGGTGGAAGGCGACACCAGCGAAATAGGCACGCCGTCGATCGAGCGCCTGGTGCAGGCGCTGGACGATTACGTGCCGATCCCGGAGCGTCCGGTAGACCGCCCGTTCCTGCTGCCGATCGAAGACGTGTTCTCGATCTCGGGCCGTGGCACGGTGGTGACGGGCCGTATCGAGCGCGGCATCGTGAAGGTGGGTGAAGAAGTCGAGATCGTGGGCATCAAGGCCACGACCAAGACCACCTGCACGGGCGTGGAGATGTTCCGCAAGCTGCTGGACGAAGGCCAGGCGGGCGACAACGTGGGCGTGCTGCTGCGCGGCACGAAGCGTGAAGACGTTGAGCGCGGCCAGGTGCTGTGCAAGCCGGGCTCTGTGAACCCGCATACGCATTTTGAAGCGGAAGTGTACGTGCTGTCGAAGGAAGAGGGTGGCCGTCACACGCCGTTCTTCAGCAACTACCGTCCGCAGTTTTATTTCCGCACGACGGACGTGACGGGCGCGGTGTCGCTGCCTGAAGGCGTCGAGATGGTGATGCCCGGCGACAACGTCAAGGTGACGGTGAAGCTGATCAACCCGATCGCGATGGAAGACGGTCTGCGCTTTGCAATCCGCGAAGGTGGCCGCACCGTCGGCGCCGGCGTGGTCAGCAAGATTCTCGAGTAAGCGCGAGACTCGTCTGCCACTCAATTTTGCACATTTTTGAATTAGAAGGTCATCGGAACACGCGATGAATCAGCAAGTAATCAGAATCCGGCTCAAGGCGTTCGACCATCGACTGATCGACCAGTCGACCAAGGAGATCGTCGAAACGGCCAAGCGGACGGGCGCCCAAGTGAAGGGCCCGATACCTCTGCCCACGAAGAAAGAACGCTTTACCGTTCTGATCTCACCGCACGTCAACAAGGACGCGCGTGATCAATACGAGATCCGCACTCACAAGCGTTTGCTCGACATCGTCAACCCGACCGACAAGACGGTTGACGCACTGATGAAGCTGGATCTCGCCGCAGGCGTTGATGTCCAGATCAAGTTGAACTAGGCGTTTGGAGAGCAGGCATGAGCCTTGGATTGATTGGACGCAAGTGCGGCATGACGCGGGTCTTCACTGAAGACGGCGCGTCGACCCCGGTGACCGTCGTCGAAGTCGAGCCGAATCGCGTCACGCGCGTGAAGACTCCCGACACCGATGGCTACAGCGCGGTCCAGGTGACCTGTGGTGAGAAGGCGCAGAACCGCGTCAATCGCGCGCTGGCCGGTGAGTTCAAGAAGGCTGGCGTCGGCGCCGGTCGTGGTCTGTGGGAGTTCCGCACCGGCGGCGCCAACGAGCCTGAACTGAATGTCGGTTCCGAGCTCAAGGTCGACTTTTTCGAAGCGGGCCAGTACGTGGACGTGACCGGTACCAGCATCGGCAAGGGCTTCGCCGGTACCATCAAGCGCCACAACTTCAGTTCGCAGGACGCTTCCCACGGCAACTCGGTGTCGCATCGCGTACCGGGTTCCATTGGCCAGTGCCAGACCCCGGGGCGCGTGGTCAAGGGCAAGAAGATGGCGGGTCACATGGGTGACAAGCAGCGCACCGTGCAGAGCCTGCAGGTGGTGCGCGTCGATGTCGACCGCAACCTGCTGCTGATCAAGGGTGCGGTGCCCGGTTCCAAGGGCGGCGAAGTGATCATCCGCCCGGCGGTCAAGGCCTAAGCTGAAATAGCAATCATGGAATTACAAGTTCAATCGATTTCATCCAACGCAGCGGCGTCCAGCGTTGCGTTGTCGGACGAAGTGTTCGGCAACGAATTCAACGAGGCCCTCGTCCACCAGGTGGTGGTGGCCTACATGAACGCGGCTCGCAGCGGCACCAAGGCGCAGAAGTCGCGTGCCGACGTCGCCGGCGGTGGTCGCAAGCCGTGGCGCCAGAAGGGCACCGGTCGCGCGCGTGCCGGCACCACTCGCAGCCCGCTGTGGCGTGGCGGCGGTGTGACGTTCGCCGCGCGTCCGCGTGACTACTCGCAGAAGGTCAACCGCAAGATGTATCGCAGCGCGTTGCGCTCGATCCTGTCGGAACTGGTGCGCCAGGACCGTCTGGTGGTGGTGGACGATTTCCAGCTGGCCGAACCGAAGACCAAGTTGGCGATGGCCGCGCTCAACAAGCTCGGGGTCAACGACGTGCTGATCGTGTGCGACGAGATCACCGAGAACCTGTTCCTGGCGGCGCGCAACATTCCGCACATCGGCATGGCCGACGTCAGTGCCGTCGACCCGGTGCTGCTGATTTCCTACGACAAGGTCGTGGTCACGCAGAAGGCGCTGGCCGGCCTCGAGGCGATGTTCAAATGAATCAGGAACGTTTGTTACAGGTGCTCGTGGAGCCCAAGCTGTCGGAGAAGGGCGCGCGTGTCGCCGACCTGCACCGCCAGTACATGTTCAAGGTCTTGAACGATGCGACCAAGCCTGAAATCAAGGCCGCCGTCGAGCAGCTGTTCAAGGTCGAGGTCGAGCATGTGACGACCTCCACCGTGCATGCGCGCACCCGCAACTTCAAAGGGCGGGCCGGTCTGCGCAGCAACTGGAAGAAGGCCTTCGTGAAGCTCAAAGAAGGCTTCGAAATCAATTTCGTCGGCGGCGAATAAGGGGCGGAGCAACAGCCATGGCGTTATTCAAAGCTAAACCGACCTCTCCCGGTCGCCGCAGCGTGGTGCGGGTCGCCACGCCGGACCTGCACAAGGGCGCGCCCTATGCGCCGCTGCTGGAATCGCAGTCGCGCAATTCCGGCCGCAACAACCAGGGCCGCATCACCGTGCGCCACCGTGGCGGCGGTCACAAGCAGCATTACCGCATGATCGATTTCCGTCGTGACAAGGACGGCATCAACGCGGTGGTCGAGCGTCTGGAATACGATCCGAACCGCTCGGCGCACATTGCGCTGGTGCTGTACGAGGACGGCGAGCGCCGTTACATCATCGCGCCGAAGGGCGTGAAGGCCGGCAGCAAGCTGCGTTCGGGTGCCGATGCGCCGATCGTGGCCGGCAACTGCCTGCCGTTGCGTAACATGCCGGTGGGTGCGCTCATCCACTGCGTCGAGCTCAAGCCCGGCAAGGGCGCCCAGCTCGGCCGCAGCGCCGGCGCCGCCATCCAGTACGTGGCGCGCGAGGGTGCCTACGCGACCCTGCGTCTGCGTTCGGGTGAAATGCGCAAAGTGCCGATCGAATGCCGCGCCACCATCGGTGAAGTCGGCAATCAGGAACATTCACTGCGTTCGCTCGGCAAGGCCGGTGCGAAGCGCTGGCGCGGTGTGCGCCCGACCGTTCGCGGCGTGGCCATGAACCCGGTCGATCATCCGCACGGTGGTGGCGAAGGCCGCACCTCGGGTGGCCGTCACCCGGTCAGCCCGTGGGGCACGCCGACCAAAGGTCACAAGACACGCCACAACAAGCGCACCGATGGTCTCATCGTGCGTCGGCGTAACAAGAAGTAGTCGCGGAGAGCTCTATGGCCCGTTCCATACGCAAAGGCCCGTTCATCGACCACCACCTGCTGAAGAAGGTGGAAGAGGCACGCGCGCGCAACGACAAGCGTCCGATCAAGACCTGGTCGCGCCGTTCCATGGTCGCACCCGACATGGTTGGCCTGACCATCGCCGTCCACAACGGTCGCCAGCACATGCCGGTGTACGTCAACGAAAACATGGTCGGACACAAGCTCGGCGAGTTCGCGCCGACGCGTTCGTTCCGCGGCCACGTGGCCGACAAGAAGGCGCGCTAAGGATCAAAGAGACATGGCGACTGTAGCTAAATTGAGAAACGCGCGTATGGCTGCGCAGAAGGTGCGCCTGGTGGCGGACCAGATCCGTGGCCAGCGTGTCGAAAAGGCCATCAACATCCTGACCTTCAGCAACAAGAAGGCCGCGCATCTGGTCAAGAAGGTGCTGGAGTCCGCGATCGCGAACGCCGAGCACAATGACGGCGCCGATGTCGACGAGCTGAAGGTCAGCACCATCATGGTCGACGAGGGTGCGACCATGAAGCGCTGGCGCGCCCGAGCGCGCGGGCGTGCCGCCAAAATCATGAAGCGCACGTGCCATGTGACCGTGTGGGTCGAGCAAGTGGGGCAGTAGGAAAATGGGACAGAAAGTACATCCGTACGGCATTCGCTTGGGCATCGTTAAGGATTGGACCTCGACCTGGTTCGCCGACACCAAGAACTACGCGAATTACCTGAACAACGATCTCGCGGTGCGTGCGTTCCTGCGCAAGAAACTTGCGCATGCGTCAGTCAGCCGCATTCAGATCGAGCGTCCGGCCAACAACGCCCGCATCATCATCCATACCGCGCGTCCGGGTATCGTGATCGGTAAGAAGGGCGAGGACATCGAGTCGCTGCGCAAGCAGGTGACGGCCCTCATGAAGGTGCCGGCGCACATCAGCGTCGAGGAAATTCGCAAGCCGGAACTGGATGCCTACCTGGTCGCCGAGTCGGTCGCCCAGCAGCTCGAGCGCCGCATCATGTTCCGCCGCGCCATGAAGCGCGCGGTGTCGAACTCCATGCGTCTCGGCGCCCAGGGCATCAAGATCAACGTGGCAGGCCGCCTGAACGGCGCCGAAATCGCGCGCACCGAGTGGTATCGCGAAGGCCGCGTGCCGCTGCACACCCTGCGTGCGGACATCGATTACGGCTTCGCCGAAGCGAACACCACCTACGGCGTGATCGGCGTGAAGGTGTGGATCTTCAAGGGCGAAATCGTGCGCCAGGGTCCGATTGGCGAAGCCGCCGACGGCGAGACCTCGGCGGCCTGAGGCCGGCGTCCACCGGCAGGAGCATAGACAGTGCTGCAACCAAAAAATACAAAATTCCGCAAGCAGATGAAGGGCCGCAACCGCGGCCTGGCGCAACGCGGCAACCGTGTGAGCTTCGGTGAATTCGCGCTCAAGGCGACCACCGGCGGTCGCGTGACCGCGCGCCAGATCGAGGCGGCGCGTCGCGCCATCACGCGCTTCGTGAAGCGCGGTGCGAAAGTGTGGATCCGCGTCTTCCCCGACAAGCCGATTTCGAAGAAGCCTCTCGAAGTCCGCCAGGGCAAGGGTAAGGGTAACGTCGAGTACTGGGTCGCGCAGATCAAGCCCGGCACCGTGCTCTATGAAATGGAAGGCGTGCCGGAAGACCAGGCGCGCGAGGCGATGCGCCTGGCTGCCGCCAAGCTGCCCGTCCGTACCACATTTGCCATTCGTACGGTGCTGTGATGAAAGCGAACGAATTACGTGAAAAGGATGGCGCCGAACTGACGGCGCTGCTGCTGGAGCTGCGCCGCAAGCAGTTCAACATGCGCATGCAAGCCGGCTCCGGCCAGCCGCCGCGGCCGACCGACATCCGCGAGACGCGTCGCGACATCGCGCGCATCAAGACCATCATCAAGCAGAAGAGCGATGTCGCCTCAGGAAGTGTGAAATGAGCGAACAGACCAAGACCGCGAGAACGCTGACCGGCGTGGTTGCCAGCAACAAGATGGACAAGACCATCTCGGTGCTGATCGAGCGTCGTGTCGAGCATCCGCTCTATCGCAAGTTCGTGCGTAAATCGACCAAGCTGCTCGCCCACGACGAGAACAACGAGTGCAACGAGGGCGATACCGTCGCCATCGAAGAGTGCCGTCCGCTGTCGAAGAACAAGAGCTGGCGTCTGGCCCGGGTCATCGAACGCGCAACGCGCGTTTGAACCTCGCCACTGCCGGAATACGGATTGGAGTAAGTCATGATTCAGATGCAAAGCATGCTCGACGCCGCGGACAACAGCGGCGCGCGCCGACTGATGTGCATCAAGGTGCTGGGTGGTTCGCGCCGCCGCTACGCCAACATCGGCGACGTGATCAAGGTCAGCATCAAGGAAGCGGTGCCGCGCGGTAAGGTCAAGAAGGGCGATGTGTTCAACGCCGTGGTGGTTCGTACCCGCAAGGGTGTGCGTCGCGCCGACGGTTCGACCATCCGCTTCGACGGCAACGCGGCGGTGCTTCTCGACAAGCAGCTGCAACCGGTGGGCACCCGTATCTTCGGGCCCGTCACCCGCGAGCTGCGTGGCGAGAAGTTCATGCGCATCGTGTCATTGGCGCCGGAAGTGCTGTAAGCGGCACAAGGTCGGAGTAAGCAATGAACAAGATCAAGAAAGGTGACACCGTGGCGGTCCTGACCGGGCGCGACCGCGGCAAGCGCGGCACGGTACTGCGCGTTTACGCGGACGACCGTGTCATCGTCGAAGGCATCAACATCGTCAAGCGTCACACGCGCCCCAACCCGCAGGCCGGCATTGCCGGTGGCATCGTCGAGAAGGAAGCACCGCTGCAGATCTCGAACGTGGCGCTGTTCAACCCGATGACGCAGAAGCCGGACCGGGTCGGCATCCGCGTGCTGGAGGACGGCCGCAAGGTGCGGTTTTTCAAGTCCAACGGCGAAGTCGTGGACGTGTAATCGGGAAGTTTTGCAATGACCAGACTGGAACAACATTACCGCGACGTCGTGATCAAGAAGCTGCGCGACCAGTTCAGCTACAAGTCCGCGATGGAAGTGCCGCGCATCACCAAGGTGACCCTCAACATGGGCCTGGGTGAGGCGGTCGGCGACAAGAAGATCATCGATCACGCCGTCGGCGACATGAAGGCTATCTCCGGCCAACAGCCGGTGGTGTGCCTGGCGCGCAAGTCCATCGCCGGCTTCAAAATCCGCGAGGAATGGCCGATCGGCTGCAAGGTCACGCTGCGCCGCGCGCGCATGTATGAGTTCCTCGATCGCCTGATCAACATTGCGATCCCGCGTATCCGCGACTTCCGCGGCCTGAACGGCCGTGCGTTCGATGGCCGCGGCAACTACAGCATGGGTATCAAGGAGCAGATCATCTTCCCGGAAATCGATTACGACAAAATCGACGTTCTGCGCGGCATGGACATCTGCATCACCACTACCGCCCGTACCGACGAAGAAGGTCGGGCATTGTTGGAAGCGTTCCGCTTCCCGTTGAGGACTTGAGGCAGGCACATGGCTAAGAAATCCATGGTCAATCGTGAAGTGAAGCGCACGGAACTTGCGAAGAAGTTCGCCAAGAAGCGCGCCGAACTGAAGACGATCATCAAAGACGAAGACCGCAGCTACGAAGAACGCGAGCAAGCGCGTCTGCGCCTGCAGAAGCTGCCGCGCGACTCGAGCCCGGTGCGTGGTCGCAATCGCTGCCGTCTGACGGGGCGTCCTCACGGTTATTACCGCAAGTTCGGCCTGAGCCGTAACGAACTGCGCCGTCTGGCCATGCAGGGTCATGTGCCGGGTCTGGTCAAGGCCAGCTGGTAAGCGGGCGAAGAAGGTACAGATATGAGCATGCAAGATCCCATCGGCGATATGTTGACTCGCATCCGCAACGCGCAGGCCCGCTCCAAGCGCGATGTGGCGATGCCCGCGTCCAAGCGTAAGTCCGCGATTGCCGAAGTATTGAAGAACGAAGGTTACATCACCGACTACCGGGTCGAGGGTGAGGGCGCGGCCAAGCAGCTGCACATCGAGCTCAAGTACTTCCGCGGCAAGCCGGTCATCGAGCGCGTGTGGCGTGTTAGCCGGCCCGGCTTGCGCATTTACAAAACCAAGGACCAGTTGCCGTCCATCATCGGAGGCCTCGGCGTCGCCATCGTGTCGACTTCCAAGGGGCTGATGAGCGACCGCGAAGCGCGGGCGCAGGGCATCGGCGGCGAAATCATCTGTTCCGTTTATTAAGGTCGTAGCGAGATGTCTAGAGTCGGGAAAATGCCGATTCCGTTGCCGTCCGGGGTCGAAGTGAAGATCGCGGGGCAGTCGGTCAGCGTCAAGGGTGCGAAGGGTGCGATGGAGCACGTGGTTCACGACCTGGTGTCGGTGGCACTGGAAGACGGCGTGCTGAACGTCGCCGCCAATGACGCCAGCCAGGCGTCCAACGCGCTGTCTGGCACCACGCGCGCGCTGTTGAACAACATGGTGACGGGCGTCTCGGCCGGTTTCACGCGCAAGCTTGAAATCGTCGGCGTCGGCTATCGCGCGCAGGTGCAGGGTCAGAAGCTCAACCTGTCGCTCGGCTACTCGCACCCTGTGGAATACGCGATTCCGGAAGGAATCACCATCGAGTGCCCCAGCCAGACGGAAATCCTGGTCAAGGGCGTAGACAAGCAGCAGGTTGGCCAGGTCGCGGCGAATATCCGCGCCTACCGTCGGCCCGAACCCTACAAGGGCAAGGGTGTTCGCTACGGCGGCGAAGTCATCGTCAAGAAAGAAGCGAAGAAGAGTTAAGCCATGGCCAGTGAGAAGAAAGAATCGCGCCTGCGTCGCGCGCGCAAGGCCCGCGCCAAGATTCGCGAATTGCGCGCGGTGCGCCTGTGCATCAATCGCACGCCGCGCCATATCTACGCGCAGATCATCGCGCCCGAGGGCAATGCGGTACTGGTCACGGCGTCCACCGTGGAAAAAGACTTCCGCGCCAGTGGTGTGCACGGCGGTAACATCGCCGCCGCGGCGTCCATCGGCAAACTGATCGCCGAGCGCGCTGTTGCCGCAGGCATCGCCGAAGTGGCGTTCGATCGCTCGGGGTTCAAATATCACGGTCGCGTCAAGGCGCTCGCCGATGCCGCGCGTGAAGGCGGCCTGAAGTTCTAGGAGTTGGAATAATGAGTGTCAGTCACAATCAAAACAGCTCCGACAACAACGAAGGCTACCTAGAGAAGCTGATCGCCGTTAATCGCGTGGCCAAAGTGGTCAAGGGCGGACGCATTTTCGGTTTCTCCGCGCTGGTGGTGGTCGGTGATGGCGCCGGTCGTGTCGGCTTCGGCCGCGGCAAGGCGCGCGAAGTACCGGTCGCAATCCAGAAGGCGATGGAGAACGCACGCAAGAACATGACGCGCGTGGCGCTGAACGGTTCGACCCTGCAGTACCCGCTGATGGGTGAACACGGCGCGGCCAAGGTCTACATGCAGCCGGCATCGGAAGGTACGGGCATCATCGCCGGCGGCGCGATGCGCGCCGTGTTCGAAGTGCTGGGTGTGCACAACGTGCTTGCCAAGTGCATTGGCACCAGCAACCCGATCAACGTCGTGCGCGCCACGGTCAACGGTCTGAAGGGCATGGCTTCGCCGGACCAGATGGCGGCCAAGCGCGGCAAGACGGTCGAGCAGATTCGAGGGTAAAGAACGTGGCTAAGCAGTTGAACGTGACTCTGTGCAAGAGCCTCAATGGACGGCTCCCGGACCACAAGGCCTGCGCCAGCGGTCTCGGTCTGCGCCGCATGTGGCAGACGGTGTCGGTCGCCGACACGCCTGAGAACCGCGGCATGATCAACAAGATCTACTACATGGTCCAGGTCCAGGAGCAGTAAATCATGCGTCTTAATACGTTAAAGCCGGCAGCTGGCGCCAAGAAGGCGCGCAAGCGTCTCGGTCGTGGTGGCGGCTCGGGCCTGGGCAAGACCGCCGGCCGTGGTCACAAGGGTCAGAAGTCCCGCGCCGGCGGCTACCACAAGGTCGGTTTCGAAGGCGGCCAGATGCCGCTGCAGCGCCGCTTGCCGAAGTTCGGCTTCCGCTCCCTGACGCAAGGCTTGGCCGATGAAGTGCGTCTGCACGAGTTGAATGGTCTGGACGCGACCCCGATTGATTTGACCGCATTGAAGGCCGCGGGCTTGGTGCGCCACCACATCGAGACCGTCAAGGTCATCCTGGCGGGCACTATTGAAAAGGCCGTGATCGTGAAGGGGCTCGCAGTCACCAAGGGTGCGCGCGCCGCGATCGAAGCCGCTGGCGGTAAAGTGGAAGAATAAGCGTGGCAACGGCGACGGCAAAACTTCCAGGTGGGGTAGCAGGGCTCGGCAAGCTCACCGAGCTGCGCAGCCGTTTCCTGTTCCTGCTGGGAGCCTTGCTGGTATTCCGGATCTGCTCGCACATTCCCGTACCTGGCATCAACCCGGTCGCCCTGAACGCGCTGTTCGATCAGCAGAGCGGTTCGATCCTGGACATGTTCAACATGTTCTCGGGCGGCGCGCTGAAGCGGTTCTCGGTCGTCGCGCTCGGCATCATGCCTTACATCTCGGCCTCGATCATTTTGCAGCTGATGACCGTTGTCAGCCCGCGTCTCGAGCAGCTGAAGAAGGAAGGCGAGTCGGGACGCCGCAAGATCACGCAGTACACGCGGTATTTCACGGTGGTGCTGGCGGTGTTTCAGGCCACTGGCGTGTCCATCATGCTCGAGCAGCAGACCGTGGCCGGCATGCACCTGGTGATTTCACCCGGGATTGCTTTCAAAGTAACTTGCGTCGCGACACTGGTAACCGGCACCTTGTTCCTGATGTGGCTCGGCGAGCAGGTTACAGAACGTGGTATCGGTAACGGCATCTCGATGATCATTTTCTCGGGTATCGTCGCCGGACTGCCGCAGGCCATCGCCGGTACCCTGGAACTGTCGCGTACCGGTGAGCTGTCCCTGCTGGTGGTGCTCGGCCTGTTCGTACTGGCCACCGCGGTGACCGGCCTGGTGGTGTTCGTCGAGCGCGCCCAGCGCCGCATCACAGTCAATTACGCCAAGCAGCAGCGTGGCCGCCAGACCTACGGCGGCCAGTCGACCAATTTGCCGCTCAAGCTCAACATGTCGGGCGTGATCCCGCCAATTTTTGCTTCGAGCATCATCCTGTTTCCGGCTACAATCGCCGGCTGGTTTGCGAACGCTGAGGGCATGGACTGGCTGCGAGACATCAGCAGCACCTTGTCGCCCGGCCAGCCGCTTTACGTGATGCTGTATGCGGCCGCGATCGTGTTCTTTTCCTTCTTCTACACCGCGTTGGTGTTCAATCCGAAGGAAATGGCCGACAACTTGAAGAAATCGGGAGCGTTCATTCCTGGTATCCGCCCGGGTGAGCAGACGGCTCGTTATATCGACGGTGTGATGACACGCCTGACGGTGGCCGGCGCGATCTACATCACGCTGGTGTGTCTGCTGCCGGAATTCTTGATTCTGGAGCTGAACGTGCCGTTTTATTTCGGCGGCACCTCCTTATTGATCATTGTGGTGGTGGTAATGGATTTCATGGCACAGGTGCAGGCGCATCTGATGTCGCACCAATATGAGGGGCTGATGAAGAAGGCGAACCTCAAGGGCTACGGGCGCCGGTGAAGTGCCGGACGAGAGGAATCGAAAATGAAAGTGCAGGCTTCAGTCAAACGCATTTGCCGGGATTGCAGGGTTATCAAGCGCAAAGGCGTAGTGCGCGTGATCTGCAAGGATCCCCGACACAAACAACGCCAGGGTTGAACATCGGAATGAAAGTTGAGAGGAACAGGCTATGGCTCGCGTAGCTGGAGTAAACATTCCTGATCGCAAGCATGCGGTCATCGCGTTGACGTCGATCTACGGTATCGGACGTACGCGCGCAAAGGCCATTTGCGCAGAGACCGGTGTACCGCCCGATTCGCTGATCAAGGACCTGACTGAAGGCCAGCTGGAAGCCCTGCGCGCCGCGGTGGGCAAGTTTCCGGTCGAAGGCGACCTGCGTCGCGAAGTCAGCATGAACATCAAGCGACTGATGGATCTGGGCTGCTACCGCGGTGTCCGGCATCGCCGTGGCTTGCCGGTGCGCGGACAGCGCACGCGGACCAATGCACGCACCCGCAAGGGCCCGCGTCGCATGGTCAAGAAGTAAGATTGGGATTCAGATATGGCACAGGCTAGCCAGCGGAACGTGAAGAAGAAGGTGCGGCGTACCGTCATTGACGGCGTCGCGCACATTCACGCGTCCTTCAACAATACCATCATCACGATCACCGACAGGCAGGGCAACACGCTCGCCTGGGCCACTGCCGGTGGCAGCGGTTTCCGCGGTTCGCGCAAGAGCACGCCGTTCGCGGCGCAGGTCGCCGCCGAGAAGCTTTCGACGGTGCGTGACGAATACGGCATGCAGAACCTCGATGTGTTCGTGAAGGGGCCGGGACCGGGTCGCGAATCCGCCGTCCGCTCGCTCAATTCAGCGGGCTTCAAGATCACCAACATTACCGACGTTACGCCGATCCCGCACAACGGGTGCCGGCCGCCGAAGAAGCGAAGGGTGTAATAGAGATGGCGCGTTACATTGGACCGAAGTGCAAGTTGAGCCGGCGTCAGGGCATGGACCTGGGCCTGAAGAGCCGTGCACGACCGATAGAAACCAAGTGCAACCTCGAGAAGCAGCCTGGTCAGCATGGTGACAACCGTGGTCGTCGCCAGTCTGACTACGCGATCCAGCTACGCGAGAAGCAGAAGCTGCGCTTCATCTACGGCATCCTCGAACGTCAGTTCCGCAATTACTACGCCAAGGCGGCGCGCCGTAAAGGCGCCACGGGCGAGAACCTGCTGCAGCTGCTGGAATGTCGTCTCGACAACGTCGTTTACCGCATGGGCTTCGGCGTGACGCGCGCCGAATGTCGTCAGCTGGTCGGCCACAAGGCCATTCTGGTCAACGGCCAAAGCGTGAACATTCCGTCATACCAGGTCGCGCCCAACGACATCATCTCGGTGCGCGAGCGCTCCAAGAAGCAGGTGCGTATCGCCGACTCGCTGGCGATTGCCGAGCAGCTTGGCTTCCCGGAATGGGTCGAAGTCGATTCGAAGAAGATGGAGGGCCGCTTCAAGGCCGTTCCAGAGCGCGCGGATCTGCCGGCTGATATCAATGAGTCGCTCGTTGTCGAGTTGTATTCGAAGTAATCTGTTTAAGGAGATTGCAATATGGCGTCAGCATTGAATGAGTTGTTGAAGCCGAAGATCGTCGAGGTACAGCAGGTCGGCCCGCGCGCTGCTCGTATTACGATTGAACCCCTCAACAGGGGCTTTGGCCATACTCTCGGTAATGCTCTGCGTCGCGTCCTGTTGTCGTCGATGACGGGCAGCGCAATCGTTGAAGTTGAAATCGAGAACGTACTCCATGAGTACACCACCATTGAAGGTGTGCAAGAGGACGTCACCGACATCCTGCTCAACCTCAAAGGTCTGGCAATCAACATGCACGCTCGCGACGAGGCCAGCATCACGCTCAATCGCCGTGGTCCGGGCCGCGTGACCGCGCGTGACATCGTGCTCGATCACGACATCGAAATTGTCGACCCGGATTACCACATCGCGACTTTGAGCGACAACGGCGAGCTGAACATGACGCTGCGCGTTGCGCGCGGCCGTGGTTACCAGCCGTCCACCGCGCGGGAAACCAGCGAAGACGCCGATCAGGCAATCGGTCGCCTCAAGCTGGATGCGTCGTTCAGTCCGGTGCGCCGCTGCGCCTACGAGGTGCTCAGCGCTCGCGTGGAACAGCAGACCAATCTCGACAAGCTGATCCTCACCATCGAGACCAACGGCACCATCGACCCGGAAACCGCCGTCAAGGAAGCCGCCACGATCCTGCGCAGCCAACTCGCGGTGTTTGTCGACATCACGACCGACGAGAACGACCACGTCAAACCGGGCCCGCAGGCCGAGGTTGACCCGATCCTGCTGCGCTCGATCGATGATCTCGAGTTGACGGTGCGTTCGGCGAACTGCCTCAAGGCAGAAAGCATCTATTACATCGGCGATCTCATCCAGCGCACGGAAGTGGAGCTGCTCAAGACCCCGAACCTTGGCAAGAAATCGCTGACCGAGATCAAGGACGTACTCGCTGCGCGCGGGCTGTCCCTCGGCATGCGACTGGAAAACTGGCCGCCCGCCGGCCTTTACGAAGGCGAACGCGCGGCTCTCTGAGCGCGCCAGGCAAACAAGGCACATTACCATGAGACATTCCAACAGCGGGCGCAGCCTCAGCCGCACCAGCGCCCATCGCAAAGCAATGATTCAGAACATGGCCGTATCGTTGTTGCGGCACGAAATCATTCGCACCACATTGCCGAAAGCCAAGGAACTGCGCCGAGCCGCCGAGCCGCTGATTACGCTCGCGCGTACCGATTCCGTCGCCAAGCGTCGCCTGGCGTTCGACCGTCTGCGCGACCGCGAAGCGGTAACCAAGCTGTTCAACGAACTGGGACCCCGGTACCAGGAACGCCCCGGTGGATATCTGCGGATCCTGAAGTGCGGATTTCGGGCTGGCGACAAGGCGCCGATGGCGATCGTCGAGTTGGTTGACCGGCCAGTGGACGCGGAAGCTCCGGCAGACAGTGCGGAGTAAGCCAAAAAAACTGAATTGAATACGCGAGCCGGGTACACCCCGGCTTTTGCGTTTTTGGCCTCCGGACTATTTTTTAGCAGTCAGCATGGGGAGATAGGGCAGAATGCGTTTACAAACAGGCGCCCGCTGAGAGCTTGCCGTCAGGTTGGGCGATGTTGTCGCATGGTGTTCTGCAGCGAGGATTAGCTTGACAGACACGAGAACTGAGCCGTGGGTGAAGGCAATTGGCAGGACGTCGTGAGTCGAAGCGCTGAGCCATGAAGCAAAAAAACAATTGTGTAATTCATTGAGGGAACAATGGCATCACAATCCAACTACGAAGTGCGTCCAAGCGATTTGGACCAGGCGTTTGTCCGCGTTATCTTCGTATCGGCGGTAGTCGTTTGGTCGTACATCAATGCTCCGGCGTCTACGCCTTTGGAGGCTTTGAACTATAAATATTTCAATCTCGCCTTCGCCTATTGGACTTTCTCGCTGTTGGCTTACGCGTGGACATATTTTTTTCTGCTTCGGGTTTCCCCGGATTCCAAGGCTCTCCTGTTTACTAGGGCCGTCAGCATATTCGCAGATATCGGCGCAATTTCTGCCTATACAGCTATTTCGGACAGTTTCGGCGTCATACTTTTTCCGATTTATTTGAACTCAATCATCGGCTATGGCTACCGGTTCGGCGTAAAGTATCTATATTTCACGCTCGGAGTCGCGGCCTCGTTTTTTTCAATAGCACTGCTTCACAACGAATATCTGCGGGCCAGCCGTGAACTCGTAATTGCCTATTACCTGGGAATGGCTCTTGTGCCGCTGTACTCAGCTGCTCTCCTGAAGAAGCATCGGGAGGTTCTTGAGCGCATCCGGGATTTGAACGACGCACGGTCCCGGTTCATCGCCAACATGAGCCACGAACTGCGCACACCGCTTCACGCGATAATTAGCGTTTCCGACGTGCTAAAGGAAACCCTTGACGATGCGCGCGGACATGTGGAAAGTCGCCACCAGAAAATGCAGATGGTCAGCGATTCGGCGCAGCACCTTCTCGGTCTGGTGAACAAGATCCTGGATGTGGCCTCGGCAGACGCCGGAAAAGTGCCCACGCGGCAACGAGAATGGATAAATGTAGTAAGCGTCGTGCAAACCGCGCTGCGCATTTGCCAACCCAAAGCACAACAACAAGGCGTCGAGTTTTATTGGTTCTTCGATTCACGGATTCCCACTTGGATCAGAAGTTCTGGCGAATACCTGCAGGAAATACTGATCAATACCGTTGGCAACGCCGTCAAGTACACCAAGGAGGGCCACGTCTCTGTTCGCGTCACGTACAGCGAGCATCAGAGGACACCCGCGATGGCGATGGATATCGTCGACACGGGCATCGGCATTTCGCCCAAACTGCTTCCCAATATTTTTGAGCCCTTCACCCTCGGGGACGATAGCGCCGCGCGACGGTACGCAGGTACCGGGTTGGGGCTTACGCTCACCAAGCAATATGTTGAATTGTTGGGAGGGGAAATCTCATTTCAATCGGTCGAGAACATTGGCACGCACTGCCACCTACTGATCCCCATCGAAGAGAGCCGAGAAAAAATTGCCGGCTGGCCTGCCGATACTATGCGCCAATGTGTGTACCTGGGAGCCGGACCGCTGTCTGCCACCGATCAAGTGGCATTCAGCGAGTCCGGGTGGGATTGTGTCCAGGTCAGTACCAACGCGCTTTCTGATTTCGATGGTTGGGGAGGCCGGGTTGTCTTCATCGATAGCGACCTCGCTAACTATCGCGAAATCATTCACTCCAAGTTGGGGCTCGATACGCGCCCTCGCCTGAAGATCTATTACGGAGAACCGGAGCCCAGCGCGGTCGAGCATCCGCTATTCAATAGTTCGGTCGCGCGAGGATCGGTGCGAGAACTGGGCCGGATTCATTCCTTGGAGAGTGCGTCACTACCGTATCTCGAGGAAGAGCCCGTTCGAGTGACAAGGGCCGCTCAGCCGATTCACGTTTTGCTTGCTGACGACAATCCAACCAACCTGACTACCGCTCGAATGGCTCTGGAAAGTGCTGGGCACTATGTAACTTGCGTTTCCAGCGGAGAAGAAGCACTTGCGGCGCTCGAGCGTACCGAATTCGGACTGGGCTTCATTGACATGCACATGCCCGGCATGTCGGGTATCGAAGTCGTGCAGATCTACCAATTCGTCTCCAACGGAGTAGGGACGCCGGTCGTTATCTTGACCGCGGACGCGACGACCGAGGCACGCGATGCCGCCGAAGCATGTGGAGCTGTCGCGTATCTGACTAAGCCCCTGCGAGCCAGGGAATTTCGAGAAGCCGTTGCATCTTATGCGCGAGGTGGAAAGGCGTCACCAGTCGATGCGGAATCGGTCTCGGACGAAGAATCGTCAGACGTAATAGTGGATTACTCAGAGATAGATGAATTGCTGGAGATTGGCGTTGACACTTCAGAACTGTTGGACATGGTTCTGGAGTTCGAAGCGGATAGTGATAAATTGATTTCAAAATCTATTCAATTCTGTAACGAAGGCGACATCATCGGGTTCAAGGACTCGATGCATGCGCTTAAAGGAGCATCCGCAACCTTGGGCGCACGTCGGCTGAGTGCCTTGGCTCATGAATATGAGCGCGCATCCTCAGATTCGGACGCGTTCAATGTACAAACGAGCGATTCAATGAGAGATGTGCTCGCGGAGAGTCTGCGGCTTTTGCGCGACCGTATCGAACTGTACGTGGCTAGTCGGTGATTGCCCTGCTTTTGTGACTTCCTTGGGAAATAGCAGGTTGGTGCATATAGTATGTCAGCGTGACCGGTAATAGCCCGCGAGCGGGTGAAAGCCGAACGGCCTGGCGAATTCTCCCCCCCCGGAGGTCGATGCCGGGGATGTGGAGCGATTCAACTCGGCGCGAGACCTTGGCTGCCGCGGGGAGTCTCGGGCACCACTCTTGCAAACCTACTGACTTCGGGCGCGTTCGAGCCCCAACTCAGGGTCATGACATACCTTCCCGCAAAAAGCCCTTCGGTACCCCGGCTCTGACGAAGGCTCCCCGCGTTTGCTCACCGGCGAGGTACTGCTCCATATGCCGACGCGCCTCCATCAAGCCATTCAGGTCGACGCCGGTGGCCAAGCCCATGGCTTCGAGCATGAACGCCAAATCGTCCATCACAATGTTTCCGCTGGCTCCCGGCGCGTAGGGGCATCCTCCCAAGCCGGCCAAGGACGCGTCGAATTGCCGAATGCCCACGTCAATCGCTGCAACGACATTCGCAAGGCCGAGGCCACGGGTGTCGTGAAAATGGGCGGCAACCGGGATCTTGCCGGCGATGTTCAGCACTTCCTTGAATATCTGTCGGCATTGGGCTGGGTTCGCGTAGCCAACCGTATCGGCAACGGCAAGTTCGTCCGCGCCAAGCTCAACCATTTTACTGGCGGCGTCGAGCACCTCACTGACGGGAACACGGCCAGCGATGGTGCAGCCGAATGCAGTGGCCAAGCCGCCCGCCACACGAACGTCGCGATATTCTGGGCGGGAGTTTCTCAGCTGAATAATACGCCCAAAATCCTCCATAGCTTCTTGCACTGACCGCCGCACATTTGCGCGGCTGTGCGCCTCCGATACGGAAAGGACGTAGTTCAATTGGTCGGCGCCGGCCGCCATGGCGTTCTCCGCCCCGCGCAGGTTGGGCACCAACACCGACACGCGCAGTCCCGGGATGCGCTTGGCGCCCGCGACGACTTCGGCGCTGTCGGCCATTTGCGGCAGGAGCTTAGGCGGGACGAATGAGCCGACCTCGATTTCGGGCATGCCGGCGGCCGCTTCCAGACGTATCCACTCGAGCTTTGCGGCGGTGGGAAAGATTGTGGCGATGCTTTGCAGTCCATCGCGGGTACCGACTTCGCGTAACCAGACATCACGTTGCTTGCTCATTTGTTTGCCTCCGTCGGCGCTCAGCGCCCTTCGAAGCGCGGCTTGCGCTTTTCGTTGAATGCCCGCACGCCTTCCAATCGGTCGGCGGTGGGGACCATGCGATTGTATGCTTCGAGTTCGAACATGTAGGCGCTGTTCCGGTCGATCTGGGTCGCCAGTGCGATGGATTTCTTGGCTTGGCGTATCGAGATCGGACCGTTGCCGGCGATGCGCCTGGCCGTGGCCAGCGTCTCCTCGAGTAGAGCCTCCGGCTCGCACACTTTGTTGACGAGCCCCCACGCCTGGCCTTCGGCCGCGGTGAACGGCGTGCCGGTGTAGATGATCTCTCTCGCGCGGCGCTCGCCTACCGCGTGCGGCAGGTTGATGGTGCCGGCGGCGCCCGGCATGATGCCCAAGGTGACTTCTGTCAGGGCAAAGCGGGCAGTGCTCGCGGCGTAGATGAAGTCGCAGCCCAAGGCAAACTCGCAGCCGCCGCCGTAGGCGGCGCCGTTCACGGCGCAGATCACGGGGACAGGGCAATCGCGCAATCCGCGCACCATCTGTTCATAGATGGCGTGCTGGTGTTGCCACTGTTGGTCCGTCATGCCGTCCCTGTCCTTAAGATCGCCGCCGGCAGAAAAGGCTTTGGTGCCGCGTCCGGTCACGATCACGACGCGCACGCCCTCCTGGTCAACATACATGTCCTGAAAAAACGCCCTGAGCTCGATGCCCATTTGTGTGTTCATGGCATTGGCTCTTTCGGGGCGGTCCAGGTGCAGCACCAGGATGTGCTCCTCGACCCTTTCGGGGGTGATGGTGGTGAAATCGCTGCGCATAGAATCTCCTCGGCAGTTGCCGTGATGTTGCCGACGCTCGAGGATGGATTGTAAGGATTCCGGCGCGCGACGCACGCGCCGCGGTGCGCGAGACATGGTCCGTGGTGCGATAATTCGTGCACGGAGCCTGACCGTGGCGTGCCGCCGCTGCTCCTGATTCCAGACCGTGAAACTTCCGGGGAGATCGAAATGAAAGTCAAAGCCGCAGTAATGCGCGAACTGCACAAGCCGCTCAGTATCGAGGATGTGGATGTCGCCGATCCCGGTCCGGATGAAGTGCTGGTCAAGACCAAGGCCTGTGGCGTGTGCCACAGTGATCTCCACACCGTACACGGCGGCATTGGCGCGCCGCTGCCGACGGTGCTCGGCCATGAACCCGCCGGCATCGTGCTCAAGGTTGGCGAACGTGTAAGGAATGTCGCGGAAGGGGATCACGTCATTGCTTGCACCTCGATGTTCTGTGGCGCCTGTCCGCAATGCGTGCAAGGTCGCCCCCATCTGTGCACCGACCGTGGCGCCTGCCGCCGTCCCGATGGCGCAGCTCCGCGTCTCAGCCGCGGCGGCGAACTCATTCACCCCTATGCCGATCTCGGTGGCTTTGCCGAGGCCATGCTGTTGCATTCGCGCGCCGTGGTGAAAATCCCGAAGGACATTCCACTCGACCGCGCTGCGCTGGTGGGTTGTGCCGTGACCACGGGCGTCGGTGCCGCGTTGAACACGGCGCAGGTCACGCCGGGTTCATCCGTGGCGGTATTCGGCGCGGGCGGCGTCGGCATTTCCGTCATCCAAGGCGCGCGCATCGCGGGCGCCCGCCAGATCATCGCCGTCGACCTGGCGGACAACAAGCTCGCCAACGCGCTCAAGTTCGGCGCCACCGATACCATCAACTCCTCGAATCTCGATCCGGTGAAAACCATCAAGAAGATGAGCGCGGGCGGCGTCGACTTCGCGTTCGAAGTGGTGGGCTTGCCAAAACTGCTGGAGCAGGCTTTCTACAGCCTCGCGCCCCATGGTACGGCGGTGCTGGTGGGCGCCATTGCCGCGGGGCAGACGGTGTCGCTCAATCCCGGTCATTTTTTCCTGGAAAAGCGCATCATCGGCTGCATGATGGGTTCGAATCGATTTACCGTGGATGCGCCGCACTACCTCGAACTCTACCGCCAGGGGCGGCTTGATCTCGATGCCATGGTCACGCGCCACGAGCCCGTCGACCGGATCGACGAAGCGTTCCGTGCCATGGATGCGGGTGAAGTAACCCGCACCGTTTTGACGTTTGACTAAACCGCTGCCGCGCGCAGACCACGAGGAGGACTTGTGTCCACGCTAGATACCAAAGACCTGGGCGTCTCGATTGCCGACCATGTTGCCACGGTCGAAATCCGTCGCCCGCCGCACAATTTTTTCGATATCAGTCTCATTCAGCAGATCGCCGATTCCTACGAGAAGCTCGATACGCTCAGCGACTGTCGCGCAATCTTGTTGTGCGCCGACGGCAAGAATTTCTGCGCGGGCGCCAATTTCGGTGCAAGCGACGCCGGTAACGCCAAGGACAGCACGCAGGGCGCACTGTCGAATGACCTCTACCGCCAAGCGGTGCGCATCTTCCGCTGCAAGAAGCCGGTGGTGGCCGCGGTGCAGGGCGCCGCTATCGGCGGCGGTCTGGGTCTCGCGGTGTCAGCGGATTTCCGTGTCACCTGCCCGGAAGGGCGTTTCAGCGCCAACTTCACCAAGCTCGGCTTCCATCCCGGCTTTGGCCTCACCTATACCTTGCCTGCCTTGCTCGGCCAGCAGCGCGCCTCGCTGCTGTTGCTCACCAGCCGTCGTATCGATGGTCCGCAGGCCCTGGCGTGGGGGCTGGCCGATGACTGTGTGCCGCAGGATCAGCTGCGTGCGACGGCCCTGGCGCTGGCGGCGGAACTTGCGTCCTGCGCGCCTCTCGCGGTGATGTCGACGCGCGCCACGCTGCGCGTCGGGTTCGCCGATCGCATTGCCATGCAGACCGATCACGAACTGGCCGAGCAGAACTGGCTGCGCACCACCGCGGATTGGACGGAGGGCGTAAAGGCCACGGCGGAGCGTCGCGAGCCGAAGTTCATCGGCGCCTGAGCGGTCGGGAAGGGTACACCGGCGCCGGGACAGGCGCCGGTGGCACAGCACTCCCGTTCGTTGCGCGTTGTGGCAACACGCAACGAACGCGGTGATGTCTACATGTAGTGCGGCATGACCTCTTTGCCGAAGCGTTCCAGCTGACGACGCACCTCTTCCAGCGGCAGGTAACCCTGGTCCCCTTGCCAGATGAACCACTCGGGGTTGCCGGCCTCGACCAGCAGATCCATTTCGCGGCGCACGTCGTCGGCGTTGCCGACCAGCGCGAAGTGCTTCTTCTCGAAACGCTCCATGTAGACCTCCGACTTCGGCAAGGTCTTGCCCGGATACTTGATGTCGTCTTCCGGCAGGCGGAAGGCATCGGTGAAGCCGAAATCATGCGCCCAGCCCGGCCAGCCCGTGCCCATCAGGCCTTCCATGCCGATCTGGCGCGCGCGCTCCTTGGTATCGGCCATGTATACGCTGCGGAACACGCCCATGTTCTCGCCGAGCTTGAGATTGCGCCCATGCTTGGCGGCTTCTTCCACGTGGATATTGCAGAAGTTGCGCAGCTCGCCAAGGTCGGACGTCAGCAGCGTCGGGATGAGTCCCTCCTTGGCGCACCAGCGGATGGTGCTTTCGCTCTGCGAGAACGCCTGGAACAGCGGCGGATGCGGCTTCTGGAACGGCTTTGGCACCACTTCGATGGCGACGATGTTGCCGTTCTCGTCCACTTCCCCCGGCGAACCGTACTTGCGCGTCCACTCATGGGCTGGCCACGGCGTACCGGTTTCGTAGGGATAGGGATACTCGTAGTACTTGCCCTTGTAACGGAAAGTGCCGTCGGCCCACGCGAGCTTGAGAATGTCGAAGATTTCCTGAAAGGCTTCGCGATTGACGGCGTCGGTGTTCGGCGCGGCATCCTTGGCGTGCAGGTCGGCGGCGGTCACGTGCAGGTGCTGCGCCATGGGGTTCAACCAGCGCGCCTGGTAGCCACGCGCGAAACCGCAGAACGTGCGGCCCTTGGAGATCTGATCGAGCCAGGCGATTTCCAAGGCCAGGCGCAGCGGGTTCCAACCGGCCAGCACGTAGCCGATGGGGCCGGCCATGATCTTCTTGGTGTTGGCCAGCACGTGCTGCGTGAGTAGCGGCAGGCTACCCATTTCACTGCCTTCGGTGTGCAGGTGGTGCTCGGGGAAGGTCACGGCCTGAAAGCCCAGATCCTCGGCCAACTGCGAAAGCTCGACGATTTCGTCGAGCATCTTCTGGAAGCGATCGTTGCGACGTGCGATGGGGCGCAGTTTTTCGCGCTCCTCCATCGTCGCCGGGATCGCCGGATAGAAAAAGAACATGAACTTCATCGGACTCCCCTTGGTGTTGAGGCAGCGGCAAAGACGGACGTTGGATGCGTTGCGGGCCGCGCGCGTGGCAGAGTGTCCGCCAGCGCGTCTCGACGCAGAATGACGGATTGTGTAAATTTCTTTGCAAATTACGACAGCACTGAACGACGGCCATGGCAGCGGACAGGCAAGGCATGGACCCGCGGCCGGCCCGCCCGCCGGCCTACCTGTTTGGCAGCGCCATGCTGCGGCCCGTGCGCCTGGCGTTCGGACTGGCGCCGGTCATCACCGTCCTCGAAGCGCGTGGCCATGCCGTGCAAGCGCTGCTCGAGGCGGCCGACATCCCGCGTTTCGCGCTCGAAGAACCGAGCTTTCACATTCCGTTTGAAAAGGAACTGCGCTTCACGCGCCTGGCCTTGACCGCTCTCAAGCTGCCGCACGCGGGCCTGCTGGTCGGACAGGGATATCACCTGGTGCAATTTGGCGTATTGGGGCTGGCCGCGTCCTGCGCGCCCAACGCACGCGAACTTTTTCACACCATCCTTGCCCACCCGATCCTCGCCTGGGGCTGTATCGAACTGTCATTCTGGAACGATGGCGATGAGGAGTACGTCAGCTACGAGGAAAATGCCGAGGTCGGCGACTGTGCGGCTTTTTTCGTCGAACGCGACACCACCTCGACCTTGACCCTGTTGCGCCAGACCTTGGGCGCTGGTCTCAAGCCACTGTCGGTGCATTTCACCCACCTGCCGCCGCCCGAGGTCGATGTCTACGAAGCGTTCTTCTCCTGCCCAGTGCATTTCGGCGCGGCCAGTAACCAGATCCGATTCGCACGCGCGGTGTGGGACAGTGCGCCGCCGCAAGCAAATGCAATGTCCTATCGTTTCTTCGAGAACCAGTGCCAGCGCCTGGCGGCGGTGATGGATGAGCCCTTGCGCTATGCCGACGTGCTGCGCACGCGACTGCGCGCCGCGACGCCGGTGCCGTCCTTGCCGGAAGTGGTGCGCGCCCTGCATCTCACCACCCGCACCCTGCAACGACGCCTCGACGAGGAAGGCACGAGCTTTTCCGCGGTGCTGGCCGAAGTACGCCGCGAACGCGCCATGGAACTGATGGCGCGCAGTCATCTCGACAACAGTGCCATCGCCCATGTGCTGGGCTTCGAGGATGCCAGCGCCTTTTCGCGCGCGTTCAAGAGTTGGAGCGGTCAATCGCCTCGCGAATACCGACGTCATTTATGGGATGAATCCGCACAGCCCTGACGTGCTACGCTCGGCCCTCACGCACGGCGTCCACGCCGCCTGCCGTGCCATCGCCACCAGGGGAGAACCGCATCATGTCCGTCGTCGTTCGCAAAGACTGGCTCGCCAATGTTCAAGAAGACACCATCGAGCCCACCCGTCGCATTGTCGACCCGCATCATCATTTCTTCGTCAAGAGCGAAGTCTATCCCTACTATGATTTGAACGAACTGCGTGCCGACACCGGCACGCATGACGTCGAGCAGACCGTCTACCTGCAATGCTGGGAAGGGCATCGCGAGAGCGGGCCGGAGCATTTGAAGCCGGTGGGTGAGACCGAATGGGTCGACGGCATCGCCAAGCAGGCCGCCGCCAATTCCAGGGCCACGCAGATCGGCGCCATCATGGGCACCGGCGAATTGCGCGGCAGCGAAGCCGAAGTGCATGAATTCCTCGATGCGCACATCGCCGCCAGCAAGCTGTTCCGCGGCATTCGCCAGATCGCGGCCTTCGATGACACGGGCTCCGAGCTGCTTTCCATGGAAGGCGTACACAACGCACGCCTGTACGACGATGCCGCCTTTCGGCGCGGCTTCAAGATCCTGTCGGACAAGGGCCTGGTATTCGATGGTTATCACTACTATCACCAGACCGCCTGCTTCACGGATCTCGCGCGCGCCTTTCCCGGCACCACGATGGTCATCGACCACCTTGGCACGCCGCTGGGTGTGGGCGCCTACAAGGGCCGCCAGCAGGAAATCATGGCGCAGTGGAAGAAGGACCTCACCGAACTGGCGAAGTGTCCTAACGTCAACATGAAGCTCGGTGGTCTCGCCATGCCCTGGTGCGGACTCGGCTTCGAAGCAGATGCCAAGCCACCGACTTCCGATCAATTCGTGGCAAAGCAGAACGACTATTACCAGTTTGCGATCCAGGCCTTCGGCCCCGAGCGCTGCATGTTCGAGAGCAACTTCCCGGTCGACAAGTGCGGTGTTTCCTATGGTGTGCTGTGGAACGCCTTCAAGAAAATCGCCGCACCCTACAGCGAAGCGGAGAAGGACGCGATGTTCCGGGGCACCGCCACGCGTGTCTATCGCATCGCCGCCCGGCCCTGAGTCGCGCGCCCCGACATCGCCCCCTGGGACGACATGGGGCGATGTCATTGCCTGCCATCGCCCCGGTTTCACAACGCACGGAGAACGCCCATGACCGCCGCCTACATCATCGGCGCCTACAGCACCGCCTTCGGACGTCGCCCCCAAGACAGCGTCAAGGACCTCGCACGCGAGGCCTATCTCGCGGTACTGGCCGATGCCGGCCTCGACGACGGCGGCATGATTGAAAGCGTCCACTTCGGCAACTGCGGTATGTGGACCGACAACCAGGGCAGCATCCGCGGCCAGGTGTGCCTGACGCCGATGACGCGCGAAGGGCTACTGCCCGAGCGCGTGCCTCTGACCAACGTCGAGGCCGGCTGCGCGACGGCTTCGCTGGCCTTGAACGGCGCGTGGAAGGACATCCTGTCCGGCCAGGCCGCGGTGAGTCTCGCCATGGGCGTGGAGAAGACCTTCTTTCCGCAGGCGCCGGACAAGACCGCGCGGCTCTACTTCGGCGGCATCGATCAATACGACCCGCAAGAATGGCAAGACTATTACCGCGCGGCGGGCGAGGTCGCCGGCAAACCCTTCGAGCCCGGCCCCGACCGCACCATCTTCATGGATACCTATGCCATGCAGGCTTGCTATCACATGAAGAAGTACGGCTTGACCCAGCGCCAGATCGCGGCCGGCGCGGCCAAGAACCACAACCATGGCGCAATGAACCCCGGCGCCCAGTATCGTTTTCGCATGACGGTCGACGAGGTGCTGGCGGACCGGCCCGTGACCTGGCCACTGACCCGTGCGATGTGTGCGCCAATAGGCGATGGTGCGGCGGCGGCGTTGGTGGTGTCGGAGCAGGTGCTGAAGACGCTGCCCGCCGAGGTGCGCGAACGCGCCGTGCGCATCGCGGCCCAGGGCTTGTCCGGCGGCAAGTATCGCAGTCTCGATGAAGACGGTTTGAGCCGCTACGCGGCGGAACGCGCCTATCGCGCCGCCGGCATCACGCCCGCCGACGTCGACGTCGCCGAAGTGCACGACGCTACCTCGTTCTGCGAGATCTACCAGGTCGAGATGATGGGATTTTGCGCGCGCGGCGAAGGCGGCGCGCTGGTGGAAAGCGGCGCGACCACCCTGGGTGGCCGGATCCCGGTGAACACCTCCGGTGGTCTCGTTTCCAAGGGACACCCGGTGGGTGCCACCGGGCTGTCGATGACCGCGGAACTCGTCGCGCAACTCCGCGGCGAAGCCGGCGAACGCCAGGTCGACGGCGCGCGCTGGGCGCTGGCCGAGAATGGCGGCGGCGTGATTGGCTTTGACGAAGCGGCCTGTTCGGTCTTGCTGCTGCACCGCGATCGCTGACGACGGTGTTCAGTGCATGCGCGCCGCGCCCACGTAGTGACCAATCACGATGATCGCCGCCGCCACGAACACCCAGGTCTCGTAGGCAAACCGCCAGTTGCCCGGCGCGTGGGCAACTTCCATGAAATGCCTGACCACCAGGCGTGCCTTGCAGGCAGCGATGGCGACCACCGCCAGCGTCGACAAGGACGTAAGCCAGTGACCCTCGAACAACGCAAAGGAGATCGCGGTCAGGCCGATGAGCAGCAGCCATACGGCGCGTGGCGAGCGGGACAGTTTGGCGAACATCGGTGGCCCGTCAGATGAGGTACAGCAGCGGAAAGATGAAGATCCACAATACGTCGACGTAATGCCAGAACAGGCCGACGTTTTCCAGACCGGCGATGAAAGCCTTGCCGCCCACGTCGCGCGCGGCACGACGTCGATAGGCATTGATGAACAGCATGCCGGCCACCACGTGCAGGAAATGCACGAAGGTGATGAAGAAATAGAAGGAGAAAAATGGATCGGTTGCGGGCGTCAGGCCAAGCAGCAGCTTGGCGCGATACTCGAGCACCTTGCTCACCACGAACAAGGCGGCGCATAACAGCGCCCCGGCGAGATGGCGTTGCACGCCTTGCATCGCCCCCGCGCGCGCGCCATGCACGGCTTCCACCACCAGCCATGAACTCGTCAGCAAGACCAGCGCATTGACGAGACCGAACCAGGCATTGAGACGCTGCTGACCGGCCTCGAACAGCGCGAGTGAGCCGAGACGTTCGCTCATGAAGACGAAGAAGATCAGGGTGAAGATCACCATGTCGATGAACACGAAGATCCACAGGCCTTCCGTGCCGACCTGGCGTCGTGCCTCGCCGTGCGCCTGCGGCGGGAGGGCGGCCTGTGATTCTCGATCATCCATCAACGTTGCCTGCAATTGGGGCGCCTGGCGACCATGACACCTCGCGCGCCGGGCGAAGCGCGTCGGGAGCGACGGCGTGCTCCCGACGCGACAGGCGCTGTCAGTGGCCGAGCGCGGTGGCGCCCGGCATGAATTCGCGACGCCGCGCGCTCAACTCCTTCAGCATGAAATAGCTGTAGGGCGAGAAGAAGCCGAACAGCCAGGTGCCGAACACGATGTAGAAATTCCAGGTGCCGGGCAACATGAACGGCCCCTTGTCGACGAACGGGATGAGCACCAGCGGCAGGAAGATGATGCCAACCGCGATGGCGCACCAGCCGGCCCAGGCCGGGAAGATGGTCTGGCGTTTGTTCAGCACCGTGTACAGACCGAGACCCGTGAGCTGCACGGTGGTGATCATGAAAGTGACGTCGTAGATGAACCAGCCGCAGGTGTGCAGCAACTTGATGAAGGTCGGGTCGAGCGAGGTCGAGAGAATGGCGCAGGTCAGCCACATTGCCGGGCAGAACGCCAGCACCCATGCGGTCAACGCGCCGCCCGTCAGTTCCATCATGCTGAACACGCTGAGATTGCCGTTGTCGTCGCGCATCATGAGCGCCAGCAGGCAGGACCACGGCAGGTAGAGCAGCGCCACCACGCAGCAACCGGCCATGCCGATGGAAATGGAGTCGCGGTACTTCAGGTAGTACTCCGAGACCAGTTGCTCGGGGCTCATGCCCATGACGTTGGGCGGCGGAATGTTGTGCCCGAGCACGCCCCAGAACACGAGGTAACCCAGCACGAAGGCCGGCCCGCAGCAGGCGATCACGAACTCGACGGTGTTTTTTGTCTCTTTATCCACGACAGCTTCTCCCCAGAGTGTTTGGACGTGGTCGGATTCCACTCGATATTGAAAATGCAGTCAATATGAAGGCAAACTCGGCAGCGCCCGGTGTGGCGGGCCTACGCAACGGGCTTCCTCGATCGGGGGTGCTTGCGGCTTGCTACGCCCGCGGACATCATCATTTACGACCTGGCCGCGCCCGGCCAAACGCTGAGACTCAACAAGGGGGAGGTTTATGTCGCAAGTGGCAAGAATCGACGAGGCGGCGGTGCGCGAGCCGGCCGAGGAACTCGACGCGCTGGTGATCGGCGCGGGCGTGTCGGGGCTCTACCAACTCTATTGCCTCAAGCAGCTCGGCCTCGAGGTGAGGATCTTCGAGGCTGGTGACGGCGTTGGCGGCACCTGGTACTGGAATCGCTATCCCGGCGCGCGTTTCGACTCCGAATCCTACAGCTACGCCTACAGCTTCTCGCCCGAACTGCTGCAGGAATGGAACTGGGCGGAGCATTACTCCGGCCAGCCGGAGAACGAGAAGTACCTGAACTTCGTCGCTGATAAATTCGCCCTGCGCCCGCATATCCGTTTCAACGCGCGCATCAAGTCGGCGCACTTCGACGGCAAAACCAATCACTGGCTGGTCGAGACCGAGGATGGCCACCGCGCGCGTACACGTTACCTGGTGTCGGCGGTCGGCATCCTGTCCGCGCATCACCTGCCCAATATTCCCGGCATCGACAGCTTTCAGGGCGAGTCGTTTCACACGGCGCGCTGGCCGAAAGAGAAAGTCGACCTGCGCGGCAAGCGGGTCGGTGTGATCGGCACCGGCTCGACCGCCATTCAACTCATTCCCGAGATTGCGCCGGAGGTGGCGCACCTGACGGTGTTCCAGCGCTCCGCCAACTACGCCTGCCCGTTGCGCAACTCGAAGATCAGCGACGAGGAGCAGGCCGGCATCAAGGCGCGCTACGACGAAATCTTCGAGCGTTGCCGCCGCACGTTCGCGAGCTTCATGCAGGAGTCCGACCCGCGCAAGACCTTCGAAGTGTCGGAGGAAGAGCGTTACCGCTTCTACGAGGAAGTGTGGGCCATGCCCGGCTTCCACAAGTGGTTCGGCCTGTTCCACGACATCATGACCGATGACGCGGCCAACGAATCCTATGCCGAGTTCGTGCGCGGCAAGATCCGCGAGCGTGTGAAAGATCCCAAGGTTGCCGAGCTGCTGACGCCGCGCGACCATCCTTTCGGCGCCAAGCGCATCCCGCTCGAGACCAATTACTACGAGACCTTCAATCGCGACAACGTGCTGCTGGTCGACGTGAAATCCGACCCCATCCAGGCCATCACGCCGCGCGGCATCAAGACCGGCGGCGCGGAATACGAACTTGACGTCATCATCTACGCCACGGGCTTCGATGCCATCACCGGCGAGCTGACGCGCATCGACATTCGTGGCGAGGATGGGCGCTCCATCAAGGAAGTGTGGAGCGCGGATGGTCCCTCGACCTACCTCACCTTCATGTCGGTCGGCTTTCCTAATTTCTTCATCGTCAATGGCGCGGTGTTCTGCAATTTCACCCGTTGCGCCGAAGTGGTGGGCAATTGGGTGCGGGACTGCGTGAAGTATCTCGACGACAATGGCTACCAACGCATCGAGGCAGAACCGGCCGCACAGGAGGCGTGGGTGGAGCACGCCGCGTCCTTGACCGAGGGCATGCTCTTCACCAAGACCGACTCGTGGTTCATGGGCTCCAACGTGCCGGGCAAGAAGCGCCAGTTCCTGTTCTATGCCGGTGGCATGCCGGCCTTCCGCGACAAGATCAACGAAGTGGCGGCCAAGGGCTACGAGGGCTTCCGCCTGAGTTGAACCAGTATCGGGAAGCGCCTGCCGGCGAGCCATGCCCTGTACAATTCCAGGCATGACTTCGTCCAGGCCTCAGCCCCGTGCCCGCGCGGCGCGCATGCATCCCGATGTGCGCCGTGAACTCATCCTCGCCGCCGCGCTGCGCGTCTATGCCCGTCGTGGTTTGGGCGACACGCGTCACAGCGACGTCGCCAAGGAGGCGGCGCTGGCGGTCTCCACCACCTTCCATTATTTCCCGACCAAGACCGCGCTCCTGACGGCGGTCTTGAATGAAGTCGCGCGCTTCCTCTTGAAGGACGTGGTCGCGTCCCATGCCCACGGCAAGGACACGGCGCCGGTCGCCATCGAACGCATCCTCATGACGTTCTGCGACGCGATGGACTCCCATCCCGACCATGTGCGCGTATGGCTGGAATGGAGCGTGTCGGTTCGTGACGAGGCTTGGGATGCCTTCAAGCGCTTTTATCGCGAGTCGGTGGCGAGCATGGCGCGGCTCGTGAGGCGCGGCAAACAGGAAGGCAGCGTCGATGCGGAACTGCGCACGCGCGATGCCGCGCGGGTCATCGTCGGCCTCGCGCACATGATCGTGCAGATGAAATTGTCAGGCAGCCCGCGCCGGGAGATAGAACACACCGTGCATTCGCTGGTACACGGCTACCTCGAAGCGGCGCCGCGCCGTCTCACGCCTTGAGCCGGTAGCCGGTGCGGAAGATCCACCACACCATGGCCAGGCACAGCAGGAAGAAGCCGGCAATGAAGGCCAGGCTGATTTCGATAGCGACATCGGCGCGGCCGTTGAAGCTCCAGCGAAAGCCGCTGATGAGGTAGACCACCGGATTGAACAGTGCGAGCTTCTGCCACAGCGGCGGCAGCATGGCGATGGAATAGAAAGTGCCGCCGAGGAAGGTCAGCGGCGTGATCACCAGCATGGGAATGAACTGCAGCTGTTCCCAGCCGTTGGCCCAGATGCCGATCACGAAACCGAACAGGCAGAAGGACAGCGCGGTCATCACCAGGAAACCCAGCATCCACCACGGATGCAGGATTTGCAGCGGCACGAACATCGAGGCCGTGGCCAGGATCAAGAGGCCCAACACCACCGATTTGGTGGTCGCCGCGCCGACATAGGCCAGCACCACCTCGAATGGTGATACCGGCGCCGACAGCAATTCGTAGATGGTGCCGGTGAATTTCGGCAAGTAGATGGCGAACGATGAATTGGAAATGCTCTCGGTCAGCACCGCCAGCATCATGAGGCCCGGCACGATGAAAGCGCCATAGGGTACCCCGTCGACATTACTCATGCGTGAGCCGATGGCGGAGCCGAACACCACGAAATACAGCGAGGTGGTGATGACCGGCGTGGCGATGCTTTGCAGCAGCGTGCGCAGGGTGCGCGCTATCTCGAACTTGTAGATGGCCCACACGCCGTGGTGGTTGAAGCGCGGCACGCTCATGCCACCTGCTCCCGCTCGCCGCGCACCAGGCCGACGAAAATATCTTCCAGCGAGCTTTCCTCGGTATTGAGATCCTTGAAGCCGATACCGAGTTCGTCCAGCGCGCGCAACAGGGCCGGCACGTCACTGTGTTCGGCGCGCGTGTCGAACAGGTAATGAAGCTCATGACCTTCGGCTTCCAGCGCGAGCCGCCACGGCGCGAGCGCCGCCGGCACGGCGCTGAGCGGCTGCTGCAGGTTGAGCTTCAAGCGCTTCTGGCCGAGCTTCTTCATGAGCGTGTGCTTGTCTTCGACCAGCATCAGTTCGCCATGATTGATGACGCCGACGCGATCCGCCATTTCCTCGGCTTCCTCGATGTAATGTGTGGTGAGGATGATGGTCACGCCCTGGGCGCGCAGCTCGCGTACCAGGGCCCACATGTCGCGCCGCAGCTCCACGTCGACGCCGGCCGTCGGTTCATCGAGAAACAGGATGCGCGGTTCATGGGACAAGGCCTTGGCTATCATCACGCGGCGCTTCATGCCGCCCGACAAGGTGCGGATGCGGGCATTGCGCTTGTCCCACAGCGTGAGTGCGCGCAGCATCTTTTCGATGTAGGCCGCGTCGGGTGCGCGCCCGAACAGCCCGCGGCTGAAGCTGACGGTGTCCCACACCGTTTCGTAGCTGTCGGTGGCGAGCTCCTGTGGCACGAGACCAATCAGGCCGCGCGCGCCGCGGTAGTCGCGCTCGACATCGTAGCCGCCGGCCAGCACCGTGCCGGCGCTCGGCGTGACGATGCCGCAGATGATGCTGATGAGCGTGGTCTTGCCTGCACCGTTCGGGCCGAGCAGCGCGAAGATCTCGCCCTCTTCGATGGTGAGACTGACCGGCTTCAGGGCGCTGACGCCGGACGCATAGGTCTTGGTGACGTTGCGGATATCGAGGACGGTGGCCATGCGCCGCATGATAGAGGGTCACTGTCGATTCGCCTACCAACGCGCCATCACCTATAGTCACGCGCAAACCCTTGCACCGTGACGCCAAGACGCCATGACACAGCCATACACCACGCTCCTCACCACGCTCGACGAAGGCGTGCTGACCATCACGCTCAATCGTGTCGACAAGCTCAACGCCTGGACCTACCAGATGGGCGCGGAGTTGCGCGCCGCCATCACTGCCGCCAACGACAATCCCGAGGTTGATGCGCTGGTGGTGACCGGCGCCGGCCGTGCCTTCTGCGCGGGCGCCGATATCTCGCTGGTGTTCGACGCGCAGTCGACGCAAGCGCCGCCGTTCAAGACCGAGGCGCGCACCGATGACTGGGTGGCATTGCTGCGGCGTTCGAAGCCGATGGTGGCGGCCATCAACGGCGCGGCCATCGGTGTCGGCCTGTCGCAGGTGCTGCCGATGGATCAGATCCTGTGCGCCGACAATGCCACGCTGTCGCTGCGTTTCGTCAAGTTGGGCCTGGTGCCGGAACTCGCGAGCTCCCATTACCTGGCACAGCGCTGCGGCTTTGGCGCAGCGTCTAACCTAATCCTGACGGGCCGCACCATCACCGCGGCGGAAGCGCATTCGCTGCGCTTGATTGACGCCGTGACCTCGCCCGAATCCCTGCTCGAGAACGCCCAGGCCATGGCCCGCGCCATGGGCGAAAACCCGCAGGCCGCAGTCTTGGAAGCCAAGCGCCTCCTGACGCTCAACGCGGCGGAGAACGATCTCGATGTGGTGCTGCGGCGCGAATTCGCGGCGCTCGAGCGTTGCTATCGCTCGGCCGAGCACCGCGAGGCGATTGATGCTTTTCTCGGCAAGCGTGCGCCGGATTTTCGCAGCGCGCGCAAGCCATGACGTTTTGCGCGGCAAACTCTCGATGAAGGTGTCGGCGCATCCGACACTCGGGTGTCTCAGCCCAGTTTGAATTCCACCACCGCACCGCCCGCGCCGTACAAGGGGCCGTAGCCATGCACGACGGCGCCGCTCACGCGCCAGTCCAGCGCGCCCATCACGAACGCGCAGTGCTTGAAACCCATGTCGACGCGCGCGGCGCGCGCGTAGTCGGGACAGGCGGCGCGGAACGCGGCCACCTCGCCGCGTTCCAGCATCGACAACATGCGCCGATTCCAGGCGTCCTCCTCGGCGACCGCGATATGGTCCGTCGCGATGTCGATGGCATGACGGAAAAACGAGCCCGACAATCCGCCAACCCCGATCAGCGCCACGCGGCGGCCAAGGCTCTGCGCCTGCTCGGCGGCGACGCGGCCGAGATTCCCGGTGGTGTGCCAGTCGTGGTAGAGATTGTTGGCGGCCACCGCCAGCGCCGCGCGCCCGGCCGGATTCAAGAAGTGGCTGGCGACGATGGTGCCGGTGTCGAGCGGGAAGCCATCGTAATCGACGCCCTTGGAGCGCACGCCGATAGCGGGCGTGGCGTCGACTATAGCCGCGGTCAGCGCCGTGTCGATGCGAATGTCATAGGGCAGCGCGCCGTATTCGTGCCAGTTGTCGTCGACGTGTGCGCCCTGCATCCGCGCGCGCGTCAGCCACAGTTCGTCGAGCACCGCCAGCCACTGGGTGGAATAGATCACGAGCGTGTCGGGCGCGGCGGCGGCGAGCGCGGCGCCGGCGGCTCTGTATGCATCGGCGAGCGCACCCCAGGGTGGATTGTCCGGCGCCACCTGCGGCAAGGGCGAGCCGGGCACCAACAGGGCGGCGACAATGGTCATGAGGACGGTCCTTGAAAAGCTTGTGGTCAGGCGGCGCGCGCGAGGCCGGCCTTGACGAGGTTCCATTCCATCACGGCGTTGCCGGTACCAATCACCGTGCCGTAGCCGTGCAGTTCGCCGGCCAGCTCCGGGTAGCCCATGGCCGCGAACATCCAGGTGAAGGCGCCGGACTTCACTTCGGCGAACGCTTCATCGATGAACTTCGGCAGCAGTTCGAAGGTTTCCTTGACGCGGCCACGGCGCAGGAGCTCGATGATGCGCATGTCCCACAGGTAGCCCGCCATGTTCTCCGGATGCTCCTTGGACATGTCTTCCGGCGGCTCGGGCTCTTCGTGGAAGTGGTAATGGCACAGCGTGTTGGACGCCAGCAGCACCGCGCGGCGGCCCGTCGCTTCGATGGCGGCGCGCGTGGCACGCCCGAGAATCTCCATCTCCTCCAAGCCTTCCTCGGTCGAGAGATAGTAGGGCGAGTTGTTGGCCGAAATGCCGACCACCGGGATGTCCCACTGCGGGCGCATCATGTGCAAGGTGGTGATGGTGCCGTAGTCGACGCGAAAGCCAGGATTGCGCATCATCTTGGTCGTCAGGCCCAGTCGCGCACCTTCCGCCGCGCAGGCCTCCGCCAGTTCGACATCTACATCGAGCTCGAAGCGGTAACGGAAGAGATTGGGAAAGATCGGGTCGACCGACTTGCCGGCGAGATGCGACACCCCCAGGAAGTGATGGCCTTGCTGAGTGATCCAGTGCGGTGAATGCACCAGCAGCACGTCGGGCTTGAGTTCCTCCAGCGTGAGGCGCGCGCGCTCGTAGGCCCAGCGCAGGGCTTCCCAGCCGCCCTGCGAGCGCGGCTCGTTCTGCGGCGGATTTTCGCCGTAGACGAGGTGGGGCGGATGGGGCGCGAGATAGCCCGCGATGATTTCACCCTTGCGCATGGACAGTGCTCCTCAGCGTTGCGGCTTCCAGGCCACGGCCTTGATTTCAATCAACAGGTGCGGATGCGGCAATTGATGCACGGCGACCGTGGTGCGCGCCGGGCCATCGAAATCGAAATATTCGCCGTAGACCTCGTTGTAGCCGCCGAAGTCGTTCATGTTGACCAGGAAGCTGGTGATGTCGACCACGTCGGCGAGGCCGGCGTCGAACTTCGAGAGTACGGCGTCGATGTTGTCGAGCACGGCACGGGTCTGCACGCGGATGTCGAGCGCCGTGGTGCCCATGGCATCGACACTCGCGCCGGCGATGCTGTTGTCGGCGCGCCGTGAACTGGTACCCGACACGAAAATAAGATCGCCGACGCGTCGGGCGTGGGGGTACTTGCCGCGCGGCTTGGCCTTGTCGGCGAGAACGATGCTGTCGGTGCTCATGGGGAGATGTCCGCTGCTGTCCCGTGGGTGCGAATTCATTCGCACATTAAATCTCGATGCGATCGCCCTGGCGCGTCACCAGTGTGCGAATGAATTCGCACCTACGGGGCGTCCTGCCAGGTGGCGCGCGCCACTTCCACCACCCGCGCGAGCTTGGCCCACTGTTGTTCCTCGCCGAGCAGGTTGCCTTCCTCGGTCGAAGCAAAGCCGCATTGCGGACTCAGACACAACTGCTCGCGTGGCACGAAGCGTGCGGCTTCATCGATGCGTGTCTGCAATTGCTCGACGCTTTCAAGGTCTCCGAACTTGGAAGTCACCAGTCCCAGCACCACGCGCTTGTGGCCGCGCGGCAGGTAGCGCAGCGGTTCAAAACCGCCGGCGCGCTCACTGTCGTATTCGAGAAAATAGCCGTCGTAGGCGGTGCCGGCCAGCAACGTGCCGGCGACGGGTTCGTAGCCGCCCTCGGCTATCCAGCTCGAGCGGAAATTGCCCCGGCACACGTGGGTGGTGACCACCAGGTCGCCAGGCTTGTCGGCCAGCGCATGGTTGATCATCTCGGCATAGATGCGCGGCAAGGGTTCCGGATCGTCGCCCCGTTCGCGCGCCGCCGCGCGCTCCTTGTCCGAGCACAGGTAGGCCCACACCGTGTCGTCGAACTGCAGGTAGCGGCAGCCGGCGGCGTAGAAGGCCGCGACCACCTTGCGATAGGTCTCGGCGGTGTCCTCGAAAAAGCGTTCGAGATCGGGATACACGCGCCGTGAAATGGCGGCGCGCCCGCCGCGAAAGTGCAGCACCGACGGCGCGGGGATGGTCATCTTGGGCGTGACCTTGGCGATACCGGCAAGGAACTTGAAGTCCTCGACCATGGCGTGCCCGTCGAAGCCCACGCGATCATGCACCTCGATGCTTTCGGCCTTGGTCGTGACGCCGTGGAATTGAATGGCTTTGTCGCCGCGCACCAGGCGCACGCCCTTAAGGCCGGCGAGAAAATCGAAATGCCACCAGGCGCGTCGAAACTCGCCGTCCGTGACGACCGCGAGTCCCAGCGCTTGTTGCGCGGCCACGGCCGCGCGGATGCATTCGTCTTCGACGGCACGCAACTGCGTCGACATCCAGGGCGCCGTCTGCCAGTGCGGCACGCGCCGCCTTCAAGGCTGGCGGTCGCAGCAGGCTGCCCACCTGGTCGGCCCGGTACGGCGCGTGCGCCTTCATGCCTGGAGCTGGTGCTTGTCGAACTGCGCGGTCTGCTTGTAGCGCGCGAGACTCGCTTCGATTTCCTCGGCGCTGATGACCGCGCGCGCGTCGCTGAAACCCTGCGGCGCGCGCGCTTCGCACAGGTCCAGCACCTGGTCGTGCGCACGACTGCGGTTGGCGGTGACCACCGCGGCGGTGGCCGGCAGACGCTGCGCTTCGTAGGCCAGCAAGGCCTCGCGCGGGTCGGCATGGATTTGCAACGCATCCACCAGCGCGCGGCAATCGAGCACGCCCTGCGACGCGCCGTTCGAGCCTATCGGCCACATCGGGTGGGCGGCGTCGCCGAGCAGGGTCACGCGCCCATGACTCCAGCGTGGCAAGGGATCGCGGTCGACCATCGGGAACGCGAAGGCCTGGCCCGAGGCGTGCGCGAGGGCCGGCACGTCCAGCCAGTCGAAGCGGAAGTCGCGAAAGTACTCGACGAATTCGCCGATGCCGGCGACGCGATTCCAGTCCTCGCGCTCGGGCGGCGCGGCGCCGTCCTCGCCGAGTTTGACCTCGGCTATCCAGTTGAACAGCGAGCGCCCCCGGCGCTTGTGCGCGGCCGAGATTTCATAGCCCACCACCTTGCATTCGCCGGTGCCGGCCGAAAACATCGTGCTGCCGCCGAGTATCGGCGCCGGCAGGTCGACGGTCATGCGCCACATCATGTTGCCAGCCCAACGCGGCGCGCCTTCATCCGGGTAGAAGGCGCGGCGCAGGCTCGAGTGTATGCCGTCGGCGCCGACCAGGATGTCGCATGCCACGGCGTCACGTTGCGCGCCGCTGGCGCGGCTCGCGAAGCGTGCGCTGACCTTGCGCGCGTCCTGGCTGAAACCCACGAGTTGATGATCGAGCACGATGGCCTCGGCGCCGAGGCGCATACGCACGGCGTCGGCCAACACGCGATGAAAGCTGCCGCGATGGATGGATACCTGCGGCCACGCGTAGCCGGCCTTGCGTCCGCGCGCCTCGCTCCAGATTTCCTGGCCATGACGGTTGAACCACATGTAGCGCTCGAGCTCCACGCCTTCGGCCAGCAGCGCGTCGAGCACGCCCAGGCGTTCGTATTCCTTGGCGGCATGGGGCAACACGTTGATGCCGACGCCGAGTTCGGCAAGGCTCGCGACCGCCTCGAACACGCGTGGACGGTAGCCTGCATCGTGCAGGGCCAAGGCCAGGGTCAAGCCTGCGATGCCGCCGCCGGCGATGAGGATGTCGGGTGTGCTCATGATGCAAGGCACGCTACACCAATCGCCATGCAGCGGGAATAGCGCGGCCGCGCGTGCGAGCCGGCCTGCCGACGTACTCGCTCACGCGCCGAACAGGTTGGCCTGCACTTCGTCGAGGTGGGCCTTCAACAGGGCGCTGGCCTGCGCTTCGTCGCGTTCACGCAGGGCCGCGACCAGGGCGCGATGCTGGGCTTCGTAGCGTTTGCGTCGCGCCGGCGTCAGCGCCTGCTGCTTGAGGCGCCCCCACTCACCGGCTTCGCGCACGACCGCCATCAAGGCGAGGATGGCGCCGATGAAACTGTTGTGCGTGGCAGCCGACAAGGCTTCGTGCAGCGCGCCGTCCCAGTATTCGAAGTCAGCCACGCTGTCGGCCTGCTCGGCGCCGAGCAGGCATTGTTCGAAGCGCGCGAAATCCTGCGGCGTGGCGTGACGCACGATGAGGCGCGGCAGCAGCGGTTCGAACAGGCGCCGCGCCTCCATGAGTTCCGCCGGACTGACGTTGTCGAGCTCGATGCGGGTGGCCGTGGCGGTGACGCCGCGCGTCGGCGCGCTTGCGACGTAGGTGCCGCTGCCGGCCGCGCGCCGCAAAAGACCGCGCGCGATGAAACCGTCCAACACCTTGCGCACCGCACCGCGGCTCAACAGGAAGCGTGCGCCAAGTTCGCGCTCGGCCGGCAACTTCATGGCCAGCGGCCACGCGCCGCTCGCGAGCTGGCCTTCGACGAAATGGGCGAGGGCGTTTGCCGCCTGGTTGTGACTGTCCGTGACCGGCATGGGCGGCGACTCCCGAAGGCGCATGGCATGCACCAGGTTGATGACCAATTGGTTTTTTTTGCGGATAAGCCTTGACGGCCGCCGCTGCGCTAAATACTTTTGCACAGCCGGCAGGCATTGGACATGTGCTCAACCAATTGGTCAAGGCCGGGGTGCGGGGCGCGCGTCGACGATGGCAGGGCGTCTTGCCGTCAAGTGCCGGCGCCGCTGGCGCTTGTACGAGTGGCGCCCCCGGCGTCGCCGACATCCATCCATTCACAAGGTCCGTCATGAAAATCGCCCGTTATTCCCATGCTTCCCGTGTCCAGCTCGGCCTGGTCGATACCGCCGCCGGCACGGTCACGCCGCTCGCCACCGACGCGGGCCATGGTGATGCGATGCTGGCGCTCATGCACGAGGCGCTGGCCGGCCACGCACCGCGCACCGCCGGCGCCGCCGTGCCCTTGGCGGACGTGAGCCTGCTGCCGCCCATCGCGCAGCCGCGCAAGAACATCCTGTGCATCGGCAAGAATTACGCGGCGCACGCCGCCGAGTTCACGCGCAGCGGCTACGATTCTTCGGCCAAGAGCGCGCAGGATGCGATCCCGGAGGCGCCCATCGTCTTCACCAAGGCGCCATGCGCCATGACCGGCGCGCGCGACGACATCATCGTGCCGTGGCACATCACCTCGCAGGTCGATTACGAAGCGGAGCTCGGCGTCGTGATCGGCAAGCCGGGGCGGCGCATCGCGCGCGAGCGTGCCTATGAACACGTATGGGCCTATTGCGTCATCAACGACGCCACGGCGCGCGACCTGCAGGCCAAACACAAGCAATGGCTGCTGGGTAAGTCCATCGACACCTTCTGTCCCATCGGCCCGTGGTTGACCACCGCCGATGAAGTCGAGCCGGGCAACCTCGACGTGCAGTGCTGGGTCAATGGCGAACTGCGTCAGAACGCCAACACGCGCGATCTGATCTTCGACATCCCCGCCATCATCGAATGCATCTCGGCCTCGATGACGCTGGAGACCGGCGATATCATCGCCACCGGCACGCCGGCCGGCGTCGGCATCGGTTTCACGCCGCCGAAGTTCCTCGCCAGCGGCGACGTGGTAAAGGTTGCCATCAGCGGCCTCGGCGAGATCGAGAACCGCGTGGTCTGAACGCCGCCGCCCGTGGCCGCCCTGTTGTTCGTGTGCGTGCGCTGCCATCGCTACGCCGAGTCGCGTAGCGATGCGGCGCGCGCCGGCTTGGACCTCGCTGAACGCCTCGCCGCGCTGTGTCGCGATGAACTAGAAGTGCGACAGGTCGCCTGCCTCGGCGCTTGTCCTCGCCCCTGCAACGTGGCGCTGCGCGGCAGCGGCCGTCAGAGTCTCTTGTTCAGCGACGTGGACGGCGCCGACGGCGTGGCGCTGGTCGAATTCGCAGCGACCTACTGGTCGCTGGCTGCAGGCAGCGATGCCGTGGCGGCCTTGCCGCCGGCGCTGCGCGTTAAACTCGCACAACAGACGCCGCCGCACGCCGGCAAGCGTCTTTCATGAGCAGCCGCGCACCAGCGGCGGGGAGAGCACCATGAGTCGCGTACTGTTCACCAATGTCGAGATCTTCGAAGGCACCGAGTCCCGGCGCCGGCCCGGCGAAGTGCTGTTGACCGGCAATCGCATCAGCGCGGTGGCCGCGCCAGGCGAGAGCCTGCCGCGCGACGGCATCGATGAAATCATCGATGGCCAGGGCTCGACCTTGATGCCGGGCCTGGTCAATCCGCACTGCCATTTCACCTACAGCAACGCGGTCAGCCTCGCCGACATCAACGCCTTGCCGGTGGAGGAGAACCTGCTCGTCACGCTGCGCAACGCGCGCACTTATCTCGATTATGGCTTCACCGCCGTGATCGGCGTGGCCTCGGCCAAGCCGCGCCTGGAAGTGGTGGTGCGCAATGCCGTCAACAAGGGCGAATTCCCCGGGCCGCGCATCCTCGCGTCGACGCCCGAATACACCGTCAGCGGCGGCGTGGGCGACGATTCGCGCCTGGACTTGTTCGTGCCTTCCATCGGTATCGTGTGCGACGGCGTCGAGGAATTCCGTAAATCCATCCGCCAGCTGATCCGCGAAGGCGTCGACATCGTCAAGTTCAACAACTCCGGCGACAGCTTCACCTTCGGCCGCATGCCGGGCGACATCAACCCGATGACCGAGGACGAAGTGCGCACCATCTGCGAGACGACCTTGAACATCGGCAAGCGCCTCGCCGCCCACGCGCATACCGACAGCGGCGTGCGCCAATGTATTCAATACGGCGTGGAACTCATCAATCACGCCACGTTTGCCAGTGATGCGACCATCGAGGCATTGGCCAAGGTCGCGCACAAGCACTGGGTGACGCCCGCCATCGCGGCGCGCTACAACACCACCTACGAAGCGCAGGCCTGGGGCATCACCACCGAAATCGCCGAGAGCATCGGCAACAAGCGCGAACTGGAGGCCGGCTGCGCGACCATGCAGAAGATGCATCGGGCCGGCATTCGTGTGCTGCCCTTCGGCGACTACGGCTTTGCCTGGATCCCGATAGGCACCGACTGCCGCGATCTCGAGCACATGGTCAACCTGTTCGACATGCAGCCCTGGGAAGCGCTGCGCGCCGCGACCGCTTATGGCGGCGAGGCGTGGGTGGGCAACAGCGGCGAAAAGCTCGGCCGCATCGCGCCCGGCTACCTCGCCGACATACTGCTCATCGACGGCGATCCGCTCGCCGACCTGAGCCTGCTGCAGGATCAGCGCCGCATCGTGGCGGTGATGAAGGATGGCCAGTTTCATCGCCGCTTCAGCGGCCGCGCCGAACGCGGCGCTGGCAAGGTCGCGGCCTGAGCGCTGCGGGTCGGCGCGCGATCACGCCGGTCACGTTCAAGCAGGGCTCAGCGAATGGCCGCCTGGGAGCCGTGCTGGTCGGCGCCCGCGCCCGGTGTACTGTCCGGCGGCGTCAGCGGAGGAAACAACAGCGGCAGGACTTCATCGGCGGTGAAGACGCAGCGCGCGTTGTGGCCGCAGTCCGGCACGATGCGGATGCGGTGGTGGGTACGCCAGCGCTGCTGCATGTAGGCGACGAAGGCTTCGCCGCGCGCGCGGCGCGTGGGGCCCTGCAGCATCGCCGCGCAGGATGAATCGAAACCTGCCAGCGGCAGCACATCGATTTGCCCCAGCACGTAGGTCGTCGGTCGGCTGGTGAGCTGTCGCACCAGGCGCTCACTTTCCATGGTGCGCGTGTAACCGGTGGTGCGCGCGTCGAGACCGAAAGGCCAGCGATTGAATTCGGGACATTGGCGTGCGTCGATGGCGCCGAACTCGAAACGTGCATGCGGCTGCTCGTCCTCCCAGGCCTGCCCGGCGGCGTGTGGATGGGCGTCACCGACCGGCAAGGGACGCGCGCTGTCCGGCCACGGATAGCTGGAAGGATTGGCCACCACGTAGCTCACTTCGACCGGCAGGTCATCGTGCAGCTTGTTGCTCATGGCATAGCGCATGGTGAATTGGCCGCCGGCGGAATGGCCGGCCACCACGATGCGGCGCAGCTTGGGGAACACGCCGCTGGTCGCCTTGCGCAGGATCTCGTCGACGAAATCGAAAGAGGTCAGATGCGGATGACTGAGTGCGCTGGCGCCGGCGCGCCAGCTGTCGCCGGTGCAGGAGAAATCAATCTGGGGCGGCGTGATCGGGTCTTCGCAATCGCGCGCCGAGGACGCCATGTAGGGCGCGACGATGGCGGTGTCTTCCATGGCGTGGGCAAGAAAGGCGGCAGCCATGGCGGTGCTGAAGTAGTTGTCGGCGTCGCGGTTCTTGCCGTGCACCATCACCAACAGGCGCGTGACGTGTTCGTTGCGCACGTCCAGCGAGTAGGAGCGATAAATGAGCGCGCGCGCCGGCCCGCCGCCGATCGTGACCCACTCCGTGCAGGCGCCGGGCGCGGCGGTGCAGGGCGCCGCGCTTTGCGCCGACGCGCCCGCGGCGGACAGCATCCACATCATGATCAACAGCAAGCCACGCATGACGGCAAGCTTATCAGGCTGGCGCGTATCGATTCACCGTCGCGCGCCAAGGCCACCGGGCGCGGAACCTTTGCTTGTCATCATGGCCAGACCTGCCATAGTACCCGGCCACGGGCCTTACACCGTCCATTGCGAGTAGTCATGATGTTCAAGCAAATCAGTCTCGTCTCATCCCTGCTGTTCGGGCTCGTCCTGTGTGTCGCGCCGTTCGAAGACGCCGAGGCCAAACGTTTCGGTGGCGGAGCGTCCTTCGGCAGTCGCACTTCGCACGGCACCGCCTACAAGCGCCAGCCGAGTGCCGCACCGGCGGCGCCGTCCGCCAGCCAGGCGCAGGCCATGGCGCGCAACCAGTCGGTGCGCGAGGGCTTGTCGCGTCGCGGCGGCCTGATGGGCATGCTGGGCGGTCTCGCCATCGGCGGCCTGTTGGGCTCGTTGCTGTTCGGCGGCGCCTTCGAGAACATCAATTTCCTCGACATCCTGATGTTCGCGGCCATCGCCTACATGCTGTATCGCCTCATGGCGGCGCGTAAAATCGCCAGCATGCCGCGGCCCGCCTACCAGCGGCAGGCGGAACCGGCGCCTTCGCGCGGCGGCCAGGATTACGCTCCGCCGCCTCCGCCGGCCGCGCCGCCCCAGGCACTGGACACCGGCGACTGGTTCCGTGGCGGTTTGAAGAACGACGATGGCGCGTCGCTGCCGGACTTCAACCAGGCCAGCGTGCCGGCTGGTTTTGACCAGGCGGCGTTCCTGGTTGGCGCCAAGAACGCTTACCACGACCTGCAAAAAGCCTGGGATGCGCGCGATCTCGCCGCCGTGCGGCGTCTCACCACCGATGCCATGTACGTCGAGATCGAAAACCGCATCAAGGAAATCGACGCCGACAACCGCACCATGGTGTTGAAGCTCGAGGCGGAATTGCTGGAAGCGCGGGAGGCGGGCGACCAGCTGGAAGCGGTCGTGCTGTTCGACGGCATCGTGCGCGAGGCCGATGACGAGCAGGCGCGCCAGGTGCGCGAGGTGTGGCATTTCACCAAGCCGCGCAACGCCACGCAGCCGACCTGGTTCCTGGATGGCCTGCAGCAGCTGGAAGACTGAAGCGAAATCGACGGCTGGAATGTCAGGCTTCAGCCTGACAATTCACGGCTGGCATGCCGCAGCCGGTGTCAGAGCTTCCTGAGGCCTGACCCGCAAAAGCAATGACCAGTGGATGAGGCAGGCTGACGGCCAAGCCTGCACCATCCACATCCCCCACACTTCTTGCCATAATTGCCGAGGACCTTCGTCACGGGACTTCGGCATGATCGATAAACGCGTCAGCACTCTCGCCGACATGGTGGCTGATTGCCCCGATCTGCGAGATGGCGCCATCGTGTTGATCGGCGGCTTCGGCGATGCCGGCGTGCCCGAGAGACTCATCGAAACCATCTGCGAGCTCGGCTTGCGCAACCTGACGGTGGTGAGCAACAACGCCGGCTCCGGCGATTACGGTCTGGCCTCGCTCCTGAAGGCCGGTTGCGTCGGCAAGATGGTGTGTTCCTTCCCGCGCTCGGCCGGCTCCATCGTGTTCGAAGAACTGTACGCCGCCGGCAAGATCGAACTCGAAATCGTGCCGCAGGGCACGCTCGCCGAACGCATACGCGCGGGTGGCGCCGGCATCCCGGCGTTCTACACGGCCACCGGATACGGCACGCCGCTCGCGCAGGGCAAGGAAACCCGCGAATTCGACGGCCGTCATTACGTCATGGAGCGCGCCATTCGCGCCGACGTGGCGCTCATCCATGCGCGCACCGCCGATCGCTGGGGCAACCTCACCTATCCCAAGACCGCGCGCAACTTCAACCCGATCATGGCCATGGCCGCCGCGACCACGCTGGCCGAAGTGCGCCGCTTCGTCGACAACGTGGCGCCCGAGGAAGTGGTCACGCCCGGCATCTTCGTCACACGCATGGTGGAAATAGGAGAGCGATGATGGTCAAGGCACTTTCGTCGGAAGACATTGCCCGGCGCGTCGCGCGCGACATTCCCAACGGTGCATACGTGAATCTCGGCATCGGCATGCCGATGCTGGTCGCCGACTACCCGGTGCCAGGCCGCGAGTTCGTGCTGCATTCGGAGAACGGCCTGCTGGGCATGGGCCCGGCGCCCACCGCCGGCGAGGAAGACATGGACTTGATCAATGCCGGCAAGCAGCCGGTCACCATCCTGCCCGGTGGTTCGTATTTTCATCATGCCGATTCCTTCGCCATGATCCGGGGCGGCCATATCGACATCTCGATCCTCGGCGCCTACCAGGTGGCGGCCAATGGCGATCTTGCCAACTGGGCCTTGCCGGGGCCCAAGCCGCCAGCGGTCGGCGGTGCCATGGACCTGGTGGCCGGCGCGCGCCAGGTGTGGGTGATGCTGGCTACCCATGTCGCCAAGGACGGTGCGCATAAGATCGTCGAACGTTGCGACCTGCCGCTGACCGGTCTCAATTGCGTGCACCGCGTGTACTCGGATCTCGCCGTCATCGACATCACGCCCGGCGGGCTGGTGGTCACCGACATGGTGGCCGGCCTCAGCGCTGCCGAACTGCAGGCCAACACCGGCGCGCCGCTGACGTTCGCCGACAGCTGTCGTGCCCTGCAGAGCGATCGCGCCGCCTGAGGATGAGATGAGCATGAGCACGTCGCGACTCTATGCGCCGGTGGCGCCGGGCATCCACCCGGCCAACGCCACCGACGCCTATCGCTCGAGCGCCAAGCGCGCGCCGCGCGAAGCCTTGGTAGTCATTCCCGAGACCTTGTCGGAAGTGAGCGGCCCGCGCTGCGGGCGCGAGCGGCTGGGGCATGCGGGCCACGATCTCACGCGTCCAGCCGGCGCGCGGGGCGGCGAGGCCCTGGGCCAACGCATCATCGTGCATGGCCGGCTGCTCGACGAGCGCGGACGCCCTGAACGCGGCGCGCTGGTGGAGGTGTGGCAGGCCAATGCCGCCGGTCGCTACCTGCATGACGGCGACCGCCACGATGCACCGCTGGACCCCAATTTCAGCGGTCGCGGCGCGGTGCTGACCGACGACGAAGGCCGTTACCGCTTCCTCACCATCGAGCCCGGCATCTACCCGTGGGGCAATCACTACAACGCCTGGCGGCCCAAGCACATCCATTTCTCGCTGTTCGGCCAGGCGTGGGCGACGCGGCTCGTCACGCAGATGTATTTTCCCGGCGACCCGACCTTGCCGCTGGATCCGATCTTCATGGGCGTGCCCGACGAGGCCGCCCGTGCGCGCCTGGTGTCGCGCTTCGATATCACCTGCAGCGAGCCCGATTACGCCATGGCTTACGAGTTCGACATCGTGCTGCGCGGCGCCGACGGCACGCCCTGGGAGGGGCGGCCATGAGCGCGCTCACGCCTTCGCAGACCGTCGGCCCGTACTTTCGCATCGGCCTCGACTGGCCCGACGCCTGGCGCCTTTGCCCGGTCTGCGACCTCAGCCTGCGCGGGCGCGTGCTCGACGGTGACGGCGCGCCGGTACCGGATGCCTTGCTTGAGATCTGGCAGGCCGACGCGGACGGTCGTTACCACGCCGAAGCCACGCAGGGCTTTCGTGGCCTGGGTCGCCGCGGGGTCGACGCCGACGGTGGATTTCGTTTCGAAACCATCAAGCCCGGCCGCGTGCCGGCGCCCGATGGCGGCTGGCAGGCGCCGCACATCAATCTCCTGGTGATGGCGCGCGGGCTCCTGCAGCATCTCTATACGCGGGTCTATTTTCCGGCGGATGCGGCGCTGCATGACGCCGATGCGGTGCTCGCCTGCGTGCCGGCCGCGCGGCGCCAGACCCTCCTGGCGCGCGCACACGCCGGCCACTTCGAGTTCGACATCCACCTGCAGGGGGAACACGAGACAGTGTTCTTCGCGCTCTGAGCATGGCGACCGCGCTCGACGTCGAGGTCGGCATCGTCGGCGCCGGCCCGGCCGGCCTCATGCTCGGCTGGATGCTGGCGCGCGCGGGTATCAGCTTCGTGATCGTCGAGCGGCAGTCGCGCGCGCACGTCGAAGGACGCATCCGCGCCGGCGTGCTGGAACAGGGCGCGGTCGACCTGTTGAACGCCTGCGAAGTCGGCGCGCGCATGCAACGAGAAGGGCTGGTGCACGACGGCATCGAACTCGCCTGCGACGGTGAGCGCCTGCACATCGACTTTCGTGAACTGACCGGCAAATCGGTATTGATCTACGGCCAGACCGAGATCACGCGTGACCTCAACCTCGCCCACGACAGCATCGGCAGCCGCATCCATTACGAAGCCGCGCAGGTGACGCTGGCAGGGCTGACCGACACGCGCGCCGCGCTGTCGTGCACGGTTGCCGGCGAAGCCCTGCATTTCCGCTGCCGCTTCATCGCCGGTTGCGATGGCTTCCACGGCGTGTCGCGGCCGGCGATCGCGGGACTGCGCGAATACGAGCGCGTCTATCCGAGCGGCTGGCTGGGCGTGCTGTGCGATACGCCGCCGGTGGCGCCGGAATTGATCTACGCCAGCCACGAGCGTGGCTTCGCCCTGTGCAGCATGCGCTCGCCGACGCGCAGCCGCTATTACGTGCAGGTCGGCGTCGACGAGCACGTCGATGACTGGTCGGACCAGCGCTTCTGGGATGAACTTCGCGCGCGTCTGCCGCGCGACGTGGCCGCGCGCCTGGTGACGGGGCCATCGATAGAAAAGAGCATCGCGCCGCTGCGCAGCTTCGTCGCCGAGCCGATGCAATATGGTCGCCTGTTGCTGGCGGGGGACGCCGCCCACATCGTGCCGCCGACCGGCGCCAAGGGCTTGAACCTCGCCTTCGCCGACGTCGAAGCGCTGGCGGCGGCGCTGTGCGCCGCCCTGCGTAAAGACGACGAGGCGGCGCTGGCGCGCTATTCCGAAACCTGTCTCAAACGAGTCTGGAAAGCCGAGCGCTTTTCGTGGTGGTTCACCGCCATCACTCACCGTCTGCACGACGACAGCTTCGCGCGCCGCCTGCAACGCGCCGAGTTCGATTACCTCGCCTCGTCACGCGCCGCGCAGACCGCGCTGGCCGAGAACTACGTGGGCCTGCCGCGCCATGTTTGATTCCCTGGCCGACGCCTACCTGGCGTCGCCGCGGGTGGCCGCGCTGTTCGACGCGCGGGCGACGCTTTCGCGCATGCTCCAATTCGAAGCAGCGCTGGCACGCGCCCAAGCCGCGCTCGGCATGATCCCGGTGCCGGCCGCCGCCATCATTGCCAGTGCGTGCGAGGTCTCGCACTTCGACATCGACGCCATCAAGCGCGAAACCGCCGCGAGCAGCAGCCCGACCATTCCGTTGGTCGCGGCGCTGACCGCGCTGGTCGCGAAGCGCGATGCCGCTGCCGCGTGCTACGTGCATTGGGGTTCGAGCACGCAAGACGTGATGGACAGCGCCTTGATGCTGCAAGCGCGCGCCGCGCTCGATGTGTTGCTGGGCGAACTCTCGGCGATCACCGCCGAGCTCGCCAGGCTGTGCGGTGACCATCGCGACACCTTGATGGTGGCGCGCACCTTGTCGCAGCACGCGCTGCCGACGGTGTTCGGCTACAAGTGCGCGCTGTGGTTGCACGCGATGTTGAATGGCGCGGCGGAATGCGAGCGGCTCGCGAACGCCTTGCCGCTGCAGTTCGGCGGCGCCGCCGGCACGCTGGCCGCCTACGGGTCGCGCGGTGTCGAACTGCGCGACGCAGTGGCGCGCGATCTCGAGCTGTGCGCGGTGTTGCCCTGGCATACCGAGCGGAGCGCGCCCCGTGCATTGGCGGCGGCGCTGGCAATGCTGGCGGCCAGCGCCGGCAAGCTCGGCAATGATTTGATTCTCATGATGCAGAGCGAAGTGGCAGAACTGAGTGAAGGGGGCGGCGGCGCGCGCGGCGGCTCCACCGCCATGCCGCACAAGCGCAACCCGGTCGCGGCCATCGCGGTGGTGGCCGGCGCGCATCGCGTGCCCGGTCAACTTGCCGCGTTGTTCTCCTGCTTCAGCCACGCCCATGAGCGCGCCAGCGGCGCCTGGCATGCCGAGTGGCAAGCGCTGCGCGAGATGTTCGTGACGGTCGGCGGCATGCTCGAGCAACTGCACGTCGCCCTCGATGGCCTGCGCGTGCACGGCGAGGCGATGCGCGCCAACCTCGAACGCGGCCAGGGCCTGGTGATGGCGGAAGCGGTGGCCATGGCGCTCGCGCCGAGTCTCGGGCGCGGCGCCGCGCAGGCCCTGCTGAAGCAAGCCGTGGTGACGGCCGTCGAACGCGGCGTGCCGCTCGCGACGGTGCTGGCCGACGATGCCACGGTGCGGCGGGAACTCGGTAGCGAGGGCCTGGCCGAGGTCATGGCGCCGCGCAATTATCTCGGCGCCAGCGCCGTCTTCATCGACGAGGTGATGGCGCGCTACCGGGCATGGCGCGCCGGGCGCGCGGCGAGCTGAGGTGATCGGCCCCGCCAGGCTGCCGGAATTCGACGTCGACCCCTACGACGCGGCGCTGCTGCGCGAGCCCGCCGCCTACTACCGCGCCCTGCGCGAATGCGGACCGCTGGTCTGGATCCCGCGTTACGGCGTATGCGCGAGCGGCCACATCGAGGTCGTCGAAGCGGCGTTCCGTGACTGGCGACGCTTCAGTTCGGCACGCGGCGTCGGTCTTGCCGATTTTTCGCGCGAGCCGCCGTGGCGAGCGCCGAGCATCATTCTCGAAGTCGACCCGCCCGATCACGAACGCACGCGCCGGGTCATGGCGCGCGCGCTGTCGCCGCAGGCGGTGCGCGCCCTCGAGCCGCGTTTCGCCGCGGTCGCCGCACGCCTGGTCGACGAGGCGCTGACGCGAGGCACGCTGGACGGCGTGAGCGCGCTGGCGGCGGCCTTTCCCCTCGAAGTGTTCGGCGACGCGGTGGGCGTGGCGCGCGACGGGCGTGACAAGCTGCTGGCCTATGGCCACATGGTGTTCGATGCCCTCGGCCCGGACAACGCCGTGCGCCGTGCCGCCCTTGCCCAGGCCGCCGACATCGTGCCGTGGATCAGCGCGCGCTGCGCGCGCGAGGCGCTCGCCGCCGACGGCTTCGGCGCGGCCATCTACGCCGCCGCCGATCGCGAGGAAGTGACGCCCGATGAAGCTTCTCTGCTGGTGCGTTCGCTGCTGTCCGCCGGCATCGATACCACCGTGGCGACGCTCGCCAACCTGCTGTATTGCTTCGCGACCCACCCCGACCAGTGGCGCCTGCTGCGTCGTGAACCGCGGCTCGCGATGGCGGCCGTGGACGAGGTATTGCGTTACGAGTCGCCGGTACACACATTCTGTCGTACCAGCACCGTCGAAGTCGCCTTCGGGGCCTTGGCCATGCCGGCCGATACCAAGCTCTTGTGCGTGATGGGCGCCGCCAACCGCGACACGGCGCGCTGGCAGGACGCCGAGCGCTTCGACATCGGGCGCGCGCCCCATCCCCATGTGGCCTTCGGCAGCGGCATCCACGTATGCGTTGGCCAGCACGTGGCGCGCCAGGAGATTGCCGCTTTGCTCGCCGCCCTCACGGCGCGCGTGGCGCGTATCGAATTGGCGGGCGCCCCCGAATGGCGGGTCGGCAACGCCGTGCACAGCCTCGCCGCACTGCCGCTCAAGTTTCACGCGGCTTGAGCCGCCAGCCTGTCGCGGAGCGCGCCTTGCGCGCGCTCGCAAGCGGCACTTTCACGATACCTCAAGTTTGTCACACTTCAGCCGCTGACAGCGGACAGTCCGGCACTCCGTGCCTATACTCGCCAACAACCGTACCGTGCTTTATGACGGACCAGAAGGCAAACGTACAATAGAGAAAGTGACGCGCCCGACATGTTGAACGTCACCAGTGTGCTGACCGCGATAGTCAGTGAGCGTGCGACGGAACATTTCCGTACGCTGTACCCGCGTGCTTCCGGGGCGCGGCTCGATCTCGCCGTCACCGTCGCCCATACCGCGCTCGCCGCCATCGCGCGCAGCGATGCGCTGTATCACAACGTCGAACATACCACCCACGTGACCATGGTGGGCCTGCAGATCCTGAAGGCCAAGCAGGAGCGCGAGCGCAGCGTGTCAGCCGAAACCTGGTGCAACACCGTCATCGCCCTGCTGTGTCATGACATCGGCTACGTCCGTGGCCTGTGTCGCACCGATACCGCGAGCGCGCTCGCGACCGGCGTCGACGGCCAGACTTTCCGCGCGGTGGCGGGCACCAGCGACGCGGTGCTGATGCCGGTGCACGTCAATCGCGGCAAGCGTTTCATCGAAGAACATTTCTTCGACAGCGACCTGGTCGACACGCGCTTCGTCAACGCCTGCATAGAGCGCACGCGCTTTCCGGTGCCCGACGACCCGTGGTACGCACAGACCGATGATTTTCCGGGACTGGTACGTGCCGCCGATCTGATCGGCCAACTGAGCGACCCGCGCTACCTATCCAAGCTGTCGGCCATCTTCTACGAGTTCGAGGAGATCGGATTCAACAATGCGCTGGGCTATGCACGGCCGGGCGATCTGCTGACGGCCTATCCGAATTTCTTCGACAAGAGCGTCGCGCCCTACATCGGCGTCGGCGCCAGCTATCTCGAGCAGACCGAGGAAGGTCGCGACGTCCTCAGTCATCTCTACGGCAACCTGGCCACCGCCCGCGTCGGGCAGCAGGCCGATCTGCGCGCCGTCGCCAACAGCTGACGCCGCTGCCGCGCTGCCCATGCAGCGCTTATGATGTTGGTCGTTCCGTCCGGAAGCGACCCCCATGTCTCCAGCCACCCTTTGCTTACTGGCCTTGCTGATGCTGATCTCGGCGCCGTGCACGCGCGCGGACGACAGCTTTCTGACGGCCATCGCGCCCGGCGTCTACATGCATCGCGGCCAGATAGCGGACATCGATGACGCCGCGCGCGGCGACAGCGCCAATCTCGGCGTCGTGGTCGGCGCGCGCTGCGTGGCCGTGATCGACACCGGTGGGTCGCTCGCCACCGGGCGCGCCTTGCGCGCCGCCATCGAACAGCTCACCGACAAGCCCATCTGCCATGTCATCAACACCCACGTGCACTTTGATCATGTGCTCGGCAACGCCGCGTTTGCAGAAGGAGGCGCCGAGTTTGTCGGCGCCGCGCGTCTGCCTGACAACCTCGAGGCCAGCCGCGATTTCTTCATCGAGAATTTCTCCGCCGAACTCGACGGTCGGCACGATGCCGCGGCGCTGGTGACGCCGAGCCGTCTCGTCGCCGAACCGACGCGACTCGATCTCGGCGGACGCTCGCTGCTGCTGACGGCCGTGGCGACAGCGCATACCGAAACGGATCTCACGGTACTCGACGAAACAACCGGCACGCTGTTCAGCGGCGACCTCGTGTTCCGCGAGCGGCTGCCGGTGCTGGACGGCAGCGTCAAAGGCTGGCTGGCCTGGCTCAAGGCCGCGAGCGGGCTCCCCTATGCGCGCGTCGTGCCCGGGCACGGGCCGCTGGACGAGCACTGGCCGCAAGGTGCGCTAGCCGAGCAGACCTATCTCGATGCGCTGCTGGTGGACACTCGCGCCGCCATCGCGCGCGGTGAGTTCATCGAGGATGCCAAGCACAGCGTCGCGACGCGCGAGCTTGCCCACTGGCAGCTCACCGCGCGCGCCCATCCGCTCAACGTCAGCCGCGCGTTTCGCGAACTGGAGTGGGAGTGAGGATGAAGGGTGCCGCGATGGCGCGCAGTTGTTCGAGCTCGGACGCCATCCATGCCGCGTCGCGTTGCAGTTCGCTGGCCATGATGCTGGCCACGCGCGGTGCGATGTCGAGGGCGGCGCGCGCATCGATGAACAGCGCGCGCGTGTGGTAGCTCAGGGCATCCGCCACCGTCATCGCCATCTCGTTGCGCGCCGCGTAGGCGAAGTGCGCGCCGCTGTAGGGCAGCGAAGCATGCAGGGGTGCGGCGAGCGTCGTCTGCTCGGCGCCGAGCTGCGCGACGCCGCGCGCCGGAAAGCCGACGGCGTCCACGCCATCGCGCGTGCCCTGCGGCGTCAGCAAGGCCAGCTCGCGGGTGCTGGCATCGTTCGCGCGCAAGCCCGCCGCCTTCAACGCCGCGTCGACGCACTGTTCGGCGACGCGGCGATAGGTGGTCCACTTGCCGCCGCTCACCGTCACCAGGCCCGACTCATCGATGGTGATGGCGTGTTCGCGGGAGATCTTCGACGAGCGTGCGCCGCCCGGCGCCGCCGCCAGTGGCCGCACGCCGGCAAAGCAGCTCAGCACGTCGTCATGACGCGGCGCGCGATGCAGGTGACGCGCGGTGACGGCGAGGATCATGTCCACCTCCTCGCGTCGCGGCCGCGGCGGAACGTCGAGCCGCTCGAGCGCGGTATCGGTGGTGCCGAGCAACACGTGCTCGTGCCAGGGAATGACGAACATCACGCGCCCGTCGGGCGTGCGCGGCATGACCAGCGCATGGTCCGAGGTATGGAAGCGTTTCGGCACCACGAGGTGGGTGCCTTGGCTCGGCAGGATCTCGGCGCCCAGCGAGGCGTCCGCGAGGCGTCGCACCGCGTCGCCATGCACGCCGCTGGCATTGATCACGACTCGTGCTTCGTATTCGTGGGTGTGGCCGTCCAGCGCATCGCGGGCGGCAACGCCACGCACCTGGCCACGCGCGTTCTTGAGCAGCGCTTCGACCGGCATGTGATTAAGCAAGGTCGCGCCACGCGCGGCGGCGGCGTGGGCCAGCGCCTGCAGCAGGCGCGTGTCGTCGAAAGCCGCGTCGGCATAGCACACGCTGCCGGCCAGCGCCGCGCGGCCGAGCTGCGGCACCAGGCGCCGGGTCTCGTCGGCATCGAGCAGGCGGCTGGCGGCAAGCTTGTGTGCGCCGGCCAGCGCGTCGTAGAGCTTGACGCCCGCCGCGTACTTGTAGAGTTCGAACCGGTTGGCGGCCGGCAGGATGAAGGGCAGCGGCTTGACCAGGCCGGGCGCGTTACCGAGCAGCAGCGCGCGCTCGTGCAAGGCTTCGCGCACCAGGCCGAACTGCGCCTGAGCCAGGTAGCGAATGCCACCGTGGATGAGCTTGCTGCTGCGAGACGAGGTGCCCGCGCCAAACGCCGCGCGCTCCAGCAGCAGCACTTCGAGACCGCGATGGGTGCAATCCAGCGCGATGCCGAGGCCATTGGCGCCGCCACCGATGACGATTACATCGTAGGCGGAGCGACGACTGCCAGCGGCGCGCAGAAAGGCCTGGCGTTGCATGCGTTAATCGGCCCACGCCAGTGCGCGCTCGATGGCGCGATGCCAACGTTGACGCTGCGCCTTGCGCTGGCCGGCATCGATGCGCGGCGCGTAACGCGCGGCCGCTTGCCAGGCGTTGCCCAGGGCCGCGCGGTCGGCACGAAGACCGACGCCGAGGGCCGCGAGCTGCGCGGCGCCGAAGGCGGTGCTCTCGGTCAGGCGCGGCCGCGCAATGGGCACGTCGAGCGCGTCGGCCTGGATCTGCATCAGCAGATCGTTGGCGCTCGCGCCGCCATCGACGCGCAGTTCGGCCAGCGCCAGCCCCGCGTCTTCCATCATCGCCACGCCAACGTCGGCCACCTGCCAGGCGATGGCATCGAGCGCGGCGCGCGCGATGTGCGCGCGACCGGTGCCACGGGTCATGCCGATCAGCAAGGCGCGCGCATGGGCGTCCCAGTGCGGCGCGCCGAGGCCGGTGAAGGCCGGCACCAACACCACGCCGTCGCTGCTGTCGACACTGGCGGCGAGCGCTTCGATGTCGGCACTGCGCGCGATGAGTCCGAGGCCGTCGCGCAGCCACTGCACGACGGCGCCGCCCATGAACACGCTGCCTTCCAGCGCGTACTCGCTGACGCCATCGATGCGCGAGGCGACGGTGGTCAACAAGCCCTGGCCGGAGCGCGCCACCTGTGTGCCGGTGTGCATGAGGATGAAGCAGCCGGTGCCATAGGTGCATTTCGCCATGCCGGGCGCGAAACAGGCCTGGCCGAACAACGCCGCCTGCTGATCGCCGGCCACGCCCGCGATCGGAATCTCGCCGCCCAACAGGCGCGTGCTCGCGCATACGCCGCTGCTGTCGACCACGCGTGGCAGCAGCGCGCGCGGGATCCGCCACAGCGCCAGCAGCTCGTCGCTCCAGTCGCCGCGCACGATGTCGTAAAGCTGGGTGCGCGAGGCGTTGGTGGCGTCGGTCACATGCTCGCGGCCTTCGGAGAGCTGCCAGATGAGCCAGCTGTCGACGGTGCCGAACGCCAGTTCGCCGCGCTCGGCGCGCACGCGTAGCGCCGCATCGCTGTCGAGCAGCCAGCGGATCTTCGATGCCGAGAAGTAGGCATCGAGCACCAGGCCGCTGCGCTCACGGATCAGCGCTTCGTGTTCACCGCCGCGCAAGGCCGCGCACAAGGCTTCGCTGCGACGGTCCTGCCACACCAGCGCATTGGCCACGGGTGCGCCGCTGCGCCTGTCCCATAGCAGGGTGGTCTCGCGTTGATTGGTGATGCCGATGGCGCCGACATCGGTGGCGCGGATGCCGGCCGCGTCCAGCGCACGCCTGGCGCAATCGAACTGCGTGCGCCACAGCGCCAGCGGATCGTGTTCCACCCAGCCCGGGCGCGGATAGATCTGCGTGAATTCTTCCTGCGCGAGACCGCGACATTGCCCGTCGCCGTCGAACACCAGCGCACGCGAGCTGGTGGTGCCTTGATCGAGCGCGAGGATGAACTTCATGGCAACACAAGATACCCCATCATCGCGACAGGCGGATTACCCGTGCGCGCGCGCCGCGATGACGCGCTCGGGATAGTCGGAGAACACGCCGTCGACAGCGGCCGCCCTGCAGCGCGCGATGGCCGGCGCATCGTTGACGGTATACACGTAGACCGCGAGACCGTGGCCGTGGGCGCGCGCCACGTGCGCGGCGTCGAGCGCGTCGAGGCTCATGTGCAGCGACTGCGCGCGCAAGGCCCGGGCGCGCCGCAGGGCCGTATCGAAGTCTTCCTCGTACAACAGCCCGAAACGCATGGCACCGCGCGCACGCGCCAGGGCCGCGCTGGTGTCGATATCGAAAGAAGACAACAGGATGTGTTGCCGCCACGCCGGTGACGCGGCGGTGGCTGCGAGCGTGCGTTCGATGACGAGCTCGGCGATGCCGGCTTCCTTGACCTCGATATTGAGTTCGACCTTGTCGATGGCCAGCGCGATGACTTCTTCCAGCAAGGGCACGCGCTCACCGCCGCCGGCATCCAGCGCGCGCAGCGCGCCGAGGCTCAAAGCCTTGTAGCTGCCGTGTCCGCTGGTGGTCCTGTCGAGCGTGTCGTCATGCAGCACGATCAGTCCGTCGTCGAGCAGACGCACGTCGATTTCCACGGCGTCGACGCCGAGCTCGATGGCATGGCGCACACCGGCCAGCGTGTTTTCGGGACAATGGCCCGCGGCGCCGCGGTGGCCGAATACGCGCATGGAAAATTTCACTCCTGTTGGCTTGCCGGTTCGCCTTGCGGCAGTCTGTCATAATACCGCCGCCTGGCGCGGGACGACCGCGCGGCAGCAGTGTGAGTCCACGCTGCATGAACGCCCCGGGCGGCTGCCAAGCGAGCAGCGCCTGGCGATCCCTATGAGCCTGGCGCGTGGTCCGCGCCGCATGATCCGTACGCACCATGACCTGGATATTCGGCTACGGCTCGCTGATCTGGCGGCCGGCTTTTGCATATGAAACGAGTCGCAAGGCGGCCCTGCGTGGCTGGCGCCGCCGTTTCTGGCAGGCCTCGCCCGATCACCGCGGCGTGCCCGAAGCGCCCGGCCGGGTCGTGACCCTGGTGCCCGATGCGCAAGCGGTGTGCTGGGGCATGGCGTTTCGCGTCGCGGCGCCGCACTGGCAGGCTGTGCTCGAGGAACTCGATCATCGCGAGCGCAATGGCTACACGCGTTGCAGCGTGGCGCTCGAGTTCGAGGACGGCGGCCGCGCCGACGCCATCACCTACGTGGCGCTCGCCGACAACCCGAGTTTCGTCGGCGCCGCGCCCTTGGATGCGATGGTCAAGCAGATTGCCGATTCCCACGGACCGAGCGGCAGCAACCGCGAATACCTCGCTCGCCTTGCCGAGCACCTCGCGCACTTGAACATCCACGACGAAGAAGTGCACGGCCTGCACCAGGCCGTACAGGCCCACGACATTGCCGGAGCGTGATGAGGTGAGCGTCGCGCCCATGTTCACGCGTTACATCGGCATCGATTACTCGGGCGCCGAAGCGCCGGTGTCGCGACTGCGCGCCCTGCAGGTCTACGAATCGGACGGTAACAGCGAGGCGCGCGCGGTGCCGCCGTTCGACAACGGCGCGCGCAACTGGTGTCGCAAGGAAGTGGCGCGTTTCATGCGCGAGCGCTTGCTGTCGGATCAGCCCTGCGTGATCGGCGTCGATCACGGCTTTTCCGTGCCGCTGTCCTACCTGCAGCGCAATGCGCTGACGAGCTGGGACGAATTCCTGCGGCATTTCTGCTTCCACTGGCCGACCACGCGCGATCACATGTATGTCGATTTCGTGCGCGACCAGGAGCCGCCGCCCGGCACCTCCGATGAATTGCGCCTGTGTGAACGCTGGACGTCGTCGGCCAAGAGCGTGTTCCAGTTCGACGTGCAGGGCTCGGTGGCCAAGTCCACGCACGCCGGCATCCCGTGGCTGAAGCAGCTGCGCGACGACCGACGCTTACGCGCGCGCACCCATTTCTGGCCCTTCGACGGGTTCGATATCAAGCCCGGACGCTCGGTGGTGGCGGAGATCTATCCGTCGATGTTCCGTCGGCGTTACGCCAATACCGAGCGCAGCGCCGATCAGCAGGACGCCTATGCCTGCGCGATGTGGTTGCGCGACATGGACGTGCTGGGCGCACTGCGTGAGTACTTCAATCCGCCGCTGACCTTGCCCGAACGACGCGTGGCGCAACTCGAGGGCTGGATCCTAGGCGTACGCTGACGAGTGCACCAAGGACGGGCGCGGCGCGCGCCTTAACCGAAGTTTGCACTGGGTATCGAACGGGCCATTGATTGCCCGCCCGCGCTCGCCTATTCTCGTCCTGCTGCGTCGCAACATCCGGCTTTCCCAGACGGCCCGCTGGCGATGCTTCGAAGCTATCGAGATTGGTGAGCCAGGCAGCGAGTCGCCGTGGATAAGATTGGACACATGCGGGCACTCGTGACCGTTGCGCGGCTCGGCTCGTTCTCGGCCGCCGCGCGCGAACTGGAAGTGACTCCCGGCATGCTTTCCAAGCAGGTCAAGCAGCTCGAGGAAGACCTCGACGTGCGGCTGCTACAGCGCACCACCCGCGGTGTGTCGCTGACCGATGCCGGCGAGCTCTACGTCGACCAGGTGGTCGACATACTGCAACGTATCGAAGACACCGAAATGGCGGTGACGGCGCTCAATTCGTCGCCGCGCGGCGTGCTGCGCGTGAGCTGTCCGCCGTCCTTCGGCACCCAGGTGCTGACGCCCATCATCGCGGCGTTCGCGCGCGGCAACAGTGGCCTGCGCATCGAGCTGGGCCTGCAGGATGCCGAGCCGGACATGGTCGCGTCGCGCCTCGATCTCATCTTCCGCATCGGAAACCTGAAGGACAGCTCGCTGGTCAGCAAGCAGGTCGGCAGCGCGCCTTACATGCTGTGCGCGTCGCCGGCTTTCATCGCCGCCAGCGGTCGGCCGTTGACGGTGCGCGAGCTGGCGGACTTCAACTGCATCCTCGATGAATCCATGGACGGCTACGAGCGCTGGAGCTTCATCGCCGACGGCACGCTGGTCGCACAACCCGTGAGCGGCAATTTTTCATCGCCAAGCACGGCGGCGGTCATCGAGGCGGCGGTGGCCGGGCTCGGCATCGCCTACGTGCCGCGCTACGCGGTGGTCGACGAACTGGCGCGCGCGGAACTGGCCGAGATTACCCTGGACAATGCCCGCGCGATGTCACTGCCAGTGACCGCGCTCTTCAGCAGCCGCCAGTTCATGGCGGCCAAGACCCGCGTGTTCCTCGATTACTTCATCGAACACGTGGACGGCACGACGGTCAGGCCGGGCGCCGGCGCGCGCACGGTGCAGTAGGGGAGCAGCGCGGTTGGTAGGTGCGAATTGATTCGCCCATTGAAAATCCCGAGGCGCGCCTCGAAGGTGCGAATGAATTCGCACCTACAGGGGCAGCAGGTCGCCACCGCTGTTGCCGTCGACATCCACCCACAGGTGGCGCAGTCCCAACGCCGCCAGCCACGCCGGTCCTTCTTCCTCCTTCAACATCGCGATGGTCGAGGCGCTGCCGGCGATGACGCAGAAATCCGCCACCACGCTGACCGCCGCCAGGCGTCGCACCGGCCAGCCGCTGCGCGGGTTGAGGATGTGGCCATAGCGTACGCCGTCGACCAAGATGCAGCGCTCGTAGTCGCCGCTCGAGGCCAGCGCACCGCGCTGGAGTTCCAAGGTGTCGAGCAAGGTCTCGGCGCGGCGCGGGTGCTTGATGCCGATGCGCCAGGGCTGCCCGTCGGCGCGCGGTCCGATGATCTTGATGTCACCGCCGAGATTGACCACGCCGTGGTGCAAGCCGCGTTCGTGGCACAGCGCGGCAGCGCGGTCGACCGCGTATTCCTTCACGACACCGCCGAAGTCGAGCTCGAGGCCCGGCTCGGGAAACGCCAGGCGCGGCGCTTGCCAGCGCAGCCGATGCCAGCCGACGCGCGCCTTCAGCGCGGCGATTCGCGCGGCATCGGGCAAGCCGCCCCGATCGAAACGCCAGGCTTGGCGCAGTACGCCGGAGGTGATGTCGAACAGGCCGTCACTTTCCGCGTAGCAGGTGGCGGCGTAGTCCAGGAGGCTCGCGGTTTCCGCGTCGACGTCGATGCTGCCGCCGCGCGCCGCGACGCGATTGATGGCGGACAGGAAGCTGTCTTCACGGTAGCGCGAGTAACGCGCTTCGAGACGCGCGACGTCGGCGATGGCGTGCTCGGCGCCCGCGCGTGCATGCGCAGCGTCCGCCGCGAACACCTGGATCTCGCAGGGCGAGCCCATGGCCTGGAACGGAAAGCGATGAAGGATGAGCGGCACGGCGGTACTTCTGTGTCTCGCCGTGCATTGTAACGACAGCGGGCGGCCTCGCCGCCGCCCTGCTACAGGGATAGTTCCCAGCGCAGCTGCAGGCTGCCCTGGCGTTCGAGCTGATAGCCATTGAAGTGATCGGCCACCGGCTCCAGCCATTCCACGCTCACTCGATTGCCGCGCAACAGGCCCGATGGCACCACGGCGTTGACACCGAAGCCGACGTCCCACCACTGTCCGCCGCTGCTGTCGGCACTGTCCATGGGGCCGTTGATGGCGCTTGGTGTATCGACGTACTGGTAGACCTCCTGTGTTTCGGCGCCGACCAGGCGCGTACCGATCACCTGCGGCGCGGCGTGAGCATCGAAACGACCGTGCACACCGCCCTGGTTGGTGTACTGGCCGCGTATCGAGGCCGACAGCCAATCGGCGAGACGCACGCTGCCCCAGGTGGTGGCCTGGAAGCGATCGCCGAGCCGATAGCCGGCGTCGTTGCTCGCTTCCATGCGCTTCGTGCCCGACAGTTGCGTGCCCCAGGCAAAACGCAGCAGTTCGCCGCTGTAGGTCAGGCTCGGATGAAAGTCCCAGGTGCCGCTGCCCAGTTGACTGTCGTAGGCGCTGAAATCGCGACTGCCCGCCAGACGCTGCTCGACGCTGCCAGTCGGCGCGCTGAAGCCGAGGCCGGCATGCACTTCGTGGCTGCGGGTTTCGAACAGTCCATAAAGAAAATGCAGGTTGACGTCGCCGAGGCCGCCGGCGCTGCGCGTGTAGCTTACGCGCGGCGGCGGAATGATGCCGAGCGCATCCTGCACGTCGGTATCGAGATCGCGCAGCGCGATGTCGTGATTGACGTAGGCGGCACTCACGAGCATCGTCGCGCTTGGGCCGAGGCCAAGCATGAAATCGACGGTCGAGACATGCGTGTCGCTGTCGCGCGGCGTCAGCGAACACAGCGTGTTCTCACACGCGCGCGTGATGACTTCGGTATCGCCGGCGCGGCGCCCGCCGTGCTGGATGCCGTTGCCGCGCATGTCGTAGTCGAAGTGATAACCGACTTTCCATGTCGCCTTGGGCCGCGAGCAGGTGATCCCATCGCACGCCGGCCGGTGCACGGCGCAGGCGCACCGGCGTCGTGCCAGTGGCGTCCGCCTGGGGCAGGCCGCCCGCCAGTGCCGGCGCGGAAAGATCCATGGACAGCGTGGCGTAGACCACGTAGGAGTCGACGTCGGTAAAACTCTTCTCGCCGCCGCCACCGAGTTTCAAGGCGCCGGCGTGCACCGAATAATCGGCGCCGATTTCGATTTTCGCGCCCTTGCTGAATTCGCGGCTCACCGCCAGTTCGCCGCCGATGCTGCCGAAGCCCGACAACCGCGCGTCACTGGAGAAATCGCGACGTGCGAGCCTGCGGAAGTCCAGCGGTCGCGGCACGCCCGGAAATATCGGTCCCGGCAACGCCGGATAGGCCTGGTTGAACAGGAAGTAGGGCGCGTAGAAATCGGCGCGCGACTGCGAGTAGTAGCGCGTGCCCGGCACCAGCATCCAACCGCCGCCGAGCGGCTGATGCCACGACAGGTTGATGGTGTGGGCATCGATGCCCCAATCGTCGTGGAAGAAGCGATAGTCGGCGTGCAGGGCCGCGTCGAGCGGCGCGATGTAGTCGACGTAGCGCACGTGCCAGTTGAACTGGTCGCGTGATCCGGGCCGCTGTTCCAGCACGCCGCGCAGCTGCACGGTGCGCAGACCGCTGGCGTCGATGAACTGGTCCGGATCGTCGAACGCCAGCATGGTCGCCTTGTAGGGATTCTCCAGGTAGCCGCTGCTGCGCGTGTAGCCCATGCCGGCTTCGACCAGCGAGTTCTTGTTGATGACGTGGGTGACGCTCAAGCTCGCGCCGATATCGTGACGCTGGCCGAACAAGGTGTTGTGCCCGCGGCTCTCGCGGATGTAGCCGAGATAGGCGCCCCAATCAGCGGCGGCATTGGCATCGAGCGAGGCGTTGATGTTGCTGACGGTGTAGCTCGCGCCCCATGTCAGCGTGGTGCGCTTGTGATCGAAGTCGAAGCTGCCGCCGGTATTGAGAAAGCCCGAGTGATAGTCGGGTTCCTCCGACACGCCGCCGCCCACCCCGAACGAGGCGCGGTCCCAGCCGTAGTCGAGTCGGCCGTCGACCTGGCGGCGCGTTTCCGGTGACGCGGACGCCATCAGGTGCACCAGGCGTTGATCTTCCGTGCTCTTGAATTTCTGGCCGTCGAACGAACCGGGATCGACATCCTGCGGGCGATGCTTGCTGTCGGTCAGGTAGGCGAGTGGCACCGATGCGCCCGACACCAGCTGCTCGTTGATGGCGGCCTGCGGCAGGCTCAGTACCGGCGTCGCGCCCGACCAGGTGTCCTGCGTGTAGTTGAGCGCGAAGCGCCAGCGATCGGCCAAGGTGTTGCGTACCGCCAGCGCCAGGCTGTCGACTTCGATGGGCCGCAGGTTCAGAGACTTGTAGGTGCGGCCTTCGAGATCCCGTTCGCCTTCGGCGTAATGGTGATAATCGAGCGTCGCGGTGCTGCCATCGTCGGCGGCGAAGCCCTGGCTGCCCATGAGTCCGGGCAGGGCCAAGGCCGCCGCCGTCAGTGCACGCAGCGCGCTGGCCGGCCGCACGCTGCTTGGCGTCGGCGCCTGCTCAGTTGCAGCCACAGCCACCACCGGCGGCGGCGCCACCGCCCGAGGCCGCCTCGCGACTCATCTCGAGATGGGCTTTCATGGCGGCCTGCCCGGGATTGGTGGTCAAGGCCATGTGCGGCTTGGCGAGATTGCCGCGCTCCCAGGGATGTAATGGCGCGCAGCCGCCGAGCAGCGCGATGCCGAGCACGGCCAGCAGTAGTGCCGGAATGGATTTGTCAGGCATGAACAGTCCGTGGGCAGGTCTCGATTGTCCGATCAGGGCGCGGGTTCGGCCAGCAGGGTGGCGGCAAGTCCGCGCAGCAGTTGCGCGTCACCGCCGCGAAAGCCATGGTGGACGTAACGCACCTTGCCAGCGCGGTCGATGAGATAGGACGACGGCATGGCTTCCACCTGGAAGGCCGATGCGCAGGCCTGGTTGTCGCCGCCCGCGACCTCGAAGCTGGCCGGGTGCTTGGCCAGGAAGCTTTGCGCATCGCCCGCTTCTTCGTCGAGATTGACGGCCAGCACCGTCAGCCCCTTGGCGCCGAGTTCGTTGTGCATCTCGTTCATGAACGGGAAGGACTGCCGACACGGCCCGCACCAGGACGCCCAGAAATCGACATAGACCACCTGTCCGCGATACCGTCCGAGGTCGACGGGTGCGGCGGCCTTGTCGATGCTGAACTTGCAGGCTGGCGCGGCCGGCGCGTCCTGCGCGGCGGTCAGTGATTCGGCGGCGTCGCAGCTCGCCGTCGCGAACAGCGCCGCGAGCAGCAGCGGCGGTACGCAGCGCGGTTTCATTTCATCCCATCCGAAAGGCATGCAGTCTCCTTGCGCACAGCGCCGGGTGGCCGGCGTTATTTAGCATCTTGGGCGTTCGTCATTCGTGATGACGCTGATCGTAGGCGTGCTTGCGACCCGGACCGGCCGCCATGGTTTGGGCCGATGCCGCGAATCGGCGTGGGGCAATGTCAGGAATGCCAATCGATTGGCATTGCGGGCACGCCATGCGGCCTGCCCGCCCACCAGGCACGTCGCCGCTCAGGCGGGCGGCGTCCAGCGCCCGTGCAGCGACAGTACGCCGTTCATGAAATTGGACAGCAGCATCTTGGGCTCGCCGACCACCAGGTCGGGCATGCGTCGTGAGAACTCGCGCAGGCTCGATTTCACCATCTGGCGACCGAGCGAGGCGCCCATGCAGAAGTGCGGGCCATAGCCGAAGCTCAAGTGGCGGTTGGGCGCACGGTTGAGATCGAAGCTGTCCGGCGCCGGCACCGCCCTTTCGTCACGGTTGCCCGAGCAATACCACAGCACGCACTTGTCGCCTTTCTTGATGGTCACGCCGTCGAGCTCGAAATCGCGCAGCGCGGTGCGGCGGAAATGCATCAAAGGCGGCGACCAGCGCAGGATCTCTTCGACCGCGTTGTCGATGCGCGCTTCGAAGTCCTGCAGCAGCCAGGCCTTCTGCTCGGGATGATTCTGCAGGTTCATGACCGCGTGGGCCATGGCATGCCGCGAGGTGTCGTTGGCCGCGCCAACCAGCAGCGTGAAGAATGCGCCGAGCTCGTCCTGGGTCATGCGCTGGCCTTCGTGATCGGCTTCGACCACCCAGGTCATGAGGTTGTCATCGGGTTCGCGCCGGCAGCGCTCGGCTTCCGCGTAGGCAATGGTCATGATCTTCTGCGCAGCGTCCTGGAACACCGCCAGCGGTGAACCGATGTGCGCATAGCTGGGGTCGGCCCAGCTGCCGAGCTGTTCGGCGGCTTCGATCAGGATCTCGCGCTTGTGCGGATCGCTGATACCGACGAACACGCCGGCGAACACGCGCCCCGGCAATTGCTTGAACACCAGTTCGCACAAGTCGCCTTCACCGAGATGCGCCACCTCGCCGATGACGCTCTCGGTCATCTCGCGGATCTGCTGCTCCATGCGCCGGATGTTCCGTGGGCTGAAGGCGTGCTGGACGATGTTGCGCAGCGCCTTGTGGCGCGGGTCATCCATGACGATGAACGAGAGTATGGTCTCGAGCTGCGGAAAGTCGTCGAGGAACACGCCTTCCGCCGACGAGAATACGGCGTCGTTGCGCGATAGGTCCTTGATGTGTTCGAAACGCGTGATGGCCCAGAAGCCCTTGCTGTTCTCCAGCCCCGGCGCGAGAGGCTCCGGCGCCGGGTGCCAGGACACCGGCTGGTTGTCACGCAGCCACTTGAAACTCTTTTCCCGTTCTTCATAGGGCCGTGCCCAGAATTCGAGGGTGCTGAGATTGATGTCGGGATGGGATGCGTTGGCCATCGGAGACGTCCTGGGCTTGGCGTTGAAGTGAATGTCAGGCAGCGACGGTCGCGCCGGACGCCGGCGTCGAATCGGCAAACCAGTCCGGCCAGCCGGCGGCGAGGTTCTGCGCGCGCGCGATGTCGCGCTCTTCGGCGCTGGCGAATTTCAAGTCCCACTCCTTGAGCTTCGGCATGATGATGACCTTGTGCCACAGGGGCGGTATCAAGGCGGTCAGGAAGCACAGGAACACGTTGGGCGTGCGGATCGCGGTGGTGTCGGGCTTCAGCTTGTAATAGGGGATATAGGAATCGAGATGATGATCGGCGTGGTTGGTGATCTCGAAAGCGACGATGCGCGTGAAGAAGCCAAGATGATTCCACACGTGGCGACGCGCTATCGGCCGGCCTTCGGCGCGCACGATGCCGTAGTGCTGGAAGTAGTTGAAGGACTCGACCCACAGCCGCGCGATCAGCATCGAACCGAGCGCCGCCGCCACGCCCGTCCAGCCGGCCACGCTGTAGGCGATGGTGTGGAACACGAGCTGCGCGAGCACCGCCTTGTAGGCCTTGTGCCGCCACGACCAGCGGCCGTAGCCGCGCTTTTCCAGCGCGTCGCTCTCGATGCGGGATGACATCAGCGTGCTGGCCAGCACCGCGCGTGGCGTGAAGCCGTACAGCGTCTTGCCGCGCACCGCGGTATCGGAATCGGCCAACGTGCCGACGTCGAGATGATGGCCGACGGTGTGGCCGACGTTGCGCGTGCAGTCGAGATACACCACCTGGCCATAGGTGCCCACCACCTGCGGCAGCCAGCCGCGCTGATGGTAAAGCTCGTGGGAGGCCGGCACGTAGGCGATGACCGACATCCAGGCGGTGCTGATCAGGGCGCCGGCCCAGTCGATGCCGCTGAAATGGCCGTGGGCGGCGGTCCATGCCAGCACCAGCACCAGCAGCGGACCACTCAACGTGCACAGCCACAGCGGAATGCTGGCCAGGCGTCGGTTGTTCATGTGTCGCACCGCGAGATCGAGCGGCAACAACTCGTCGATGACCGCGAATACGAACAGCGTCGACAGTCCGAGCCACGCCCAGGCGCCGCCCAGGCACAGGCCGGTGGCCGTCAACAGCTGCAGGCCGAAAGTCAGGTAATAGCGTGCGTAATCCGTGAACATGAGCCGTCTCCCCGAACAACCGTTGCTTTCACTCTTTACTGTCGCGCCGCGCTGTCACGCTGCGCACCGCGCTCTTTGTGGGCCTTGAACATGTCGCGGCCGATCAGGTACTTCATGATCTCTATCGAACCGCCCGCGATCTTCACCACGCGCGCGTCGGCGTAGGCGCGGCAGATCGGGTATTCCCACATGTAGCCCCAGCCGCCGAACAGCTGCAGACATTCGTCGACCGTCTTGCAGTGCAGGTTGGACAGGAACATCTTGGCCATCGCGGCGTCGAGCGGGTCGAGCTCGCCAGCCAGGAACAACTCCATGCAGCGGTCGGTGAGCACGCGGCCGGCGGTCGCTTCGACCTTCAACTCGGCGAGCTTGAACTGGGTGTTCTGGAAGTCGGCGATGGTCTGACCGAAAGCTTCGCGCTGGGCGGTGTACTCCACCGTCCAGTCGATGACGGCTTCGATCACCGTGGCGCTGCGGATGGCCTGGGCCAGTCGCTCCTGCGCGAGCTTGGTCATCATGATGGCGAAGCCTTCGCCTTCCTTGCCGAGCATGTTGGACGCCGGCACGCGTACGTTCTCGAAGAACAGCTCGGAGGTGTCCTGCGCTTTCATGCCGAGCTTTTCGAGGTTGCGGCCGCGCGTGAAGCCGGCGCGGTCGCCCTCGACCAGGAACAGGGTGATGCCCTTGGCGCCGGCCGCGCCATCGGTCTTGGTGGCGAGCACGATGAGGTCGCACAGCTGGCCGTTGGAGATGAACACCTTCTGGCCGTTGATGACGTAGTCGTCGCCATCGCGCACCGCGCGCGTGCGGATGTTCTTGAGATCGGAGCCGGCGTGCGGCTCGGTCATGCCGAGCGAGCCGATCACCTCGCCGCTGACCATCTTCGGCAGCCATTGCTTCTTCTGCTCTTCGGTGCCGAAAGAACTGAGATAGGTGGCGACCAGGTCGGTATGGATCATGAAGCCCGGGCCGGTGGCGCCGGCGCGTGCCATCTCCTCGAACACCACCACGTCGTACAGCCAGTCGGCGCCGGCGCCGCCGTAGGCTTCGGGCACCGCGCAGCACAACATGCCCGCTTCGCCGGCCTTGCGCCACAGGTCGCGCGGTACGATGCCGGCCTCTTCCCATTGCGCATGGAACGGCGTGATTTCCCTGGCGATGAACTTGCGGCACGCGTCGCGAAAGATTTCATGATCGGGCGAGAACAGTTTGCGTCCGATCATGGGTGCACGCTCCGCGCGGCGCGCGCCGCCGTGGCGTGATGAAGACGAGCCGGGCTCATCATGTCAGCGTCCTCGTGATTTCAATGGGAGTAATAGGGGGCCGCGCGCAGCGTGGCGGGCGCCTGGGCGCCGGCGAGTTCGCCACGGCGCAGCATGTCGAGGTAGCTGAGCGGCCCGCCGCTCCAGGCCGGAAAGCCGAGCGCGAATACCGCCAGCACATCGGCGTCCTCGGCGCAGGCGAACACGCCTTCGTCGAGCAGGCGCGCCGCTTCCAGTGCCACGGTGGTCAACAGTTTGAGTCCGTAGACGCGATCGACATCGGTGTAGCCCGCAAGCGCGGCGACCTCGAGACCGGCGCGCACGAACAAGGCCTCGAGATCGAGCGCATGGGCGGCCGCCGCGCGCGCGCTGGCGCTGCCGATGTGCTGCGCGGCGTAGGCGCGCACTGCTTCTTGCAGGGTGTGCACCGCGCCCGGCGTCGCCGCCGTGGTGACCACCGGCGTCATGCGCAGGCGCTGGGCGATGCCGAGCGCGACCGCGGTGGCGGCGGCATCCGAGCCGGCAATCTCGACACCGTCGGCGTGCTCGAAAGGCGCGGCGAGGCGCAGTTCCGCGTCGCCGTCGCCAGGCGTGTCATGGCGCAGGGCGCGCACGCGGATGATGCGCGTCGCGGCATCGTCGAATGCCAGCAGCGCATCGGCGGCGCTGGCGTCGGCCGCCACTTCGAAGCGCTTGGCGAGGCGCGGCGGGAGGCTGGCGAGGCCCCGTACCGCCACGCGCGTGATGTCGGCCGGCTTGGCGCCTGCGCGCGCGGCGGCGCGTTTCGGCGCGGCGGTCTTGGACAGGAAACTCGTACGCACCATGTTGCCGGCCACCGGGCCCAGCATGAGCGGCAGGAAGCTGTCGATCTCGACTTCGATGCCGGCCTCGATATCGCGATGAAAGCCGTCGCGCAGGCATTGCATGATGGCGCCGACGGCCGGGTAGAGATGCGCCACGCGTGGGCCCGTACATGCCATCGCCAACAATCGCTCGACGCTGTCGGGCGCATCGAGCAGCCGTTCGAGGTCGGCCGGTGCGCGCCAACCGCGCCGGTCCCAGCGTGCGCCGGGGGTGGCGTGGCGCGCCATTTCCCGTGCGCTGGCGAGGAGCGCCGCAGGATCCGCGAGCGCATCGACCAGTCCCGCTTCGAGCGCCTCCGCCGGCGTCACCGCTTGACCGCCGAGCAGCATGCGCGCCGCGAATGCGGGACTGGTGAGGCGCGGCAGTCGTTGCGTGCCGCCCGCGCCCGGCAGCAGGCCCAACAATACTTCGGGCAGGCCCAGGCAGGGCGTGGCGCCTTGCGCGGCGATGCGGTAGTGGCAGGCCATCGCCAATTCGAGACCGCCGCCGAGCGCCAGGCCATTGACGGCCGCCACGGTCGGCACGCGCAGCTTTTCGAGTTTGCGCAGGGTGTAGGTGAGACGCGAGAACACGCGACGGATCTCGGCGGGCGTGTGCTTGAAGCGCAGCGTGGTGAAACCTTGCACCATGGCGAGATCGGCGCCGGCCATGAAGGCGTCCTTGCCCGAGGCAATGACCACGGCTTTCAGCGTCGGCGTCTTTTCGATGAGCGTGATGAGCGCGGCGAGGTCGTCGATCATGTCGTCCGAGAAGACATTGAACGGTCGTCCCGGCATGTCCACGAGTGCCACGCCGATGCCGTCGGCATCGATGTCCAGGCGCAGGTTCTTCAACTCGTGGCGGATCATCGCGCCTTATTCCTGAAGCTTGCCGGCGGCCATCTTGAGCAGGTTGTCCTTGATCGCGCGCAGGGTGCGGGCCGTGGCGCGCACGTCTTCCGGCGAGATGCCGGCCAGGATCTCGGCGTTGGTGGGCTCGGAAATGGAGCGCATCTTGTTCACCACCTTGCGTCCGGCGGCGGTCAGGAAGATGCGCTTGACGCGACGGTCCTTGGCATCGCTGCGACGCTCCACCAATTCCACCGCCTCGAGCCGGTCGACCAGGCCACCGAGCGCGACCTTGCCGAGATCGAGCTGTGCCGCCAACTCCGATTGCGCCATGCCGTCTTTGCGCCCGAGATAGGCCAACACCCAAGCCTGCGAACGCGTCACGCCGGCGGGTTTCAATGCGGCGTTGTATATGATGCGACGCAGGCGCGAGGTGTCGTGGATATAGAAGCCGAGGCGGATGGCCCAGTCTTCGTCACTCACTTGTTCGTCGCCGATATTTTCGTTTTCGCGCGCCATGGATCCTCCCGTTGCGAGATCACTGCCGGCCAGCGCACTGGCGACGCGGGAAAGTATATCGACGCTGACCATACGCTGGTGTAAATCCCTTTGACAGAGGTAATACGCATGCTTACTATACGCAGGCTAATCTGTTCGTCAAGCCATCGCGCGCTCGCACGCTGTCGACACGCTCGCGTGCCGAGGCTTGCCCGTGTCATGTTCGCCAGCCATCACTGAAGGAGACTGTCGTGGATTTCGATTTGACCGAAGAGCAACGTGCAATCCAGCAGGCGGTGCGTGCGGTGGTGCACAAGTTCGATGCCGACTACTGGCTCGAACGCGATGACGATGGCGAATTCCCGCATGCCTTCCACGCCGCCATGGCCGAGGCCGGCTGGCTCGGCATCACCATGCCGGAAGCCTACGGTGGCGCCGGCCTCGGCGTGACCGAAGCCGCGCTCATGATGCACGAGGTGGTGAGCAACGGCGGTGGTATCGCCGCGGCGTCGACCGTGCATATCAACCTGTTCGGGCCGCACCCCATCGTGGTGTTCGGTACCGACGAACAGAAGCGGCGCTGGGTGCCGCGGCTGGTGGCGGGGCAGGACAAATGCTGCTTCGGCGTCACCGAACCGGATGCCGGTCTCAACACCACCCATATCAAGACCTTCGCCAAGAAGGTCGACGGCGGCTACCTCGTCAATGGCCAGAAGGTGTGGACCTCCACCGGCCAGGTGGCAAGCAAGATCATGCTGCTGGCGCGCACCACGCGTCTCGAGGATTGCAAGCGCCCGACCGATGGCATCAGCGTGTTCTACACCGATGTCGACCGCAGCAAGATGGAAATCAAGCGCATTCCGAAGATGGGCCGCAAGGCGGTCGATTCGAACGCGGTGTTCATCGACAACCTGTTCATTCCCGATGAGGACCTGATCGGTCAAGAGGGCAAGGGCTTCGGTTACATCCTGCACAGCTTGAATCCCGAGCGCGTGCTGATCGCCATCGAGGCCATCGGTGTCGGCCAGGATGCCCTGCGCCGCGCCACCCGCTACGCGCAGGAGCGCGTGGTCTTCGATCGGCCCATCGGCATGAACCAGGGCATACAGCACCCGCTCGCCGAGAACTGGATGAATCTCGAAGCGGCCTACACCATCGCCATGAAGGCGGCGTGGCTGTACGACAACGGCCGGCCCTGCGGCGCCGAGGCCAATGCCGCCAAGTTTCTCGGCGCCAAGGCCGGTCATGAGGCCTGCCTGCAGGCGGTGATGACCCACGGCGGTTTCGGCTACGCACGCGAATACCACGTCGAAAGGCTGCTGCGCGAAGTGACCATCACGCGCATCGCGCCGGTCACCGAGCAATTGATCAAGTGCTTCATCGCCGAAAAGGTCCTGGACCTGCCGAAGAGCTACTGAGAGATTAAGGACATGCTGGCGCGCACCATCTTCGACGACGAGCACCACCAGTTCCGCGACGCGGTGCGGCGTTTCTTCGCCGCCGAGCTGACGCCCAACATTCCGCGCTGGGAAGCGCAGGGCCAGGTCGACAAGTCCTTCTGGCGCGCCTGCGGCGAGCAGGGCGTGTTGTGTCCCGACATGCCGGAAGCCTATGGCGGCGCCGGTCTCGACTTTCGCGCCAATGCCATCGTGCTGGAAGAAACGTCCTACACCGGCTCGGCGACGCCGGCGTTCGGCGTGCATTCGGACATCGTTGCGCACTACCTCTTGAAATATGCCCACGACGATGTGCGCCAGGCCTGGATCCCGCGCATGGTCGATGGCAGCGCCATCGCCTGCATCTGCATGACCGAGCCGGGCGGCGGCAGCGATCTGAAAGCCATCCGCAGCACCGCGCTGCGCGAAGGCGACCACTACCGCATCAATGGCGCCAAGACCTTCATCACCAATGGCGTGACGGCGGACATCGCCATCATCGCCGCGCGTACCGGCGCCGAGCCGGGCGCCAAGGGCATCTCGCTGTTCTTCTGCGAAACCGACCGGCCCGGCTTCAAGGTCGGGCGCAAGCTCGACAAGGTCGGCCAGGCCTCGTCCGACGTCGCCGAGATCTTCTTCGACGATCTCACGGTGCCGGCCCATTACCTGCTGGGCGCCGAGAACCAGGGCTTCGTGTACATGATGCAGGAGCTGCCGCAGGAGCGCATGTCGATTGCCGTGACCGCGCATTCGGCCGCGCAACGCGCCTACGATCTGACCGTCGACTACGTCAAGCAGCGCCAGGCCTTCGGCCATGCGCTGATGGAATTCCAGAACACGCGCTTCGTGCTGGCCGATCTGCGTACCCAACTGCAGGTTGGCTGGGCGCACCTCGATGCCTGCATGGCCGCGCTGGTGGCGCGCAAGCTCACCACCGACCAGGCGGCCTCGGCCAAGCTCTTTCACACCGAGCTGCGCTCGACGGTGACCGATGCCTGCGTGCAGCTGTTCGGCGGCTATGGCTACATGAACGAATACGAGATTGCCCGGCTCTGGAAGGACACCCGCATCCAGCGCATCTACGGTGGCTCGTCCGAGATCATGAAAGAACTGATCAGCCGCGCCATCTGAGTCGCCGAGACCGTCATGTCGCTGCCCACGCTCCTTGCCACGCTGCGCGCGCCGATCATGGCGGCGCCGATGTTCATCGTCTCGACGCCGGCGCTGGTGGTGGCGCAATGCCGGGCCGGCATCGTCGGCTCGATGCCGGCGCTGAATGCTCGCACCGACGTGCAGCTCGATGCGTGGCTGGGCGAGATCACGAGCGCGCTCAGCGCCGATGGCGCGATGGCACCGTTCGCCATCAACCAGATTGCTCACCGCAGCAACGATCGCCTGGCGCGCGACACCGAGATCATCGTCAAGCACCGCGTGCCCATCGTCATCATCAGCCTGTCGGCGGACCGCGACATCGTCGATGCCGTGCACGCCTATGGCGGCCTGGTGTTCAACGATGTGATCTCCGACCGCCATGCGCGCAAGGCCATCGACAACGGCTGCGACGGCCTGATCGCGGTGGCGGCGGGCGCGGGCGGCCACACCGGCAATGTTTCGCCGTTCGCGCTGGTGGAAGAGATCCGTGGCTGGTGGGATGGGCCGCTGGCGCTGTCCGGCGCCATCGCCACCGGTCGCAGCGTGCTGGCCGCGCTGGCGGCGGGCGCGGATCTGGCCTATATCGGCACACCGTTCATCGCCACCGAGGAAGCCAACGCGGCGATTGATTACAAGACCATGGTGACCGGCGCGCGCAGCGCCGACATCGTCACCACCGATTATTTCAGCGGCGTGCCGGCCAATTTCCTGGCCGGATCCATCGTTCGCGCCGGGCTCGACCCGCGGGCGCTGCGGCGCGACCCCGAGCACGCCACCAACGTCAGCCCCAGCGGCGATTCGCACAAGACCTGGCGCGACATCTGGGGCTGCGGCCACGGCGTCGGCGCCGTCACGGATATCGTGCCGGCGGGCCTGCGTGTGGCACGATTGATTTCCGAATACCAGGCGGCGCGTGTCGCTTTCGGCCTGCGCTGACATCACACTAGCATTCGACGAGGAGCGTTTTCATGGATCTCGGACTCAAGAACAAGGCCGTCATCGTTACCGGCGGTGGCTCGAACATCGGCCGCGCGATCGTGCTCGGCTTCGCGCGCGAAGGCGCCAGGATCACCATCGGCGACATCGATACCGCGCAGGCCAACGCGGTGGCCGACGAGGCGCGCAAGGCCGGCGCCGCCGCGGTCGAGGTCGTGCAGTGCGATGTCACGTCCCTCGAACAGGTGCAGGCCATGTTCAAACGCACCACCGATGCCTTCGGCGCGGTCGATGTGCTGGTCAACAACGTCGGTTGGGACAAGCTCATGTTCTTCACCCAGACCACACCCGACCTGTGGGCCAAGATCATCCAGGTCAATTTTGTCGGCATGTTGAACTGCACCCACACCGCGCTCGCGATCATGGCGCCGCAGAACAAGGGCGCCATCGTGTCGATCAGCTCCGATGCCAGCCGCCAGGGCGAACCGCGCGAGGCGGTTTACGGCGGCATGAAGGCCGGCGTCAACAGCTTCATGAAGACCATCGCCAAGGAAAACGGCCGCAACGGCATACGCTGCAATGTGGTGTGCCCGGGCGTGACCATTCCGGCCGAGACCTCGGAAGTCGGCGCCAACAGCATGTGGGTCAACAAGGACAGCATGTTCACCCCCGACCAGCTCGCCCAGATCGCCAAGAGCCTGCCCTTGAAGAAGATCGGTCGCCCCGAAGACGTCGCCAATGCCGTGGTGTTTCTCGCTTCCGAAGCCGCCGGCCACATCACCGGCCAGGTGCTGAGCGTGAGCGGCGGCTATTCGATGATCGGTTGACAATTACAGCCAGCAAATGAGGAGAGTCCCATGAGCAATTACGAAGACGTTCTTTACGAGAAGGTGGGCCGTACCGCCATCATCACCATCAATCGCCCGCAGAAATACAACGCCTTTCGCCCGCGCACCGTCGTCGAGCTGCTGGACGCCTTCCAGATGGCGGGCTGGGATCGCGACATCGGCTCGGTGGTGTTCACCGGCGCCGGCGGCAAGGCCTTCTGCACCGGCGGCGACCAGTCCGACCACAGCGGTGGCCAGTACGGCAACAACGATGCGCGCGGCGCGGTCGGCATGCCGGTCGAAGAACTGCACTCGGTGATCCGTGACATCCCGAAGCCGGTCATCGCCAAGGTGCGCGGCTACGCCATCGGCGGCGGCAACGTGTTCTGCACGCTGTGCGACATGACCATCGCGTCCGACAACGCCATCTTCGGCCAGGTCGGCCCCAAGATGGGCTCGGTCGATCCCGGCTTCGGCACCGCCTACCTCGCACGCGTGGTGGGTGAGAAGAAGGCGCGCGAGATCTGGTACATGTGCAAGCGTTACACCGCCAAGGAAGCGCTGGACATGGGCCTCATCAACGCCGTGGTGCCCGACGCCGAACTCGATGACGAAGTGATGCGCTGGTGCGAGGAACTCAACAAGCGCAGCCCGACCGCCATCGCGCTCGCCAAGAAGAGCTTCAACGCCGACACCGAGTCCATCCGCGGCATGGGCCAGCTCGCCATGCAGGCGCTGCGTCTTTACTACTACACCGAGGAGTCGCAGGAAGGCGTGAAGGCCCTGAACGAGAAGCGCGAACCGGACTTCATGAAGTTCTATCGTTAGCAGCGCCCGATCAATGTGCGATTGAAATCGCACCTACAGGACTCCTTGTAGGTGCGAATTCATTCGCACATTCATACCTCCATTCCGCAGCGTTTTTCTTTCGCCGCGTTTGTGCAATCCTCCTCTCACGCAGCGGCGAGAGAGGGGATCGTGCCATGACGACCGACATCGGTTTCGAAGACATCAAGCTCGAGTACGTATCCATAGCCGAGGCGCGCAAGCTCGGCGGCCTGCGACTGATCCTGGGCGCCTACACCATTCCCGGTCCGTGGCGCGAATCGTGCAAATCCCTGTTCGACGTCAAGGGCATCCCCTATGTGCCGGTGCGCTGTTCAAACGAGGGCGCCTCGGAAACCAGCTTCGGCGCCGACGGCAGCCACAGCGAGTTGATAGCCTGGACCGCGCAGTCCAGCGCACCGGTGGCCATCTGGGAGGACGAACGCCCGCGCTCGAGTTGGATAGACCAGTTGAACCTCGCCGAGCGACTGGCGCCCGCGCCGCGCCTCGTCCCCACGGACTTCGAGGCGCGCGTGCGCATGTTCGGCCTCATCAATGAAATCGCCGGCGAGAACGGTCTCGGCTGGAGCAAGCGGCTGATCCTGGTCGGCCAGGCGTTGGCCAATGCCGAACCCGGCAGCGCCGACTACGCGTTCTGGCAAGACGCTGGGCGAGAAATATCTTTACACCCCGGCGGCGGGGCAGGCCGCCAAGGCGCGCATGATCGAGATCCTGGTCAAGCTCGATGCCGAACTCGCCATCAGCCGCGCGCGCGGCACTGAATATTTCGTTGGCGACAGCCTGTCGGCGCTCGACATCTACGCGGCCTGCTTCTACGCGCTGCTCGATCCCCTGCCGCCGGCGCTATGCCCGATGGCAAGCAGCTATCGACCGGCCTATCGCAATGCCGATCCGGACATCGAACTGCACATGACCGCGGCCTTGAGCGCGCATCGCGATTTCATCTACCGCGAGCATCTGACGCTGCCGGTGCTGTTCTAGCGGATGAAGGTGCGCGTGAACGCGCACCCACGGTTCACAGGCCCGGCCAGCGGCTCCAGTCGGCATAGGTGCGGTCGGTGATCACTTCACCGTCGCGAATGGTCAGCACCGCGACGAAGGGCACCGACCAGTCGGCGCCGCGATCGGCGTCCTTGAGTTCACACTCGACACACACGGTGTCCCCCGCGATATGGGTGCGCAGCACTTCCAGGCGACGCCGAGGCGCCTTGGCGAGCACCGCGTCTTCCACTTTCTGCAGCCCTTTGCGGCCTTCGATGACGCCTAGCCCCATGGGGTAGACCTTGCAGTCCGCGGCGTAGCATTCCTGCACCATGCGCGTCGCGTCATCGTTGTAATAGCGCGCCCAGCGCTCGACCAGCGCCTGGGTATCGTGCGTCTCGCTCATGTCGCCGCCCTCGTGGATGATGTTCAACCGACGCCGCGATCCTGGCCGGCCCAGTACGGTTCGCGCAACTCCTTCTTGGCAATCTTGCCGCTGCCGGTCATGGGAAACGAGGCGTGGAAATCGATGCTCTTCGGCAGCTTGTAGCCGGCCAGGCGCGGCCGGCAGTAGTCGATGAGTTCATCGGCGCTGACGCTCATGCCGGGCTTGACCACCACGCAGGCTTTCACCGCTTCGCCCCAGCGCGCATCGGGCACGCCGATGACGGCGGCGACCGCCACCGCGGCGTGGGTCGAGAGCACCGATTCTATTTCGGTCGAATAAATGTTCTCGCCACCCGACACGATCATGTCCTTCAGGCGATCGTGAATGTAGTAAAGCCCTTCCTCGTCGCGGATCGCGATATCGCCGCTGTGATACCAGCCCTGCTCGAACACCGACGCGGTGATTTCCGGCTTCTTCCAGTAACCGCTGGCGAGGGAGGGAGAACGGATCCATAGCTCGCCCGGTTGGCCGTCGGCCACATCCTGCCCGTGCTCGTCGACGATACGCAGTTCAATCAGCGGCAGCGGTTTGCCGCAGGCCTTGAGCTTGTCCTCGCGTTCGAGGTTGTGCTCCGCCGGACGCAGCAGCGTGACGGCGCCGGAGGTCTCGGTCGCGCCGTAGAACTGCATGAAGCGGCAGGGCATGGCGACGATGGCGCGCTTGATGAGCCCGAGCGAAATCGGCGAGCCGGCATACATCACGAGACGCAGCGACGAGAAATCGGCCTGCGCCGCCTGCGGGTGATCGAGCAGCATCTGGATCATGGCCGGCGCGAACGCGGTGATGGTCGGCCTCTGCGTGGAAATCGACTCAAGGGCGGCGCCCGGCTCGAACTGCCTGTCGATCACCACCGCCATGCCGTTGTACATCGACTGCAGCGACAGGCCGATGGCGAGCAGGTGGAAGTTCGGCAGCGCGACCAGGAAGCGGTCTTCCGGCTTCCATTCGAAGGCCGCTTCGAAATGCTCGCACAGGCGCATGTGATTGAAGTTGTCGTGGGTGAGCACCACGCCCTTGGGATCACCCGTGGTGCCCGAGGTGTAGAGCTGTATGGCGCCGGCTTCCATGGCCACCGCCGGCAGCGGCGCGCTGTCGAAACCGCCCAGCCAGCGACGCAGCGGATCGTCCGCGCCGCGTGCGCGATCGACTTCCTGGACAGTGATGTCGAGATTGGTCGCTTCGACCATGCTCGCCCACAGCGTCGCGAATTCCGGTTCGACGAACGCGAACGAGGCTTCCGAATCGGCCAGCACGCGGCACAGCTCCGGTGGCGACAAACGCCAGTTGAGCGGACAGAAACAGGCGCCTGCCTTGACGGTGCCGAACAGGGCGAGGAAGAAATCATCGGAGTTCTTGCCGAGGTAAACCACGCGCGCACCGCTCGTGACGCCGGCCGCGCGCATGCCATGGGCGAGGCGCCGGGCCTGCTCGTCGAGTTCGCCGTAGCTCGTCAGATGGCCTTCATAGACCAGCGCCGTGCGCGTCGGCGCATGGCGGGCGTAGTAATCGAGGTAGTCGCCGAGCGTCCGGATTTCCTTGTAGACCCACATTGTCGCCGTCTCTCCCCCTTACAGATCCGTCGCCGACGACGGCTCGAAAAAAAATCGTAATCATGCGTACGGTATGTTAGCTTTTGGCCCGGCTTCTGGAAATACAATCAGGCGATCGCGGGGGAGCGACTGGCCATGGGGATTTTGAGCGCGCTGTTCGGACAGAGCGTCAGCAAGGTGACGGTGCAACCTTCGGGCGTCGCCTTCGAGGTCAAACGTCATCAATCCATACTCGAGGCCGCGCTCGCGGAGGGTATCGCCTTTCCCCATAGCTGCACGGTCGGCACCTGCGGTTCGTGCAAGTGCCTTCTCAAGTCCGGCAAGATTCGCGAGATCACCAATTTCGCCTACGTGCTGTCGGCCGAGGAACTGCGCGACAACGTGGTGCTCGCCTGCCAGGCGGGCGCCAAGACCGACGTGGTGCTGGAGGTGCCGGGCCTGGAAGCGAAGCGCCTCAATCCGGCCGGCGATTTCATCGGGCGCATCACCGCGCTCCAGGACCTCACGCACGACATCAAGCGTGTCACCTTGACGCTGGATCGGCCGCTGCGCTTCGACGCCGGCCAGTACGTGCAACTGGCCGTCGATGCGGTGTTCGGCGCGCGTGCCTATTCGCTGGCCATGGCGCCCGCCGCGGCCGGCAATTCGACCATCGAATTGTTCGTGCGCCGCGTGCCCGAAGGTGAGTTCACCGAACTGCTGTTCGCCGGGCATCTCGCCGATATGCCCATCAAGATCCACGGGCCCGCCGGCAATTTCTGGCTGCGCGACAGCCGCGCGCCCATGATCTGCATTGCCGGCGGCAGCGGCCTCGCGCCCTTGCTGGCCATGCTGGAGAGTGCCACGGCGCGCGAGGTCGGGCGCAACTGTGTACTGCTGTTCGGCGCGCGCACCCAGGCCGATCTCTACGCGCGGGACGCCATCGATGCCATCGCCGCGCGCTGGAACGGCGCCTTCAGCTTCGTGCCGGTGTTGTCCGACGCCGCCGCCGATGCCGCTTGGCAAGGCGCACGCGGGCTCGTCACCGAACACATCGCGAGCGCCGCGCAAAGTTTGATCGCAGCCGACACCGAGGCCTATCTGTGCGGCCCACCGCCGATGATCGATGCCGCCCTGCCGCTGCTGAGCGCGCTGGGCATCGCCGCGGATCATGTGCATTTCGACAAGTTTCTCGATGGCCGGCATGGCCTCGCGCGCCAGGATCTCGCCTGACCGCGCCCGCGCCACGTTCTCCACGCACTTCCATCACAGCCACGCCAAGCGCAAGCGGAGCATTCCATGATCACACCGAGGGACATGAGCTATCACCCGGAGGCGATGGCCAATCTGACCGATGCCGCCACGCGTCACTCCTGGGCCGAGACCTTCTACATGCCGTTCGCGGTGCCGGAGCTCGGCCTGTTCGGCAGCGCCTACGTGATGGCGCGTCCGGGCGTCGGCGTCACCACCAGCGACGTCAAGATCTACCAGGGTCTCGGCCGCTCACGGCTCGACGCGCTGTACAGCGACAACCAGACCCAGGTCCCGGCGCCGGCGGAATTCAACAAGTTCACGCTGCCGAGCGGGTTGTCCTGCGATCTCAGCGCGGGGCCCGAGCGCTACCGCGTGAGCTACGAAGGCATCGACGACACGCGCTTCGAGCTCGACGCCGAGGCCATCATGCCGGCCTATGACATCCACGACCCGAGCATGGACCCGATGGCGGCCGACTCCGAGCAGGGGCGTGCCGCGAGTTCGGGTTACGGCGCCGCCTATGGCGGGCATTACGATCAGCTGGTGCGCATCCGCGGCCAGCTCACGGTGCGCGGCAAGCCCTACGCCATCGACTATGTCGACTGCATGGACCGCTCGTGGGGCGTACGGCCGGAGCGCGCGCTGCAACCGATGGCCTGGCTGCACGCGATCTTCGGTGAGGACTACGCCTTCCATGCCATCTGGTCGATGAACTACGACGGCGCCGCCGACGCGCAACACAGCTTCGCCCATGGTTTCGTGCTCGACCAAGGCAAGGTGCATGGTTGCACCGCCGGCAAGGTCATCGTCACCCGCGATGGCATTTGGGGCGCGCATTACGAGATCCATGCCACCGACGTGCGCGGCGTGAGCCATCGCTTCCTCGGCGCGCCGGTCGCGTCGGGGCTGTGGGAACCCTATGGCTGCGTGGGCGTGCCGAACGTCATGAACCGCTACGTGGCGGCCGACGGTCGCGTCGGCTACGGCGAGATCCAGGAAGGCTGGTTCTACGATACCTACCTGCGCCTGCGTGCGGCCGGCAAACTGTAGCCACGTGGTGACGGCGACTACGCAGCGATCGGACGACGCCGACGCCACGCGCTGGAACCGCGATGACATCGAGCCGCGCATCGTGCACGTGCTGGCGCGCAAGATGGCGCGCCGTGGCCACGGCGGCTATGGCGCGCGCAGCGTTGCCGAAGTCACAGCGCAATTGACCGCGCTATTCGCGCATGAAGGCCTGCGCGATGTCAGCATCAGCTCTCTCGCGCGCATGACGGGCGGCGCGTCGAAAGAACAGTTCGCCTTTACATTGAGCCATGCCGCGTCGCCGGCGCCCGAGCGCCTGGTGTTGCGCATGGATCCGTGGATGGGCATCGTCGAGACCTGTCGCGGTCGCGAAGCGCAGCTGCTGGCGGCCTTCGCCGGCACGGTGCCGGTGCCGCCGCTGCGCTTCGTCGATGCCGATGGCGAGCATCTTGGCCAGCCGGGGCTCATCACCGGCATGGTGGCCGGCAACACCGCGCCCACCGACGTCGCGGCCAAGGCCGTGACCGGGGTCGGCATCCGCTTCGAGCACTGGATTGCCAGACTCGCGCCACAGTTCGTGGCGAATCTTGCGCGCATCCACGCCTTCGATTGGCGCCGCGCCGAGCTTTCCTATTTCGACGCGCCGGCGGCCGGCACCTGCCAGGCGGCGCTGCGCCAGGTCAACTGGTGGGCGCGGGTCTGGCAGCAGGACCTGGTCGAGCCCGAGCCGCTGGTGACACTGGTCGAACGCTGGCTCAGGGAAAACGCGCCGGTGTGTGCGCAGCCGGTGGTCGTGCACGGCGACTATCGCATCGGCAACTTCATGTTCGTCGAACCGAGCGGCGATTTCAGCGCGGTGCTGGACTGGGAGCTCGCGCACCTCGGCGATTTTCATGAAGATCTCGCGTGGAGCGTGCAACGGCTGTTCGGCACGCCGCGTGAGGATGGCGAGCTCTTGATCTCGGGACTGATGACGCGCGCGGATTTCTTCGAACGCTATGCGCAGGCGGCCGGCGTCACCATCAATCCCGACACCATCCGCTACTACGAGATCCTCAACGCCTGGAAGTGCATCATCATCAATAACAGCTCAGCGTGTCGCGCGGCGCTCGAGAGCCAGAGCCACCAGGACCTGGTGCTGACCTGGATGGCTTTCGGCTCGGCGGTATTCATGGCCCAGCTCGACGAACTCCTGGGAGCGGCTTGCGCATGAACCCGGATCTCGATCTCAGGTTGAAATCGGTGCTGAAGGCGCTGACCGACGTCATCTTGCCGGCGCTGCCGGCCGACGAGCGCATGGCGCGCGAACAGGCGCGGCTGGTACTCGGCCACCTCGACATCATCGCCGCGCAATGGAAGCATGCGCTCAAGCTCGAGCTCAGCAACCTGGCGCTGGCCTGTGAACTCGCCAGCGATCTCGCGGGCATGAACTACGACAGTACGCTGGGCGACGACTTGATCGCGGCTCTTGCCGCAGCGGCGGAGGTTGATCGCGGCGATTACGATGCCGTGAGCCACGCCCATCGCGCGCTCAAGGCCGTCATCGATCGCCTGCTGGCGCCCCATCACGCGGAACGCCTCACGCCGGCGATGACCGCCGCGGTGCTGCGTTACAACGCGCGTCGCGCCGAGCGCGAACGCATCTGGCACGGCGCCGCCGGTCTCGACCCGGACGCCAGCCGGCTGCCGCCCATCGCCGCGCTGTTCGAACCCTGAACGCCAAACCCCTTGTCATTCCCTTCCGGAGAGCGAACCGCCATGGAAAACCCAATGAATCTCACCGACCGCGTGATCATCGTGACCGGCGCCGCGCAAGGCATCGGCCGTGGCGTGGCCTTGAAGGCCGCCAGCCTCGGCGCGCGCCTGGTGCTGGTCGACATCAACGGCGATGGCGCGCGTGAAACCGCGGAGCTGGTCGGCGGCCAGGCCGACGTGCACGCCGGCAGCGTCGCGGACCCGGCGTTCGTGCAGGGCATGGTCGAAGCAGTGGTGGCCAGGCACGGCACCATCAACGGCCTGTTCAACAACGCCGGCATCATCCGCACGGCCATGATCCACAAGATGTCGCTGGCCGACTGGCAGGCGGTCATCGATGTCAATCTCACCGGCGTTTTCCACTGTCTGCAGGCGGTCGGCCGGCACATGCTGGAGCGCGCCGAGGCCGGCGAAGTGGCGTCGCGTCGCATCGTCAACGTGTCGTCCATCGCCGGCCGCCGCGGCACCATCGGCCAGATCAATTACGGCGCCGCCAAGTCCGGCGTGCTGGGCATCACCATGAGCGCGGCGCGCGAATGGGCGCGCTTCAACATCGGCGTCAACAGCGTGTGCTTCGGCGCGGTGGAAACGCCCATGACCGAAGTCATCCGCAGTCCCAAGTTCATCGAACGCACCATGGCCGGCATCCCCATGGGCCGCATCGCGCAGCCGGCGGAAGTGGCTGAGCCCTGTTGCTTCCTGTTGTCCGACGCGGCCAGCTATATCACCGGCCAGCATCTGAACGTGGATGGTGGCGCGCAGATCGGGTTTTGAGGCGTCTGGATTCAACCCCCCCCCCCCCCCCCCCCCCCCCCCCCCCCCCCCCCCCCCCCCCCCCCCCCCCCCCCCCCCCCCCCCCCCCCCCCCCCCCCCCCCCCCCCCCCCCCCCCCCCCCCCCCCCCCCAACCGATGTCAGGCTGAAGCCTGACCCACGGTCGAGAGGGTATTCATTGTGGGTCAGGCTTCAGCCTGACATTCATACCGCAAGGGCGAGTCGATCATGCGCAGCGCCCTTACACCAAATCCTCGAGCGGCGGTACACCGTCCGGCTCGAGTTCCCAACCCTGCGGCGCGAACCACGCGCGTTCCCGCAGCAACTGCTCATCGGCATGAGTGAGCACCAGCGCCGATAGCGCGGCGCGCGCCGCGTCGTCGCCATCGCGATAGGCGCTACTCACCACCGCGCCGCTCAGCGTACGCAGGCCGTGTATGGCGTCGAGGATCTCCTGTGGCGTGGCCCGTGCGCGCGCCAGCACCTCGGCGCCGGCGTGGGTGGCGCCCGCCAGCCCGCCGTCGTCGTCATAAGGCTGCAGTGCTCGACACAGTGTGAGCAGGCGCGCCAACTCATCGCAGTCGTAGCGGTACTGCAGCGGCAGCCGCGCCGCCATCAGCTGCAGCATGCCGATCACGACCTGGGTTTGTTCGACGGCCAGCGCGTTGTCGGCATCGACGGCCGGCAGCACCACTTCGGTGAGCGCGCGGATGGCGGTGGCGAGTTGAAGGTCGGCGCGTAGTTGCATGAAGGTTGCTCCGCGATCAGCCTTCCGCCAGCAGCGCGCGCAGCTCAGCGAGGAGCTTGGGACCGATGCCGACGATCCAGGCCATCAATACGTCCTGGTGGGTTTTGGCGTTGTGGGCGATGCGCCACGCTGTGCCGAGCGCGATCACACCCTGCACCCAGCCGCACAGCACCCGGTAGTAATGCAAGGTGGCCGGGTCCACGCGCACCCCGCTCTCGTCCTGGTAACGCGCCAGGAATTCGCGTTCCGGTACGAGGCCCGCCACCAGCCAGGTCTTGCCGTCTTCGGCGCGCAGGCCGTAGGCGGGGTTCATGGCCCAGGCGAGGTCGGCGTGCGGGTCGCCGATGCGCGCCATTTCCCAATCGAGGATGGCGGTGATGCGCGCGTCGTGCTCGGTGAACAGGAAGTTGCCCATGCGATAGTCGCCGTGCAGCAGCGCCGGTCGCGCGCAGGCCGGCCTGTGCCGGCGCAGCCACGCGCAGGCCAGGCGCATGAGCGGCACGTCTTCGTCGGCGTCTTCTTCCCACACCCGTTCCCAATGATTGAGCGTGCGCTCGATGCAATCGAGGCCGGGCGCGTGCTTCTCATAGCTCGGCAGCGGCAGCCGCGCCACGTCGGTACGATGCACGCGCGCGATGGCGGAGACGAATTGCGGGCCGAGACTGTCGCGCCAGTGCGCCGCGAGTTGCGTGCCCATGCCGCTGGCCTGGCTGGTGGCGTCGCGCGGCTTGGTCACGCCGTCGACGAAGCCGTAGATGATGGCGGGATAGGGCAGGTGGCGCGCCTCGTCATCGACCCAGTACACCGGCGGTACCGGCACGATGCCCTGCATGGCGGCCAGCACTTCGTATTCGCGCCGCCGACTGCTCTCGACCACCGATTCGGCCGGCTGCATGCGCAGCACCATCGCACTGTTGCGACGCGGCTCGCCGGGCGGCGTCCACCCGAGCGTGAACGCCATCTGCAGTTTCGACGCGCCGCCGGTCAGCCAGCGCGCGTCGCTGATCGTGAAGTCGTCGCCGACCTGCTCACGGATCAGCGCCGCGCTGCCGGCCAGCAGGGTGGCGAGGTCGCGATGCAGGTAGCCGGGCCCGGCACGTTGTTCGAGCTTGCGCGTGAGGATCCGATCGATCTCGGGCTCACAGGCGAAGCGCGCGCGCAGCGCCGCGATGGCGGCCGGCGCCGGCCGATCCTTGTCGGTCTCAAGCACCCATGTAGCGCCGCTTGGAACTCGCCACCGCTGCCAGCGAATCGAGGTCGTGGACGGCGTGCGCCATGCGCTCGATGAAGGTGAGGCTGGCGGCGCGCGGCTGCATGGCCGGCGCTTCCGGCGGCTGGCCGAGGGTGCCGGTCCACCACGCCAGCGCACCGAACATCTGTGCGCGATAGGCCAGCCACGCTTCGTCGAAGTCGATGGCCGGCACACCCTTTTCGCGCATGAGGTCGAGGTAGTACTTCAGGAGATCCTTTTCCCACGCGCGGCGCTGCTCGACTGTGAGTGCAGTCGAGATGCCGTAGGAAAGATCGCGGCTCCAATGGCCCTTGCACGAGCACTGCCAGTCGGTGAGGCCCATGCGGTCGGGCGCGGCGATATACCAGTTCTTCAAGTGCACGTCGGAATGCACCAGCATGCGTGGCAGGTGGCTGTGCAGGGCGATGGCATCGACCGTCGCCGGCCAGATGGCCTTTTCGTGTTTGAACAATTCGGCCGGGATCACCTCGCGTGCCTCGGCGAAGCCGCGCTGACAGGCCTGCTCGAAGCCCGCTTCCTTGGCGGTGATGGCGAAATAATCTTCCCAGGTGTTCCACGGCGCGAGCGTGGTGTCGAGCTCGGGGCTCTGGTAGTAGGCCGCGTGCACCGACGACAGCACGCGCATCTGGCTGCGCGCGAGTTCCAGCGTCATGGGCGTGGAGTAATTGCAGAATTCCACCTGGCTGGCGATGTCGCGCATGATGACGATGGAGTTCAAGGAGCGCGGATTGAAGCGCGCGTGCAGGCACACCGGCGCCTCGATGTCGAGCGTGGGGCGCACCTTCTGGAAGAACGTCACTTCCGCTTCGATGCCGCCGTTCATGCCTATGATGAAACGGTTCTCGAGATGCTGGGTGGATTTGCCGAACACCGTGTCAGGCAGGCCCGCCGCGCGACCCGCGTCGTTGTATTCGAGGAAGATGCGGCGGCGGCTGGCGGTGCCCTCGTCCTTGCTGTCGAGGCGATAGCCGGTGACCTTGGCATCCTGGCCGTCGCCGATGAGGATGTCGGTCAACCACTCGGGCGTGATGAGGTCCCAGGCCAGCGGAATTTCCTCGCGACTGTAGACCTTGGCTGCATTGGCCGCTTCTTGTTCGTAGGCGGCCTTGATCTGTTCGAAACTGAGTCCCATGAACTGTCTCCCCTGCGACGTTCGTGCTGAACGCCGGTTGTCATCAACGATTACTTGCGCCGTCGCGCGGCCACGCGTCGCGCCGCGGGCGGTGCCGCGAGGCCGGCCGCGCGCAGGATTTCCACCCAGCGTGTGCAAAGGCGCTCGAAGCGTGCGCGGCCGGGCTCGACCAGGGCGCGCACCGCGAAGCCGCGCGCGACGCTCATGCTGAGCGCGAGCACGTCCTCGGCATCGGGCAGCTTCCAGCCCTGCTCGACCAGTTTCTCCAGCCACAGCCGTTCGACGCGGCTGCGATGGCGCAGGGTGCTGGCCACCAGTGCGTCGCGCAGCGCCTGCTCGTTGCCGCCGGCCATGAGGATGTCGAGCGCCACGCGGAAATAGTCGGAAAAGAAAAACGCCTGGCTGTCGGCCATGAGCGCGGCCAGGATGTCATCGTCACTGTCGAAGGCGCGGATGCGCGCCAGTGATTCCTCGGTCGACTGCGACCAGGCATGTTCGATGGCCGCTTCGGCCAGCGAGTTCTTGGTCGGGTAGTGATGCAACTGCGCGCCCTGCGACACGCCCGCCGCGCGCGCCACCGCCGCGGTGCGGAAGTTCACGTAGCCACCGTCGCGGATGACCTCGTAGGCAGCCTGCGCCAGGCGCCGCTGCATGCGCGCCGAGCGTTCGGCCTGGGGCACTCGCGGCAGGGTGGCGCTGCGCTCGGACATGCGTGGGAGGCGTCGGTGACTAAGGGAAAAACAGTGTAACCGGTAGGCAAGCGTTTGCCATCCCGGCCTGGGCAGGGCATTTTGACGGTTTACTCGCGCACTGCTTCCGTGTAGTTTTGAAAAACAAACCAGCTGCACGGTTTTTAACAGGGGAGCCGATCGTGACCGCCAGCCCTTCCGCCTTGCTCGACGATGACCGTGCGCGCGGTGTGTTCCGCGTCGCGCGGCGCGCTTTTACCGACCCGGAAATATTGGCGCGCGAGCGCCTGGCCATATTCGAAAACTGCTGGCTGTATCTCGGTCACGATTCGGAGATCGCAAAGCCCGGTGACTACTTGACGCGCAAGGTCGCCGGACGCGACATCCTGTTCGCGCGCGGCAAGGACGGCACGGCGCGCGCGTTCTTCAACACCTGTCCGCATCGTGGCGCGTTGGTGTGTCGCGAGGGGGCCGGCAATGGCGCGATGTTCCGCTGTTTCTATCACTCGTGGGCCTTCGACCTGGAAGGCCGCCTGGTCAACCGACCGGGCGACGAGGGCTATGGGGAAGGTACGCGCAAGGGCGGCATGCACGATCTCGTGCGCGTGCCGCGCCTCGAGCAGTACCGCGGGCTGTACTTCATGCACTTGCAGGCGGCCGGCGATGATTTGAAAACCTACCTGGGCGGCGCGCTGGAATACATCGACCTGGTGCTGGACCAGGCCGAGACCGCCATGGAGATCGTCGGCGGTACCCAGGCCTATGGCTTCGATGCCAACTGGAAACTGCTGTGCGAGAACAGCTTCGACGGTTACCACGGCCTGCCGACCCACGTCAGCTATTTCGACTACGTGAAGTCCAAGCCCGGTTCGCTGGTGGAAGTCGCCATCAAGGGCCGTGCCTTCGATCTCGGCAACGGCCACGCGGTGGTGCAATACACCGCGCCCTGGGGACGGCCCGTCGCGCAGTCGGTGCCGGCCTGGGGCGACGCGGCGGCGCGCGAAGTGGCGGCCATCAAGGCGCGGCTGGTCGCGCGCTTCGGCGCCGAGCGCGCCGAGCGCATGGCCACCACCAATCGCAACCTGCTCATCTTTCCGAACTTCGTCATCAACGACATCATGGCCGTGACCTTCCGTACCTTTTACCCGGAGGCGCCGGACAAGCAGGTGGTCAACGCCTGGGCGCTGGCGCCGCGCGAAGAATCACCCGCCATGCGCGAGCTGCGCCTGTTCAATTTCCTCGAGTTCCTGGGACCAGGCGGCTTCGCCACGCCCGACGACTGTGAAGCCCTGGCCCTGTGCCAGCGTGGCTACGGCAGCCTGGGCGGTGCGGGCTGGAACGATATCTCCAAGGGCTATCTCAGCGACGAACCGCAGGTGGACGACGAAGCGCAGATGCGTGCGTTCTGGCGTGAATGGCATCGCCGCGTCACGGAGCAGCCGGCATGAGCGCGCCCGTCACCCGCAGCGAACTCGAAGATTTCCTGTATCTCGAGGCGGCGCTGCTCGACAACTGGCAGCTCGACGAATGGCTGGCCCTGTTCGTCGACGGTGCGCGCTATTTCATCCCGCCGGCCGGCGCCGACGACGATGCCGATCCGGCCACCCTGCTGTTCTATGTCGCCGACGATTACCACCGCCTGTGCGAACGCGTGAAGCGTCTGAAGAAACGCACCGCCCATGCCGAGTTTCCGCGCTCGCGCTGTCGGCGCATGGTCAGCAACGTGCGCTACCTGGCCGGCGACGCCGCGCGTTTCAGCGTCACCTCGAACTTCGTCACCTGGCGCAGCAAGCTCGGTGTGACCGACACCTTCTTCGGTCACCACGTCTACGAGTTGACGCAGGTGGCGGGACAGCTGCGCATCCTTTCCAAGAAGACCTTCCTCGATCAGGACGACATCCGCGAGCAAGGCAAGGTCAGCATCATTCCCTGAGGGCGCCCCATGTCACTCGATTTTCGCTATCGTCGCCTGGCCTACGTGGCGCTCAATGTCACCGACCTGGCGCGCTCCGATCGCTTCTACCGCGACATGCTGGGCCTGCAGGCGGCGGGCGCGACGGCGCACGGCGAGCACCTGTATCGCTGCAGCCGCCGGCACCACGATCTCATCCTGCACCAGGGGCCGGTGCCCGGCCTGCGGCGCGTCGCCTGGCAGATGGAAAGCGCTGATGATCTCGCCAAGATGCGTCGCCACCTGGCGCAGCTCGGTCTCGCCGTCCACACCCTGGACGCCGACTACTGCGCGAGCATGGGCCTCGACCAGGCCTTCCAGATCACCGAGCCCCATACCGGCGCCACGTTCGAATACTGCGCCGAGCTCGTCGATGCCGACACGCCCTACACCCCGACCGTCACCCGCATCGTGCGCCTCGGTCACGTGGTGCTGGGCGCCCGCGACTACGAGACCACCGAGCGCTTCTTCACCGACGAGCTCAACTATCGCGTGTCGGACAGGATTGACGGCGCGGTGACCTTCATGCGTTGCTTTCCCAATCCGCTGCACCATTCGTTTGGTCTCAGCAAGTCCGACAGCAACCGGCTGCATCATGTCAATTTCATGGTCACCGACATCGACGACATCGGTCGCGCGCTGCATCGCGCGCGCAAGCTGGACGTGCCGGTGGTGTTCGGGCCCGGCCGTCATCCGCCGTCCGAATCGATATTCCTGTATTTTCTCGACCCGGACGGCAACACCCTGGAATACAGTTTCGGCATGGAGGAATTTCCCGAAGTGGCGCCGCGCGAACCGCGACGGCTGCCGCTGGCGCTGGAATCGATAGACTACTGGGGCGCCGCGCCGCAGGGCGAGTTCGGCAAGGGCGGCGCCATCGAAGCACGAGCGAAGTAGGGGACCATGCACAATCTCACCGGCAAGACCGCCATCGTGACCGGCGCCGCGGGCGGCATCGGCTACGCGATCGCCGAAAGACTGGCGGCCGATGGCGCGCGCGTGTGCGTGGCCGACATCGACGCGCGCGCCGAACAGGCGGCCGCGCGCCTGCCGCACGACGCCACCGGCTTCGTCGGCGATCTCAGTGACGAGCACACCGTGCGTGACATGATGGCGCTCACCCACGCGCTGTTTGGACGCATCGACATCCTGGTCAACAACGCCGGCGGCGGTGTGATCCGGCCGTTCCTCGAGCACACCGCCGAGACCTTGAAGCAAACCATAGACCGCAACCTGTGGACGGTGCTGTGGTGTTGTCACGCCGTGCTGCCGCTGATGCTCGCCCAGGGCGGCGGCCGCATCATCAACATCGGCGCCGACTCGGTGCGCAACGGCCTGCCCGAACACGCCGCCTACAATGCCGCCAAGGGCGGCATGCATGGGCTCACCACCGGGCTTGCGCGCGAATTCGCGACGCGCAACATCACCGTCAATACCGTCGCGCCGTGCATGGTGGCGACGCCGATGGTGGAAGAACTGATGGCCAGGAACGATCCCTGGGTCATGCAGTTCAACGCCGTGATCCCCATGGGCCGGCCGGGGCGCATGGAAGAAGTGGCGTCGATGGTCGCCTACCTCGCGAGCGACGAAGCGAGCTATGTCACCGGCCAGGTGCTGAGCGTCAACGGCGGCAGCACCATGCTGTGATGGCTGAGCTGGCCGCCGCCACCGTCATCGACGTGCACACGCACGTGGTGCCGGCGAACTTTCCCGCCAATCCCTCGCCGGACAGCAATCCGCGCTGGCCGTGCATGTGCATGCAGGGCGCCGAGCGCGCCGTGATCGAATTCGCCGGCAAGGCGTTTCGTGAACTCGATGCGCGCTCCTGGGACGTCGCGCGGCGCATCGAGGACATGGATCGCGATGGCGTCGCCGTGCAAGCGCTGTCGCCGATGCCGGAACTCTTGTCCTACTGGTTCTCGCCCGGCGATGGCCTGCAACTCGCGCGCTACGTCAATCACCAGCTTGGTGAAATGGTGGCGCGCGCGCCGCGGCGGTTTCACGCGCTCGGCATGGTGCCCTTGCAGGACGTGGAACTCGCGTGCGCGGAACTCGAGAGGCTCAAGGCGGACGGCTTCAAGGGTGTGCAGGTCGGCAGCAACATCAATGGCGTGATGCCGGGCGATGCGCGCTTCGAAGCCTTCCATGCCGAGTGCGAGCGTCTCGGCATGGCGGTGTTCGTGCATGCACTGCATCCGGTCGGCGCCGAGCGCCTCAAGGACTTCCCCGATCTCGTGCCATTCGCCGCGTTTCCGCTCGATACCGGCCTGGCGGCCATGCATCTCATTCGTGCCGGCGTGCTGGAGCGCCATGCGCGGCTGCGCATCGGCTTCAGTCACGGCGGCGGCGCCGTCATCCCGCTCACCCACAGGCTCAAGCAGGGCTGGTTGACGAGCGACGGTTTCAACGGCCTGTTGCCCCATCCGCCCCACCACTACGCCGCGCGCTGCTACTACGACAGCCTGGTCTACGACGCCGATTACCTCGCCTATCTCATGAACGAATTCGCGCCGGGGCGGGTGTTCGCCGGCAGCGATTATCCCTACGCCATCGCCGAAACGGACCTGGCGGGATTTCTCGACCGCGCCGCGGCGGCCGACAGCAGCTTGCGGGCTGCGGTATCCTTCCTCGCCCTCTGAGCGCCGCAACTGTGCCGCGCCGCGCGGCAGCACCTCACGGGAACAGCATGAGTCATCGCATCGTCACCATCGTCGGCGCCCGCCCGCAATTCATCAAGGCCGCGGCCCTGAGCCGCGCGCTGCGCGGCGAACCCGGCTTCGAAGAATGGCTGGTCCACACCGGCCAGCACTTCGACGACAACATGTCGGAGGTGTTCTTCCGCGAATTGGACATCCCCGCGCCGCGCTTCCATCTCGACATCCACGGCGGCCCTCACGGCCAGATGACCGGGCGCATGCTGGAGGCGATAGAGCAGGTGTTGCAGGACACCCAGCCGGCGCTGGTGCTGGTTTACGGTGATACCAATTCCACGCTCGCCGGCGCCTTGGCGGCCGCCAAGCTGCACATCCCGGTGGCGCACGTCGAGGCCGGCTTGCGTTCGTTCAATCGGCGCATGCCGGAAGAGATCAATCGCGTGTTGACCGATCACGTGAGCGCGCTGCTGTTCTGTCCGACCTTCGATGCGGTCTCGCATCTCGCCAACGAAGGCATCACCGCCGGTGTGCATCACACCGGCGACATCATGTACGACGCGACGCTCCACGCGCGCCGCGCCGCGCAACGGCAATCGGACATCCTCACGCGCCTTGCGCTCACGCCGGGCGACTACGTGCTGTGCACGCTTCATCGCAGCGAGAACACCGACAGCGAAGCGCGCCTGCGCGCCTTGCTGGCCCACGTGCGCGAGACGGCGGGCGGGCGCCCGGTGGTGCTGCCGCTGCATCCGCGCACGCGCCAGGTGCTGGCGCGCTTCGCCATCGGCACCGAGGGACTGAACCTGGTCGAGCCGCTGGGCTATTTCGACATGCACGCGCTGCTGGGCGGCGCCGCGCTGGTGCTGACCGACTCCGGCGGCGTGCAGAAGGAAGCCTATTTCCACCGCGTGCCCTGCGTCACCCTGCGTGACGACACCGAATGGACCGAGACCCTGGTGGCCGGCTGGAACCGGCTGTGGACCCAGCCGCACTACGTGACGCCGCGTGTCGACATCGCCGAGTACGGCGACGGCGATGCCGGCATGCGCATGGTGGCCTTGCTGCGACGCTTCCTCGATGGCTGAACGTTGCGCCCCGCGCAGTGCGCTTCGAGGATTGCCACGGGGCGGAAAAATTCTGCTTTTCATGGCACCCTAGCGGCGAGTGTCGCGCTGTCGGCGTGACGGATCCGTGGACGCAAGCATCGAGGAAGTCGTCGCGATGGCGAAGAAGGTATCGACCCTGGGCGAGATTTGGGCTTTTCTGCGCGCGCGCAAGAAATGGTGGCTGGGCCCGATCATCGTCGTCATGATTCTTTTCGGTGGCCTGTTGGTGCTGAGCCAGGGGTCGGTGGTCGCGCCCTTCATCTACACCCTGTTCTGACATGAGTGCGGACACGCGCGCGCATCTGCGCAAATTCGGCCTGGTGGTCGGCGGGGTCTTCATGCTGCTCGCCACCTGGTCATGGTGGCGTGGCCATACGCTGGCGCCGATGCTGCTGGCCGCCATCGGCGCGCCGCTGATGCTGGGCGGCGCCTTGGCGCCGCAATGGCTGGCGCCGGTGGAGAAGGCATGGATGGCGATGGCCCACGTGCTTGGCCGCATCAACACCACCCTCATCCTGGCGCTACTCTATTACCTCGTCTTCACCCCGATCGGCTGGCTGCGCCGGCTGGGCAGTGATCCCCTGTCGCGCCGCATGGGCGAGGCGACGGACTCCCACTGGGTGCGGCGCGAGTCGCAGGAGCGTTCGGCGGACAGTTACCGACACCAATTCTGATGGCTACCGTACTCGGCATTTCGGCCTACTATCACGACTCGGCCGCCTGCCTGGTGCGTGACGGCGACATCGTCGCGGCCGCCCAGGAAGAGCGCTTCACGCGCAAGAAGCACGACGCGGAGTTTCCGCGCCATGCCATTGACTACGTGCTGGCCGAGGCCGGCATCGGTCTCGCGGCGGTCGACAATGTCGGCTTCTACGACAAGCCGCTGCTCAAGTTCGAGCGCCTGCTCGAGCAATATCTTGGTGTAGCGCCGCGCGGCCTGAAATCCTTCCTCGCGGCGATGCCGGTGTGGCTGAAGGAAAAACTCTTCACGCGCACCATGATCGCGCGCGAGCTGCCGGACTTCGAAGGCGAGATCCTGTTCGCCGAACATCATGAATCCCATGCCGCCAGCGCCTTCTACCCGTCGCCCTTCGCCGAGGCCGCGGTGTTGACGGTCGATGGCGTCGGCGAATGGGCGACCTCGTCCTACGGCGTCGGGCGCGGCGCCGATCTCAAGCTGCTGGCGGAACTCCACTACCCGCATTCGCTCGGCCTTTTGTATTCCGCCTTCACCTATTACACCGGCTTCAAGGTCAATTCCGGCGAATACAAACTCATGGGCCTGGCACCCTACGGCGAGCCGCGTTACGTCGACCGCATTCTTTCCGAATTGGTCGAGTTGAAGGACGACGGCTCGCTCAAGCTCGACATGCGCCACTTCGGCTATCTCGACGGAATGACCATGACCTCGCCGTCCTTCAACGACGTGTTCGGCGGGCCGCCACGCGGCGCCGAGGCGCCGTTGACGCAAAGGGAAATGGACATCGCCGCATCGATCCAGGTCGTCACCGAGGAAGCGGTGCTGCGCATGGCGCGGCACGTGCAGCGCGAGACCGGCATGGAAAACCTGTGCCTGGCCGGTGGCGTGGCGCTCAACTGCGTGGCCAATGGCCGTTTGCTGCGCGAAGGCCCGTTCAAGCGCCTGTGGATCCAGCCGGCGGCGGGCGATGCCGGCGGCGCGCTGGGCGTGGCGCTGACCATCCATCACAAGGTGCTGGGCCAGCCGCGCGTGGCCGACGGCGTGCATGACCGCATGCGCGGTTCCTATCTCGGCCCGTGCAACAGCGATGACGAGATTGCGCGCGCGCTCGACGAAGTGGGCGCGGTCTACCAGCGGCATGTGGATGAACAAAGCTTCATCGACAGTGCCGCGCGCCTGTTGGCGGACGAGAAAGTCGTGGGCTGGCACCAGGGCCGCATGGAATTCGGGCCGCGCGCACTCGGTGGCCGCAGCATCCTCGGCGACCCGCGTTCGCCGCGCATGCAGTCGGTGATGAATCTCAAGATCAAGTATCGCGAGAGCTTCCGGCCGTTCGCGCCGTCGGTGCTGCGCGAACACGTGGCCGAGTGGTTCGAGCTCGACGGCGATTCGCCCTACATGCTGCTGGTGGCCGGCGTGCGCGCCGAGCAACGGATCGCGCCCAGCGCCGAGCAGGCGGCGCTGTTCGGCATCGAGCGTCTCAACGTGCCGCGCTCGACCATTCCGGCGGTGACCCACGTCGATTACTCGGCGCGTATCCAGACCGTTTATGCCGACACCAATCCGCGCTACCACGCCCTGATCAGTCGCTTTCACGCCTTGACCGGCTGCCCGGTGGTGGTCAACACCAGCTTCAACGTGCGCGGCGAACCGGTGGTGTGTTCGCCGCTGGACAGCTGGCGCTGCTTCATGCGCACCGAGATGGATGCGCTGGTGATCGGTTCCTTCGTGCTGCTGAAAGAGCAGCAGACGCCGCTCGTCGACGATGAGGACTGGCGCTCGAAATTCGAGCTCGACTGAGGCGCGCGCGATGTTCAGCAAACGCCTCGCCGATTGCGCGCCGCTGCTGGCCAACGATGGCTGTCGCATCTTCGAGCTGCTGCATCCCGCCCAGGACGAGGTGGACTTGCCCTATTCGTTCGCCATCGCCGAAGTCGAAGTGGGCGAGAGCAGTTACCGCCATCGCCTGCGCCAGACCGAGATCTATTTCATCCTGAACGGTCGCGGCCGCATGCATATCGATGCCGACACGCGCGAACTCGGCGTCGGCGATGCCTGCGTGATCCCGGCCGAGGCCGAGCAGTGGATAGACAACATCGGTGACGAACGCCTGCGTTTCGTGGCGGTCGTCAGCCCACCGTGGCGCGCGGAAGACGACGAGCGCCTGTAGCGGCGCGGGTCTCGACGCGCGTGCTTCATGCGAACATTCCCGAATCATAGAAAAGAGGCCGTGCCATGCGCCGTGCAGCGATAGTGAGTCCCTTGCGTACCGGCGTCGGCGGTTTTGGCGGATCCTTACGACCGCTCACCGCCGACCTGCTGGCCAGCGCGGTGTTGAAAGCCGTGGTCGAGCGCAGCGGCATCGAGCCCGCGCGCATCGACGAAGTCGTGATCGCGCAGTCCTATGCCTCGAGCGAGGCGCCGTGCATCGCGCGCTACGCGGCGCTGGCCGCCGGTCTGCCCATCGAAGTGCCCGGCTATACCGTCGACCGGCGCTGCGGCTCGGGCCTGCAGGCGGTGATCGACGCCGCCATGATCGTCGCCACCGGCGCCGCCGACGTGGTGGTGGCGGCCGGCGTCGAGAGCATGAGCAACATCGAGTACTACACCACCGACCTGCGCTGGGGCTCGCGCGCCGGCTCGGTGACCATGCACGACCGCCTGCAGCGCGGCCGCGAACGCTCGCAGCCCGAGGCGCGTTTCGGTTACATCTCGGGCATGCCCGAGACCGCGGAAAACGTCGGCCGCCAGTACGGCATCACGCGTGAACAGGCCGACGCCTTCGCCGTCGACAGCCATCGCAAGGCCGCCGCGGCGTGGGCCGAGGGACGCTTCGCCGCGGAAGTCATCGCCCTCGAAGTGCCGCAGGCCAAGGGCGCGCCGCTGGTGTTCCAGAAGGACGAAGGCATCCGCGCCGAGACCAGCATGGAGAGCCTCGCCAAGCTGCGCCCGGTGCTGAAGGACGGCACCGTCACCGCCGGCAATTCCAGCCAGCAGAACGATGCCGCCGCCGCCTGCCTGGTGGTGGCGGAAGACAAGCTCGCCGAACTCGGCTTGGAGCCGATGGCCTGGCTGCACAGCTGGGCCTCGAGCGGCTGCGAGCCGGCCTGCATGGGCATCGGCCCGGTGCCGGCGGTCAACAAGCTGTTTGCGCGCAATGGCCTCACATTCGACAAGCTCGACCTGGTCGAACTCAACGAAGCCTTTGCCATGCAGGCGCTGGCGGTGTTGAAGGGCTGGGACTGGCACGACCCGAGCCGCCTGAACGTCAATGGCTCGGGCATTTCGCTCGGCCATCCGATCGGCGCCACCGGCGTGCGCATCCTCACCACGCTCCTGCATGAACTCAAACGCCGCAACGGCCGCTATGGTCTGGAGACCATGTGCGTCGGCGGCGGCCAAGGGCTGGCGGCGGTGTTCGAGCGGGTGTGAGGGCCCATCGGGAATTGCCCTTCATCGTGGGTCCGACTTCCGTCGGACAGCCACTGGCGTACCTCTGCGTATGGTGACGGCACGGTGTCAGACTGAAGTCTGACCCACAGAGCCGGGCAACCGTCGCACCGCCGCTTGTCAGCTTCAGCGCCGCGTACTTGGTGCTATCATCATTTGTAGGATCGAGGGGCGGTCTGCGGCACGTCATGACATGGGTCATGGCCGTCACGCCTGCTCGACGTTCACCGACATGAACTGAATCCGTCGGACGGCGCGGGCGTCGATGGGGTTCGTTGGAGTAAGCATGACCGTTTCTCACTCGGAACGGCAGCAAGCCACGACCCGCGCGCTCGCCGAACACGGTGCCGCGCCAGGCGCCCTGCTGCCGGTATTGCACGCCATCCAGGATGCGCTGGGCTACATCCCCGACGACGCCCTCGACAGCATCGCCGCCCATCTCAACCTGTCCCGTGCCGACGTGCACGGGGTCATCAGTTTCTATCACGACTTCAAGCATGCGCCGCCGGCACGCCGCGTGCTGCGCCTGTGTCGCGCCGAAGCCTGCCAGTCCATGGGCGGCGCGGCGCTGGAAGCGGCCTTGCGCCAGCGCCTCGGCCTCGGCCCCGATGAGAATGTGAGCGGCGACGGCATCGCCCTCGAGGCCGCCTACTGCTTCGGCGCCTGCGCCTGCGCGCCCAATGCCATGCTCGACGGCGAACTTCACGGCCGGCTCGATCTCGAAACACTGGAAGCCCTGGCGCGCGGCGTGGCGGAGGTCGAGCCATGAGTGTCATCACGGTCTATGTGCCCGGCGATGCCGGGGCGTTGGCGGTTGGCGCCGAGGCGGTGGCCAAGGCCATCATCCGCGAGGCGCAGGCGCGCGGCGTCGCCATCAAGCTCGTGCGTAACGGCTCGCGCGGCATGTACTGGCTCGAACCCCTGGTGGAAGTCGAGGTCGCGGGGCGCCGTCATGCCTATGGCCCGGTCAGGGCGCGCGACGTCGCGAGTCTCTTCGAGGCGAATTTCCACAATGCCGCCAAGCATCCCCTGGCGCTCGGAGCAACCGACGCCCTGGACTGGTTGCGCAACCAGGAGCGTCTGACATTCCAGCGGGTTGGCGTGACCGATCCGCTGTCGCTGGACGACTATCTCGCCCACGATGGTTTCGCCGGCCTGCGCGCGGCGCTGGCCATGGCGCCGACCGACATCATCAAGGCCGTCACCGACAGCGGCCTGCGCGGGCGCGGCGGCGCGGCCTTCCCGGCCGGCATCAAGTGGAAGACCGTCGCCGAGGCGGCGGGCACGCACAAGTACATCGTGTGCAATGCCGACGAAGGCGACTCCGGTACCTTCGCCGATCGCATGCTCATGGAAGGTGATCCGCTCATGCTCATCGAAGGCATGAGCATCGCCGCTCTCGCCGTTGGCGCCAGCCACGGCTACGTCTACATTCGCAGTGAATATCCGCACGCCGAGCGTGCCATGCGCACCGCCATCGAGGTCGCCACGGCGGGCGGATACCTCGGCGCCGACATCCTCGGCAGCGGCCGCGCCTTCACGCTCGAAGTGCGACGCGGCGCCGGCGCCTATATCTGTGGCGAAGAAACCTCGCTGCTGGAAAGCATCGAAGGCAAGCGCGGCCAAATTCGCTTCAAGCCGCCGCTGCCGGCGCACAAGGGGCTGTTCGGTCAACCGACCGTGGTCAACAACGTGCTGACGCTCGCTACCGTGCCGGTCATCCTCGCCAAGGGCGCGCAGTTCTACGGTGAATACGGACGCGGCCGTTCGCGCGGCACACAGCCGTTTCAACTGGCCGGCAACGTCAAGCACGGCGGTCTCATCGAGAAAGCCTTCGGCCTGACGCTGGCCGAACTCATCTTCGACTGGGGCGGCGGCAGCGCCAGCGGACGGGCGGTGCGCACCGCGCAGGTCGGCGGGCCGCTGGGCGCTTACCTGCCGCCCGCGCATTTCGACACGCCGCTCGATTACGAATCCTTCACCGCGCGCAAGGCCATGCTCGGCCATGGCGGCGTGGTGGTGTTCGACGACAGTGTCGACATGGCGGTGATGGCGCGCTTCGCGATGGAATTCTGCGCGGTGGAATCCTGCGGCAAGTGCACGCCCTGTCGTATCGGCTCGGTGCGCGGCCGCGAACTCATCGAGCACATCATGGCCGGCCGCGAGGTGGCGCGTAATCTCGCCACGCTGCGTGAACTGTGCGACACCATGATCAGCGCCTCGCTGTGCGCACTGGGCGGCATGGCGCCGTTCCCGGTGTTGTCGGCGCTGGAACATTTTCCCGACGATTTCGTACGCGCCGGCCGCGACGCGGCCTGACGCGAAGACGGAGCAAGCACCATGCGATGCATAGACGAACACGATCTCGGTACCCCGGCGGTGGCATCCGCCGAACTGGTCACCCTCACCATCGACGGCCACAGCGTGACGGTGCCGAAAGGCACGTCGCTGATGCGCGCGGCGGCCATCGCCGGCATCGGCGTGCCCAAGCTGTGCGCGACCGACAGCCTGGAGGCCTTCGGCTCGTGCCGGCTGTGCCTGGTCGAGATCGAAGGCCGGCGCGGCACGCCGGCCTCGTGCACCACGCCGGCCGCGGCGGGCATGAAGGTCACCACCCAGAACGATCGCCTGGGCACCCTCCGGCGCAACGTCATGGAGCTCTACATCTCCGACCATCCGCTCGATTGCCTGACCTGCCCGGCCAATGGCCATTGCGAACTGCAGGACATGGCGGGCGCGGTGGGCCTGCGCGAAGTGCGTTATGGCTACGCCGGCGAGAACCATTGCAGTCTGCCCAAGGACGAGAGCAATCCCTATTTCACTTTCGATGCCAGCAAATGCATCGTGTGCTCGCGCTGCGTGCGCGCCTGCGCCGACGTGCAGGGCACGTTCGCGCTGACCATCGCCGGGCGCGGCTTCGATTCCCATGTCAGTGCCGGCGTCGAGCAGAGCTTCCTGGCCTCGGACTGCGTGTCCTGCGGCGCCTGTGTGCAGGCCTGTCCGACCGCCACCCTCAGCGAGAAATCCATCATCGCGCGTGGCCAGCCCGAGCACAGCGTGGTCACGACCTGCGCCTATTGCGGTGTCGGCTGTTCGTTCCGCGCCGAGATGAAGGGCGCGGAAGTCATTCGCATGGTGCCCAGCCAGGACGGTCAGGCCAACCGCGGCCATTCCTGTGTCAAGGGCCGTTTTGCTTTCGGCTACGCCACTCATCCCGATCGCATCACCTCGCCGATGATCCGCGCTTCCATACACGAGCCATGGCGGGAAGTGTCGTGGGAAGAAGCCATCTCCCACGCCGCCAGCGAGATCAAGCGCATCCAGGCCAAGTACGGCAAGGACGCGGTCGGCGGCATCACCTCTTCACGCTGCACCAACGAAGAAACCTATCTCGTGCAGAAACTGGTGCGCGCGGCCTTCGGCAACAACAACGTCGATACCTGCGCGCGCGTGTGCCATTCGCCGACCGGCTATGGTCTGAAGCAGACCCTGGGTGAATCGGCCGGTACCCAGGCTTTCGATTCGGTCGAGCATGCCGACGTCATCATGGTGATCGGCGCCAATCCCACCGACGGCCACCCGGTGTTCGCTTCGCGCATGATTCAGCGCCTGCGCGAAGGCGCCAAGCTCATCGTCGTCGACCCGCGCAGTATCGACCTGGTGCGCATGCCGCACGTGGCGGCGGCCCATCATTTGAAACTGAAACCCGGCACCAATGTCGCGCTGGTCAACGCCATCGCGCACGTGATCGTGACCGAAAACCTGGTGGATGAAGATTTCGTCGCCAGGCGCTGCGAAGGGCCGGCCTTCGAGAAATGGAAGCGCTTCATCGGCGGCGAAGAACATGCGCCGGAGCAGACCGAATCCATCACCGGCGTAGCGGCGGCCGAATTGCGCGCGGTCGCGCGCCTGTATGCGACGGGCGGCAACGCCGCCATCTATTACGGCCTCGGCGTGACCGAACACAGCCAGGGCTCGACCACCGTGATGGGCATCGCCAACCTCGCGCTCGCCACCGGCAACCTCGGTCGCGAGGGCGTGGGCGTCAATCCGCTGCGCGGTCAGAACAACGTGCAGGGCTCGTGCGACATGGGTTCGTTCCCCCACGAGTTCCCGGGCTACCGGCATGTTGCCGACAGCGCCACGCGCATCCTGTTCGAAGCGGCGTGGGGCGTGCACCTCGATGCCGAGCCGGGCCTGCGCATTCCCAACATGTTCGAAGCGGCGCTGGATGGCAGTTTCCGCGCGCTGTACGTGCAGGGCGAGGACATCGCGCAGTCCGATCCCGACACCCAGCACGTGACGGCGGCGCTGGAAGCGATGGAATGCATCATCGTGCAGGACTTGTTCCTGAATGAAACGGCGAAGTTCGCCCACGTGTTCCTGCCCGGATCGTCCTTCCTCGAGAAGGACGGCACCTTCACCAATGCCGAGCGTCGCATCTCGCGCGTGCGCAAGGTCATGCCGCCGCTGGGAGGCAAGGCCGACTGGGAAGCGACGCTGGCCTTGTCGGCGGCGCTCGGTTACGAGATGCACTACCGGCACCCGTCGGAAATCATGGACGAGATCGCACGCCTGACACCGAGCTTCGCCGGCGTCAGCTTCGCGCGCATCGACGAACTCGGCAGCATCCAGTGGCCGTGCAACGACGAGACGCCGGCCGGCACGCCGACCATGCACGAACAGACGTTCACGCGCGGGCTCGGCCGCTTCATGTTGACGCCCTACGTGCCGACCCACGAGCGCAGCAACGACAAGTACCCCTTGATCCTCACCACCGGCCGCATCCTCTCGCAGTACAACGTCGGCGCGCAGACGCGGCGCACCAGCAATTCCTTGTGGCACCAGGAAGACCGTCTCGAGATCCATCCCCATGATGCCGAGACGCGCGGCGTGGTGGACGGCGATTGGGTCGGCATCAAGAGTCGCGCCGGTGAAACGGTGCTGCGCGCGCGGGTCAGCGAGGCGGTGCAGCCGGGCGTGGTCTACACCACTTTCCATTTCCCGGAATCGGGCGCCAATGTCATCACCACCGAGCATTCCGACTGGGCGACCAACTGCCCGGAATACAAGGTGACGGCGGTGCAGGTGGTGAAAGTCACCCATCCCTCCGCCTGGCAGGAACGCTATCGCCGCTTCAGCGACGAGCAGAAGAAATTCCTCGATGAGCGCGCAACCCTCAGTCGCTGACGCCTTGAGCGCGCCGCTCACGCCCGCGCCCGTCACGCCCATGACGGTCACGCGCTGGCGTGATGGCGCGGCCGCGACCGTGGTCGACCAGCTCGCCGAGGAAACGCCGGTGGCGGTGTTGTGCAATGGCGAGCCGCACGCGGTGATGCTGATGTCACCGGCCGATCTCGACGACTTCGCGCTGGGCTTTGCCTTGACCGAGGGCTTGGTAGCCCAGCCGCGTGAGCTGCTGCTCGTCGAGCAGCGCGCGCTCGATAACGGTATCGAGCTCGACCTGACCATCCCGTCGCGCGTCGACGCCGCAGGTGCGGCGCAGCGCGCCATCGCCGGCCGTTCGGGCTGTGGCCTGTGCGGCAAGCGCATGGTGGAAGACGCGCTGCATACGCCGCCGCCGGTGCACGGCGCCACGCGCGTGACGCGGGCCGCGATCGCGCGCGCCAGCCTGGCCCTGGCCGCACGCCAACCCATGAATCGCGTGACCGGTGCGGTGCATGCCGCGGCCTGGGTCAGCGTCGACGGCGAAGTGCTGGCGGTGCGCGAGGACATCGGCCGCCATAATGCCCTCGACAAGCTCATAGGCGCGCGCATCAAGGGTGGATTCGGGCCGGGCTTCGCGCTCGTCACCTGTCGCGCCAGCTATGAAATCGTCATGAAGGCTGCCGTCGCCGGCATCGATGTGCTGGCCGCCGTGTCGGCGCCGACCGCGCGCGCCGTGCGCCTGGCCGAAGACACGCAACTCACGCTCGCCGCCTTCGTGCGCGGACCCGACCTCGTCATCTACTCCCATGCCGCGCGCATCGTCGACGGCCAAAGCGAATAATCCATGCACATCGAACGCCTGGTTGAAATGCTCAACGACATCGCCGCCAACCAGGTGGCCGATCCCGACAACGCGGTGGACGTCATCACCGCCCATCTCACGCGCTTCTGGGACCCGCGCATGCGTGCGCAGATCATCGCGCACGCCGAGCAGGGCGGAGTGGGATTGGTGCCGGAAGCGAAGGCGGCGGTGGCGAAATTGACGGATACGCTGCACCGTGGGGTGTCGCGGCGCTGACCCACAAGAGGCCGCGTTGCTGGCGGGATGCAGCCTGAGGCGAATTCATTCGCCAGATTTGATCGAGGCGGGCTTCAGCCTGCGCAGCGCGGGGATCCGAATGCGACCCGGCAGGATAAAAATTGTTCTGCCGCGTCCGTCAGGAGCATCCGTGACCCCGAGGTCGTCTTGCCGTCGATTAGGCGATCCGTCGCCCTTCTCCCCCGCCGGGCCCCGCCCCGCGGCGTGCCCTGGGGCGCCCGCCCGCGCGCCCGCCCGCCCGCACCGGCGGGCTACTTGTTCTGCGGAAAGCCCAGGTTGATGCCGCCCTGGCTGGGGTCGGGCCAGCGGCTCGTCACCACCTTGCCACGGGTGAAGAAATGCACACCCTCGGTGCCATGGGCATGGCTGTCGCCGAACAGCGAGGCCTTCCAGCCGCCGAAAGAGTAATAGGCGACCGGCACCGGTATCGGCACGTTGATGCCGACCATGCCGACTTCCACTTCGTGCTGGAAGCGTCGCGCGGCGCCGCCGTCGCGGGTGAAGATGGCGGTGCCGTTGCCGTAGACGTGTTCGTTCACGAGGCGCAGCGCCTCGCTGTAGGACGGCACGCGCGTCACGCCGAGCACCGGCCCGAAGATTTCATCGCGGTAGATGCTCATGTCTTCCGTGACGCAATCGAACAAGGTCGGCCCCAGCCAGTAGCCATCGGCCGCGCCGTCAACGGCGATGCCGCGGCCGTCCACCACCAGGCGTGCACCTTCGCGCACGCCGGCGTCGATATAGCCGGCCACCTTGTCGCGATGCGCACACGTCACCAGCGGCCCCATGTCGACGGCGCGCGTGCCGTCGCCGGTGCGGAGCTTCGCCATGCGTTGCGTGATGGCGGCGACCAGCGCATCGGCCACCGGCTCGACCGCGATCAGTGCCGAGATCGCCATGCAGCGCTCGCCGGCCGAGCCGAAGGCGGCGTTGATGGCGGCATCGGCGGCGAGCTCGAGATCGGCGTCCGGCAATACCACCATGTGGTTCTTGGCGCCGCCGAGCGCCTGCACGCGCTTGCCGTGACGCGCGCCGGTCTCGTAGATGCTCTTGGCAATCGCGGTCGAACCGACGAAGGACAAGGCCTTCACCTTGGGATGTTCCAGCAATCGATCGACCGCCGGCTTGTCGCCATTGACGACATTGAACACGCCGTCCGGCAAGCCCGCTTCCCGCCACAGCTCGGCGATGCGCAGGCTGACGGAAGGATCTTTCTCGCTGGGCTTGACCACCACGGTATTGCCGCAGGCGATGGCGATGGGAAAGAACCACATGGGCACCATCACCGGGAAATTGAACGGCGAGATGATGCCGCACACGCCGAGCGGCTGACGGATGGCATAGACGTCGACGCCCGACGAGGCCGATTCCGAGTAGCCGCCTTTCAACAGGTGGGGAATGCCGCAGGCGAACTCCACCACTTCGAGGCCACGCGTCACTTCGCCGAGCGCATCGGACAACACCTTGCCGTGTTCGCGGGTGATGATGGCCGCGAGTTCCTCGCGATGGGTGTGCACGAGCTGACGGAATGCGAACAGCACCTGGCTGCGCTGCGCGAGCGATGCATGGCGCCAGCTGTCGAAGGCGCGGCTCGCGGCATCGACGGCGGCATCGACCAGCGTGGCGTCGGCGAAATCGACCACCGCGCTCTGCACGCCGGTGGCGGGATTGAATACCGGGCCGCTGCGCGGCGCCTGGCCTTGCCAGCGCTGTCCGTCTATCCAGTGGGTGATGTGTTGCATGGTGAAGATGTCCGTGCCGGTGTGCGTCGCGCAAGTGTACTGAAATCACCCGCGTCCTTGGCTTGGACGCGCGATGGATCGGGGCTCCCCCCGGCCGCCCCCTCCCCCCCCTGTTCTCTTTTCCCCCGGGCCCCCCCGCCCACGGCCCCCCCCCCGGCCCCCCCCCCCCCCCCCCCTAGTCCCGAGCCCTCCCGGGCCCGCCCCCCCGGGGGGCCCCCCGGCCAACCGCCCGGCCCCCCCCCCCAAACCCCCCAGGGCGGCGCCTCCCCCCCCCCCCCAGAAAACCCCCCCCCCCCCCAGCCCCCCCCCCCCCCCCAACCTCTCTCCCCTCCCCCCCCCCCCATCTCCCAGGGGAGGGGCTCGGGCCCCCTTCGCCCCCCCCGCCCCCCCCCGGCGCCCCCCCGGGGGGGGGCCCCCTTTTCGTCCCCCCCCCTCCCCCCTTTTTACTGGCGAAACCCCCCCCCCCCCCCCAAACCCCCTCTCCCCCCTTCCTTCAACTTGAAGAGGAATTTTTCCCCCCCCTCCTCCCCCCTAAATTATCCCCCCCCCCCGGGGCCCCCCCCGGGGGAGGGGGCGGGGGGGGGGCGGCCCCGCCCCGCCCCCCCCTCCCCCCCCCCGCCCCCCCCCCCCCTCCTGGCCCCCCCCCCTCTCGGCCCGCCCCCCCCCCCCCCCCCCCGCCCCCCCCCCCGCGCCCCCGGGCCCCCCCCCCGGGGCCCCCTCCCCTTTTCCCCCCCCCCCCCGCCGGGGGGGCCAACCCCCCCCACCCCCCGGCCTTATTCCCCCTCCCTTCCCCCCCCCCGGGGACCCCCCCCCCCCCGGGAACCGACCCCCCCCCCCCCCCTCCCCCGAATCCCTCAAAAAAAAAAAATAAGCGGGGCGTCAAGCCTAGCTTTCCCGGGGGCCCGGCCCCCCGCCCCCCCCCCCAAGCCCCGGGCCCCCGGCGCCCCCCCCCCCGCCCCCGGCCAAGGCGGGAGCGGGGGCGCCGCCCCCCCCCTTCCCGCCGGGGGACCCCGGCCGGGGGGTCCCCTCCCCCCGGACCCCCCCCCCCCCGGGGGCGCGCCCCCCCGGGCCCGCGGGGGGCCCCCCCCCCCCCTACCCTCCTTCCCCCCCGGGGGGGGCCCCCCGCCCCCCCCGCCCCCTGGCCCCAGGGGAAACCCGCGGGCCCGCACCCCCCCCCCGGGCGCGTCGGCTCAGGCCGCCACGCCGAGGATCACGCTGGAAGCCTTGAACACCGCCATGGCCGGCACCCCGATCGCGAGCTCCAGGGACTCGACGCCTTCGTTGGTGACGATGGCGGCGATGCTGCCGCCGCCGACGAGATCCAGTACCACCTCGCTGTTGACCGCGCCCGGCACCAGGCGGCTGACGGCGCCGGCCAGCTGGTTGCGCGCCGAGAGGCGCGTCCCACCCTCGGGCCGCATGATGATGATGGACGAGGATTTGACCAGCGCGATGGCGCGCGTGCCGACTTCCAGACCTAGGCTGGCGCGACTGTCGCAGGTGATGGTGGCGACGATGCGTTGCTCGCCGATGATCTTCACGATCACTTCGTCGTTGACCGCGCCGTGGCGCACGGTTTCGACGGTGCCGGCGAACTGGTTGCGTGCGCTGGTTTTCATGGCGGCGTTCTCGAGCAGGGCAAAGTCTTCGCGAAAGCCACGCGCGCGCTCGTTCAATCGTTCGAGGAAGCGCGCGTGTTCACGCTGGATGTCGGCGAAATTATCCACCAGGCGCTGGCCGCGCGCGGTCAGCAGCGTCTGACCGCCACCTTTGCCGCCGACGGTGCGCGTCACCAGCGGCTCGCCGGCGAGATTGCTCATCTGTTCGATGGCATCCCACGCGCCCTTGTAGGACAGGCCGGCGGCCTTGGCGGCCTGCGTGATCGAGCCTTCGCGCGCTATCGCCGCGAGCAGCGCCAGGCGTCGCGCACTCGCAATGTTCTGTCCGCCGAGTGACAGCCACAGATCGGCCGCCACTTCGAGACTCGGCGGCGTGCGCCCGCTCATTCGGCCGGCGCCCGCACCACCGCCAGGCGCGGCCCGTGTTGTATCAGCGCCGGCGACGGCGCGTCACTGACCGCGCCATCGCGCAGGTGAATGCTGGCCGCGCCGAACCAGGCGAGATCCTCGGGATCGTGGGTGATCATCACCATCGGGATGCCCACTTCGTTCAGCAGCTGATCCATCTCGTGGCGCATGCGCGCGCGCAGCTCCGGATCGAGCGCCGCGAAAGGTTCGTCCAGCAACAGCGCGCGCGGTTGATTGACCAGCGCGCGCGCGAGCGCGGTGCGTTGACGCTGACCGCCCGACAGCTCATGGGGACGCTGATGGGCGACGGCATCGAGCTCGAAGGTCGTGAGCCAGCGGGAGACCTCGGCGTTGCGGGCCTGGGGCGGCGGATTGCGCCAGCCCTCGCTGAGCGCGAAAGCGACGTTCTGGCGCACGCTCAACTGCGGAAACAGCGCATAGTCCTGGAACAGGTAGCCGAAGCGCCGCGCGCGCGCCGGCACGTCGACGCCTTCGCGGCTGTCGAAGATGCGTTCATCGGCGAAACTCACGCGGCCGTAGTCGGGCGTGATGAGGCCCGCCAGGATCTGCAGCAGCATGGATTTGCCGGCGCCGGATGGCCCGTAGATCACGGTGCGCTGCGCGTGGGTGCTGAAGGCGACCTTGAGCGTGAAGCGGCGCGCCTTGCCACCCACGCTCTTTTCGATGTCGACGCTGAAGCTCATGGCCTTACACCGTGCGCGGCGCGATGCGCCCGGGCGCGAGCCGACTCACCGCCAGCAGCACCGCCATGCAGGCAATGGAAGTGATGGCAACCAGCAGGTTGGCGGTCGCATCCTGGCCGGACTGCACCGCTTCGTAGACCGCCACCGACAAGGTCTGGGTGCGGCCGGGGATGCTGCCCGCTACCATCAGCGTCGCACCGAATTCACCGAGCGCCCGCGCGAAGGTCAGCAACAGGCCGGCGAGGATGCCGCGCCAGGCGAGCGGCAGGGTGACGCGGAAGAACACCGCCCATTCGTTCAAACCCAACACGCGTGCGGCGTTTTCGAACTGCGCCTCGACGCCTTCGAAGGCGGCGCGCGCCGATTTCAGCACCAGCGGGAAAGACACCAGCGTCGAGGCCAGCACCGCGCCCTGCCAGGTGAAGAGCAGTGACACGCCGAAGTGCTGATGCAGCCATGCGCCGACCACGCCGTGCTTGCCGATCACGACCAGGAGGTAATAGCCGAGCACCGTCGGCGGCAGCACCAAGGGCAGGGTCAGCACGGTGTCGAGCAGCTCGCGACCGGCGAAGCGCACGCGCGCCAGCATGAAGCCGACCGCCACGCCCAGCACGCCATTGATAAAAGTCGCCCAACTCGCGACTTTCAGCGACAACAACAGGGCGGGCCAGGCGGCGTCCACGGTTTCAAGGCGCCTTGAAGCCGAAGCGCGCGAGCACGGCCTGGCCTTTTGCTGACATCACGAACGCGATGAAGGCGGCGGCGCTGTCTTTGTTCCGACTGTCGCGGGTCACAGCCAGCGGATAGATGATGGCTTGGTCGGTGGGGGCATCGAGTGCGACCTTGACCTTGTCGGCATGCATGCGCGCGTCGGTGGCGTAGACGAAGCCGGCCTCCACTTCGCCGCGCGCCACGTAGTCGAGCGCCTGCCGTACCGATTGCGCATAGACCGCCTTGCCCGTCGGCAAAGGCCACAAGCCGGCCTGTTGGAGCGCGCCCTGGGCGTAGCGGCCGGCCGGCACCCCGGCCGGATTGCCGAGCGCGATGCGTTTGACCGCCGGCTGCGTGAGATCGGCGAGCGCAGTCAGCCCGAGCGCACTGTCGGCCGGCGTCACCATCACCAAGGTGTTGGCGGCGAAATCGCGGCGCGTGGCCGGTGCGACGAGCTTGCGCTCGACGGCCTTGTCCATGGTCTCGCCGTCGGCGGTGGCCAGCACGTCGATGGGCGCGCCGGCGCCGAGCTGCTGCAAGAGGGCGTCGGACGGCGCGAAGTTGAGCAGCACCTCGACCTCGGCGTGCTCGGCCTGGAAGGCCGACGCCATCTCGCGGAACGCATTACTCAGGCTGGCGGCGGCCGACACGGTGATCTCCTCGGCGCGCAGCGGCGCGGCCCGCAGCGATACCAGGGCCAGCAACAGCACCAGCAGGCAGCCGTGTCGTCGGGGGCGGGCGGTGAGGAGGGCGCGCATGGGGGCGGGTTTCCTGGAACGGACTCGGAATATAGAGCACTACATAGCGAGTGGCCAAGGCCTGCCGCGGCGGCGCCGGCGGCTACCGGCGCTGAGTACCTGGAACGCGAGTATGGCGAGGATGGTCGGCGGCGTGGCGGACAACAGCAGCGCCGTGGGGCTGATGGTCTCGTCGGTGAAGTGCGACTTCAGAATTGCGACGCCGGCCGGATTCGGCGCATTGGCGATGATGGTCAGACCTCCGCCGGTCACGGCGCCCGCCACCACCGCGTATTGATATTCGGGCGACACGCCTTCCACCAGCGAGGCGAGATAGGTGAGGGCGGCGTTGTCGGTGATGGCCGTCAGCGCGGTGGCGAGGTAGTACAGCACCTTGGGCTCGACGCCGGTCAACGCGCTTTGCAGCCACCAGCTCTGCAGGCCGCCCAGCACCACCAGGCCGCCGAGGAAGAACGCCACCAACAGTCCCTCACGCAGGATCAGGCGATCCTGGTATTTGCTGTAGGCCTCGGTGTAGCCGAGGAAGAACAGGAACAGGCCCATGAAGATCTCGGTGTGATGGGCAAACACCACCACCCCCGCCAAGAAAAGCATGTGGATGAAGGCCACGCTCTTGGGCGTATCGATTTGCGAACAGGCGCCGTCGAAACAGCCCTTGCCGAGCAGTTCGCCGCGAAAGCGCCAGGTCACGATGAACGCGGTGGCGAACACCGCCAGCGCGGCCTTCCAGCCGAAGTGAGTGAATACGAAGGCCGAATCCCAGCCCCACTTGTGCGCCACCATCAATACCGGCGGCGCGGCGAAGCTGGTCAGCGTGCCGCCGATGGAGACATTCACGAACAGGCTGCCGAGCGTCGCGTACTTGAGCTCGGTGGACAGCTCGCGGCGGAAATAGCAGTCCTTCAGCATGAGCGCGGCGAGCGTCATCGCGGCCGGTTCGGTGATCAGCGAGCCGAGCAAGGGCACCATCGACATGCACAGGAAGAACACGCTCAACGCGCGGCGCACCGGGATCAACGATGCGATACCGTGCACGCCGGCAATCACGCTGTTCAAGATCGGCTTGCTGGCCGAGATCACCATGATCACGAATACGAACATCGGCTCGGTGAAATTGCGCGCCTCGACGTACTTCACGGTCTCGTGGCGGCCGGTCATCAGCAGCAGCGCCACCACCATCACCAGCGACCAGAAGCCGAACACCACTTCCACTTCGCCGAGCAGATGCCAGAAGCCCGCGTGGTTGGGCTGGCGGGTGGCGAGATGGGCGAAGAACTTGGTGGAGAAGGTATGGATGACCGCGATGCCGAAGATGGCGGCGGCGATGGTTTCGGGGGTGATGTAAGCGGGCAGGGTCATGATCGAGAACCGAATCCTAGAAAGCTTTCAGGCATCAGCCGAGCATTCGCCATGTCCAGGCATGGCACTGGGCGATGGACCTGAAGGCGGGCGTGCCGTTCCGGCAGGCCGGCGACAAAAACACTGAGAACAGGGCGCACGCACCGTTCTCGCCAAGCGAATGAATACCACGACGGAGCGGCCTCGCACCACTAATCGATAGTGGACTTGACGCTGATCATCTCGCTCCGCGCGCCGATGCTGCACTGCGTTCCCGATGCGCGATGGGCGCTCTGTCGACCATCTGCTAGATTCATCTGCCCTGACCAACGCCCAGGAGACCGACCATGAGTGCCGAACCCCGCAGTCTTCACCGTGGCGCCTGTCCCCACGATTGTCCCGATACCTGCGCGATGGTGTTCGAAGTCGAAGCCGGGCGCCTGGTCGGCGTGCGCGGCAACGCCGAACACCCCATGACGCGGGGCGGCCTGTGCGTGAAACTCAAGGACTACGAGAAGCGCCATTACCATCCTGATCGCCTGCTCCATCCGCTGAAGCGCAGCGGGCCGAAAGGCAGCGGCGAATTCACGCGCATCAGCTGGGATGAAGCGCTCACAGAGATCACCGCGCGCTGGCAGGCCATCATCGCCAGCCATGGGCCGCAGGCCATCGCGCCCTACAGCTACCTGGGTCACCAGGGCCTGGTGCACGGCTTGAACGGCGGCGATGCGTTCTTCAACCGCATGGGCGCCACCGTCACCGAGCGCACCTTCTGCGGCGAAGGCTCGGCCACCGCCTGGCTCATGACCTATGGCCCGAGCGGTGGCCTCGATCCGGAATCCTTCCGTTACTCCGACTACATCATCATCTGGGCCTGCAACAGCGTCAGCACCAATCTCCATCACTGGCACATCGTCAAGGATGCGCAGAAGGCCGGCGCCAAGGTGGTGGTGATCGACGCCTACCGCTCGCGCACCGCCAAGGAAGCGGACTGGCATCTCGCGCCGCGGCCGGGCAGCGACGGCGCGCTGGCCATGGCCCTCATCCACGTGCTGATTGAAGAAGACCTCATCGATCACGATTACGTGGAACGCCACACCACGGGCTTCGAGGATCTGGCGGCGCGCGCCAAGGCGCGTACGCCGGAATGGGCGGCCGCCATCACCGGTATCGCGGCCGACGATATTCGACGCCTCGCGCGCGAATACGCGGCGGCGCGCGCCGCCGCGATGCGCATCGGCGTGGCGCTGGAGCGTCACCAGGGCGGCGGCCAGACCATACGCGCGGTGTGCTGCCTGCCGTCATTGGTCGGCGCGTGGCGCGAAGTGGGCGGTGGCATCCTCGCCATGCCGGTGTGGGAACATCCCTATCGCTTCGACCAGATGTGTCGCGCCGACTGGATCCCGCCCGGCACGCGCGTCATCAGCAATCTCAAGATCGGACGCCATCTCACCAATGAGATCCCGATGGACCCGCCCATCTTGTCGATGATGTGCTGGAACACCAATCCCGTCACCCAGGCGCCCGAGTGCGACAAAATCGTCGCCGGCCTCATGCGCGAGGATCTCTACCTGGTGGTGGCCGATCATTTCCTGTCCGACACCGCGCGCTACGCCGATATCGTGCTGCCGGCGGCGATGGGCGCCGAGATGGAGGACATCATCCTGTCCTGGGGCCACAACTATCTCACCTACAACGAGAAGTGCGTGGAGCCGCCGGGCGAGTGCTTGTCCAACGGCGAGATCTTCCGGCAACTGGCCACGCGCATGGGCTACACGGAAGAACGCCTGCACTGGTCCGACGCCGAATGCCTCGAGCATTTCATCGCCTGGGATGCGCCCGCCTGCGCGGGTATCACGCTCGAACGTCTACGACGCGAAGGCTTTGCGCGGCTGGCGCTCGGCGCCGCCGATGAGCGTGCGCCCCATCGTGAAGGCCGGTTCCCGACGCCGTCCGGCAAGTGCGAATTCAAATCCAGCATTGCCGTGCATGGCAATTTCGTCGCGCCGCCGTTTCGCCAGATGTACGAGGCGATGCAGGGCGGCGAAGCGGTCGACGCTGTGCCGGACTACGTGCCGCCACGCGAATCGCGCGAGTCCAATCCCGCGCTTGCGGCGCGCTACCCGCTCAACATCGTGTCGCCCAAGAGCCACGGCTTCCTGAATTCCTGTTACGCCAACATCGAGAACAAGTTGAAAGGTCAGGGCGAACAATTCGTGCTGATCAACGCCGTCGACGCCGCGTCGCGCGCGATAGTCGAGGGCGACGTGGTGCGCGTATTCAACGATCGCGGCGGCTTCGAGGGCCGCGCCCAGGTGTGCGACGACGTCAATCCCGGCGTGGTGGTGGCAACGCTCGGCTACTGGCGGCAATTGAACCGCGGCACGGTGAATATCGTGAGTTCGGCCGAGTTCGCCAACCTCGGCCATGCGCCGAGCTTTTCCGACAACCTGGTGGAAGTCGCCAAGCTCGGCTGACGGGCGCGGCGGATCGGGCCTGGTGGCGGCGCGATGCCGCCGCCGCTTGCCGGCAAAACAGCCCCCGCCCGTGGAATTCTTTTCGACCCCGGGCATCGCTTACCATTGAGTCCAAAGGCCGCGCCCCGCCCGGCGCGTCGGCCGCGCCCATTCTTCATTCCTACCAGGAGTTCCGTCATGGCCAACGCTTACATCATCGACGCCTGCCGCACGCCGCGCGGTATCGGCAAGATCGGCAAGGGCAAGCTTGCCCATCTTCATCCCCAGCACCTGGCCGCCACGGTGCTGAAGGCCTTGGCCGAGCGCAATTCGCTGGATACCGCCGAAGTCGACGACATCATCTGGGGCACCAGCACCCAGGTCGGTGCGCAGGGCGCGGACATGGGCCGCATGGCGGCGCTCGATGCGGGCTTCGACATCCGCGCCTCGGGCATGACGCTGGACCGCTTCTGCGGCTCGGGCATCACCACCGTCAATCTCGCCGCCGCGCAGATCATGTCGGGCATGGAAGACCTGGTCATCGCCGGCGGCACCGAAATGATGAGCTACACCGCTTCCATCGCCGACCCCAAGACCCCGCCGATGATGGACCGCGGCAACCTGCACCTGCGCAAGCTGCATCCGCAGTCCCAGCAGGGTGTGTGCGCCGATTTCGTCGCGGCCATCGAAGGCATCGACCGCCGCGCGGTCGACGAACTCGCGCTGATGTCGCAGCAGCGCGCCGGCGTGGCCATGAAGGAAGGCCGCTTCGCGCGCTCGGTGGTGCCGGTCTACAACCTCGACGGCACGCTGGCTCTCGATCGCGACGAATTCCCACGGCCCGACACCACCATGGAAACGCTGGCCGGTTTGAAGCCGGTGTTCGGCGCATGGGCCGACCTCGTCGTCGACGAAGCCGGCAATACCTACGGCGGTCTCATTCGCCAGAAGTATGCGCAGCTCGGAGACGTCGAATGGATACATCACGCCGGCAATTCGTCGGGCGTGGTGGATGGCGCCGGCGCCCTGCTGCTGGCCTCCGAAGCCTACGTCAAGAAACATAATCTCAAGCCGCGGGCCAAGGTGGTGGCGACCGCCAACATGGGCGATTGCCCGACCCTGATGCTGAACGCACCGGTGCCGGCGGCGAAGAAGGTGTTGCAGAAAGCCGGCCTCGGCATCGCCGACATCGACCTGTTCGAAGTCAACGAAGCGTTCGCGGTCGTCACCGAGAAGTTCATCCGCGATCTGAAAGTCGACCGCGCCAAGGTCAACGTCAACGGCGGCGCCATCGCGCTCGGCCATCCCATCGGCGCGACCGGTTCGATCCTCATCGGCACCTTGCTCGACGAACTCGAACGCCAGGGCAAGAAGCGCGGCCTTACGACCATGTGCGCGGCAGGCGGCATGGCGCCGGCCATCATCATCGAGACCATGTAGGGCGCCGGTGTCCACCGAGCGGGTTGCGCACGACGCAGTGCGCAGCCCATGCCGTTTGCAACGAGGGGAATCGGATGGGAATGCTGACAGGCAAGGTTGCCATCATCACCGGCGCGGCCAGCGGCCAGGGCGCCGCCGAAGCGCGGCTGTTCGCGGCCGAGGGTGCACGGGTCATCGTCGCGGACATCGATGCGCGCGGCCAGGCGGTGGCCGACGAGATCGGCGCAAGCCAGGCGCGCTTCATCCATCTCGATGTCGCCGACGAGGCGAACTGGTCCAAGCTCGTCGCTGATACGCAGCAAGCCTTCGAGCGCATCGACATCCTGGTCAACAACGCCGCCATCTACGGCCGCGCCAGCCTGCAGCACACCGACGCCGAAATGTTCGAACGCGTGATGCGCGTCAACAGCACCGGCGTGTTCCTCGGCATGCAGGCCGTGATCCCCGCCATGCGCGCGGCAGGCGGCGGCTCCATCATCAACATCTCGTCGCTGGCGGGCCTGCGCGGCACCAAGAGCATGTTCGCCTATTCCACCTCGAAGTGGGCGGTGCGCGGCATGAGCAAGAACGCCGCGATGGACCTCGCCGGCTACGGCATCCGCGTCAACTCGGTGCATCCGGGCGTCATCGAAACGCCGATGATGACCGAGGACAATCCGCCGCATGTGATCGAGGCGATGTGCAAGGTGATCCCGATGAAGCGCGTCGGCCAACCGCTCGAAGTCGCGCAGCTGGTGATGTTCCTCGCTTCCGATGCGGCGAGCTATGTGACGGGCAGCGAATTTTCAGTCGATGGCGGCGGGACTTTCTGACCACTCGTAGGTGCGAATTCATTCGCACACCTGACGCCCGCGTCAGGCTGAAGCCTGACCCACGAATAATGCGCCTCGCTTGTGGTCAAGCTTGGCGCCTGACATTGATGCCGGGCCTGAATTGGGTCAGGCTTCAGCCTGACATTGTTTTGAAAGCATGAACGGGCGCCGATGGCGCTCAGGCCTGTCGCGCCATGCCGCTCGTACCAGCCGCGGCTGGTGTTCACTATCTTCACCACCGACAGCATCACCGGCACTTCGATCAGCACGCCGACCACGGTCGCGAGCGCCGCGCCCGATTCGAAACCGAACAGGCTGATGGCCGCCGCCACCGCGAGTTCGAAGAAATTGCTCGCACCGATCAGGGCCGACGGGCCCGCCACGCAGTGCGCGACGCCGAAGCGGCGATTGAGCCAGTAGGCAAGACCAGCGTTGAAATACACCTGGATGGTGATCGGCACCGCCAGCATGGCAATCACCATGGGTTGTTCGAGGATGGCCTTGCCCTGGAAGGCGAACAGCAGCACCAGGGTCATCAACAGCGCGAAAATCGAAAACGGGCCGAGGCGCGCCAAGGTCGCGTCCAGCGCCGCTGCGCCGCGCGCCAGCAGTGCCCGCCGCCATGCTTGCGCCAGCGCCACCGGCACCACGATGTAGAGCGCCACCGACACCAGCAAGGTATCCCACGGCACGATGATCGAGGACAGCCCCAGCAACAGCGCGACGATGGGCGCGAAGGCGAACACCATGATGGTGTCGTTGAGCGCCACCTGCGAGAGCGTGAAGTAGGGCTCGCCGCGCGTCAGCTGACTCCACACGAACACCATGGCCGTGCACGGCGCGGCGGCGAGGAGAATGAGGCCGGCGATGTAGCTGTCGATCTGCGCGGCCGGCAGCCAGGGTGCGAACACCTGGCGAATGAACACGTAGCCGAGCAAGGCCATCGAGAAGGGCTTGACTGCCCAGTTGATGAACAAGGTCACGCCGATGCCGCGCCAGTGCTTCTTCACCTCGTGCAGCGCGCCGAAGTCGATGCGCAGCAGCATCGGGATGATCATCACCCAGATCAGCACACCGACCGGCAGGTTGACCTTGGCGACTTCCATCGCGCCGAGCGCGCGGAACACGCCGGGCATGGCCTGGCCGAGGCCGATGCCGAGCACGATGCACAGGAATACCCACACCGTCAGCCAGCGTTCGAAAAAACCAATCCGTGGGGTGTCGTCGTCGGCGGCAGGCATGCTCATGGGGTGTGCGTTCCGATGTCTTGAAGTTGTCGTTGGAGGGATGCGGCGTCGAGGGTCGCGAAGGGCAGCGCCAGGAAGCGCGCGATACGGCGCTCGAGTTGCGCGAACGCATACGCGAAAGCCTGGCGTTGGTCGGCCTCGCTGCCGCTGACCGCGGCGGGGTCGGCGATGCCCCAATGCGCGCTCGCCGGATGGCCCGGCCAGTGTGGGCAGGCTTCGCCGGCGGCGTTGTCGCAGACCGTGAAAATGAAATCCATGACGGGTGCGCCGGCCAGCGCGAATTCATCCCAGCGCTTGCTGCGCGGCGGTTCGGGCAAGGCGCCCAGGGGCGCGATCGCCTGCAAGGCCAACGGGTGCACCCGTCCGCTCGGAAAGCTGCCGGCCGACCAGGCGCGGAAGCGCCCCGCGCCGTGATGGTTCAACAGCGCCTCGGCCATGATCGAGCGGGCCGAATTGCCGGTGCACAGGAACAACACGTGCTTGATGCCCGGTGGCGCGGGGGCTCTTGTTTCGTTCACCAATCGACCTCAAACGATGCAAGGGGTGGTCCGTCGCGGACGTCGCGCTGCAGGCTACTCGACCGACATGACGAACCGGGGACGGCCGCGATGCCGTGCCGCGATTATGCAAAGCCTGTTTGATCATTTCAACTATCGTTGTATAGTCATTTCATGGAAAAAGAAAACGCCACCAAGATTTTCGAGGCGCTGTCTTCGGGCGTACGCCTTGATGTGTTCCGCCTGCTGGTGCGCATGGCCAACGAGGGAATGGTGGCCGGTGAGATCGCCACCACCCTCGACATCCCGCCCACCAATCTCTCGTTCCATTTGAAAGCGATGACCCAGACCGGTCTGCTCACGGTCGCCCAAGAGGGCCGCTTTCAGCGCTACCGCGCCAACATCCCGGTGATGCTGGACATCATTGCCTATCTCAGCGACGAGTGTTGCCGCGGACGGCCGGAGCAGTGCGCGCCGGCCGGCGCCTTGCAGGCCTGCTGCGAGCCGGCGCCGGCAGCGGTCGCGCCGCGTAAGTCACGTCGCTCGCGCTGAGCATTGCGCAGCGCCCCGATCACGATCGTTCATTGGAAGCCCCTCATGAGAACCATACAAATTTATGACCCGGCCCTGTGCTGCAGCTCCGGCGTGTGCGGTGTGGACGTCGACCAGGCGCTGGTCAGCTTTTCCACCGACTTCGACTGGGCGCGCGCCGAAGGCGCGTTGATCGAGCGCTTCAATCTTGCCCAGCAGCCCATGGCCTTTGCCGAGAACGCCGCGGTGCGCGCGTTCCTCGAGAAGAACGGCGCCGATGGCCTGCCGCTGGTGCTGGTGGATGGCGAGGTCGCGTGCAGTGGACGCTATCCCGCGCGCGGTGAATTGGCGGGGTGGGCCGGCGTGGTCGAAACGCCGCGCGCGGCCGCGCCGGTCGCCGGCAAGAGCTGCTGTTGAACGGCGCCGCGCATCATGAAGCTCGTTGAAGCGCCGCCGCGTTTCGTGTTCTTCACCGGCAAGGGCGGCGTCGGCAAGACGTCCATCGCTTGTGCCACCGCCATCGCGCTCGCCGATGCGGGCAAACGCGTGCTGCTGGTCAGCACCGATCCGGCCTCCAACGTTGGCCAGGTGTTCGACCTCGCCATCGGCAATCACATCACGCCCATTGGCGCGGTGGCGAATTTGTCGGCGCTGGAAATCGATCCCCAGGCCGCCGCCGCGGCCTATCGCGAGCGTATCGTCGGACCGGTGCGCAATCTCCTGCCGGCGGCGGTGGTGAGCGGCATCGAAGAGCAGTTGTCGGGCGCCTGCACCACCGAGGTCGCGGCCTTCGATGAATTCACCGCGCTGCTCACCGATGACACGCTGACCGCCGGATTCGATCACGTGATCTTCGACACCGCGCCTACCGGACACACCATCCGCCTGCTGCAACTGCCGGGCGCCTGGAGCGGTTTTCTCGAAGCGGGCAAGGGCGATGCGTCCTGTCTCGGACCGCTGGCCGGGCTCGACAAGCACAAGACCCAGTACAAGGCTGCGCTGGCGGCGCTGGCCGACACCACGCGCACGCGCCTGGTACTGGTGGCCCGCGCCCAGGCCGGCGCCTTGCGCGAACTCGCGCGTACCCATGGGGAACTGGCGGGGGTCGGCATCAGCGAACAATATCTCGTCATCAACGGCTTGTTGCCAGCCACCGAAGCCAGCAAGGACGCGCTCGCCGAGGCCATCCACGTCCGCGAACAGGCGGCCTTGGCGGCGCTGCCGTCGGTGCTGGCGCGCTTGCCGCGCGACGAACTGCCGCTGCTGCCCTTCGACATGGTCGGCGTCGGCGCGTTGCGCGCCTTGTTCAAGCCGGTCGTGCCAGGCGCTGATGTCGTTGACGCAAGCATCACGGGCGCCGAGGGCGTGTGGCAGGCTTCGCGCCTGTCATCGCTGGTCGATGACATCGCGCGCGACGGTCACGGCCTGGTGATGCTGATGGGCAAGGGCGGCGTCGGCAAGACCACGCTGGCCGCCAGCATCGCGCTGGAACTCGCGCGTCGCGGCTTGCCGGTGCACCTGTCGACTTCCGATCCGGCCGCGCATCTCGAACAAACTCTCGACTCGACGTTACCGCAATTGACCGTGAGCCGTATCGACCCGCAGGTCGAGACCGCGCGTTATCGCGAGCAGGTGATGGCGAGCAAGGGCGCCGAGCTCGACGCCGCCGGGCGCGCCCTGTTGGCGGAAGACCTGCGCTCGCCCTGCACCGAGGAAATCGCGGTGTTCCAGGCCTTTGCGCGCGTCATCGCCGAGGCGCGCACGCGCTTCGTGGTGATGGATACCGCGCCTACCGGCCACACCTTGCTGCTGCTCGACGCGACCGGCGCCTACCACCGCGAAATCGCACGTCAGCAGCGTGACGGCGCGGCGCTCGCGCTCACTCCCATGAGCCAGCTGCGCGATCCGGCGCAGACCAAGGTCCTGCTGGTGACCCTGGCCGAAACCACGCCGGTGCTGGAAGCGGCGCACCTGCAGGACGATCTGCGGCGCGCCGGCATCGAGCCGTGGGCGTGGATCGTCAACAACAGCATCGCCGCCAGTCAGCCTGCATCGCCACTGCTGAAGCGTCGCGCCGCCAACGAGATGGCGGTCATCGAGCGTGTTGCCAGCACGCATGCGCGACGCCTGGCCGTGGTGCCGGTACTGCGCGACGAGCCGGTCGGCGCCGAGCGTCTGCACGCGCTGGCCAGCGCGGCGTGAGGTCGCGGCCCGCGGAATTTCCTGATCACTGTAATCGTCAACGAGGAACATGATGATGGCACCCAAGCTTGCCCTTTCACTGCGCGCCGCGGTCGGCGCCGACTGGCCCGCCATCGAAGCGCTGCTCATCGACAACGGCCTGCCCACCGCCGGCGCGCGCCAGCACTTGCATACCTTTCTGGTCGCCATGCACGAGGGCAAGGTGGTCGGCGTGGCCGGCGCCGAGATCTACGGCCAGGATGCCTTGCTGCGCTCGGTGGCGGTGGCGCCGGCGCTGCACGGCCAGGGCATAGGCGAGCGCATCCTTACGCAGCTGTTGCTGGAAGCCGCGCGTCGCGACATTGCGCATCTCTTCCTGCTGACCGAAACCGCCGCCGATTACTTCACGCGTTTCGGCTTTCACATCACGCCGCGCGAGCAGGCACCGCCGGCCTTGCAGGCCTCGGCGGAATTCCAAGGTGCGTGTCCGGCCTCGGCCACGCTCATGGTGTTGACCCTGCGCGCGGCGCGCGCCGTCGATAGCGATCTGCCGGTAGCCGTGATCGGCGCCGGGCCGGTGGGCCTGGCGGCCGTCGCACGCCTCGTCGAGCGCGGCATGGCGGTGTTGCTGTTCGAGGCCGGCAGCCGCGTCGGCGCCAATCTCGTCGACTATGGCCACGTGAAACTGTTCTCGCCGTGGCGTTACAACGTCGAACCGACCATGGCGGCGATGCTGGAGGCACACGGCTGGCAGGCGCCGCCGCCCGATGAGCTGCCGGCGGCTGGCGAAGTGGTGACGCGCGTGCTGGAGCCGTTCGCGGCGCTGCCCGCGGTGGCCAGCACCCTGCATCTCGACAGCAAGGTCGTCGCCATCACGCGCGAAGGCCATGACAAGTTGAAGAGCGCCGGCCGCGACGGCGCGCCCTTCATCCTGCGCGTGGTCGAAGGCGGCGTGGAAAGGGAATACCGCGCACGGGCGGTGATCGACGCCAGCGGCACCTGGAGCACGCCCAATCCGCTGGGCGCGAATGGCCTGCCCGCCCTTGGCGAACGCGATCATGGCGACGCGATTGTCTACGGCATACCCGATGTGCTGGGCAGTGCGCGCGAGCGCTATGCCGGCAAACGCACGCTGGTGGTGGGCGCCGGTCATTCCGCCGCCAACAGCCTGCTGGCGCTGGCGGAACTCGCGCGCCATGCGCCCGGTACCGAACTCGTGTGGGCGGTGCGTAACGACAACCTCGCGCGCGTGTTCGGCGGCGGTGACGCCGATGGTCTCGCCGCGCGCGGACAACTCGGCGCAGCGCTGAAGTCGCTGCGCGATTCCGGCCGGCTTGAATTCGTCGGCGGCTTGCGCATCACTGCCATCACGCGCGAAGGCGAGCAGCTGTTGGTGTCGGGCCTCGGCGAACACGGCAGCCCCATCGATATGGCGGGCATCGATCAGATCATCTGCGCCACCGGTCAGCGTCCGGCCCTGGCCATGACCAGTGAACTGCGTCTCGCGCTCGACCCGGCGCTGGAATCGACCGCCGCGCTCGGCGAACTGGTCGACCCGAACCTGCACAGTTGTGGCAGCGTGCGGCCCCCTGGTCACCGTGAACTGTCGCACCCCGAGAAGGATTTCTACACCGTCGGTGTGAAGAGCTACGGCCGCGCGCCGACCTTCCTCATGATGACGGGCTATGAGCAGGCGCGTTCGGTGGTGGCGGCGCTGGCTGGCGATTGGGCGGCGGCCGACGCGCTGCAACTCGAGCTGCCGGAAACCGGCGTGTGCAGCGTCACGCTGTCCGAGTCGAGCGCTGCTGACGGTGGCTGCTGTGCGCCGAGCACCGCTGCGCCCGCCGCGAGCAATGCCTGCCGTGCTCCCGGCCTTGCCCCTGTATCGTTTTCGAATTCGCTTACGTCCAAGACAGACACAGGGTGCGATTCGCGAGCCGAGTCCGCCCGCGTCAAACACACACATCAAGAGGACATCATCATGACCACACTCAGCCATCGCGATCGCGAACTGGTGGCGCTCGGCGCCGCGCTCGCTTCCAACTGCGTGCCCTGCATCGAATACCACGTACCGGAAGCGCGCAAGGCCGGCCTCACCGACGCCGAGATAGGCGAAGCCATCGCGCTCGCCGACAAGATTCGCCAGGTGCCGGCCAACAAGGTCTTGGCGTCGGCCAGCGCTGTTCTCGGCGCCGCTGCGCAGGGTGCAACGGGTGCGGCCTGCTGCACGCCGGACAAGGTCGAGGCCACGGCCCAGGCCACCGGTTGCTGCACGCCCGACAAAGCGCAGGACATGGCGCAGTCCATGGCCAATGCTTCCGGCTGTTGCACGCCGGCCGTTGCCGAGAAAGCCGCCAAGTCCTGCTGCTGACCGACGCGTGAGCATGGGGTGTGCCGTCACCGGCACCCCTTTGCCTGGAGCCTCATACAATGCATGTCGTCCCTTCGATCCCGAGTTTCTCCGCGGTGAGTCGTGAACTCCGCGCGCCGTTGTTGCGTTACCTCACGCGCCAGGTGGGCGATGCGGCGGTGGCCGAGGACCTGTGCCAGGAAACCTTCATCAGGATCGAGCGCGGACTCGCCGACTTCGAAGGCCGCGCCAGCCTCAAGACCTGGGCCTTCGCGATTGCCAACCGCGTGGTGGTCGATTACCTGCGGCGTGGTGCGCAGGGCGTGAAGTTCGTCGCTATCGATGAAGCGGCGGACATGGCCGACACCACGGCGAGTGTCGACGAGCAGATGGCCATCGACGAGATGAATTCCTGCGTGCGCGAGTTCATCGACACCTTGCCGCCGGACTACCGCAGCGCGCTGATCCTGCACGACCTGGAAGGCATGAGCGTGGCCGAGACCGCCGACATCACCCAGTGTTCGCTGGCGACCGCCAAGATTCGCATCCATCGCGCGCGTCGGCGCCTGAAGGCGGTGCTGGACCAGGCCTGCGATGTCTATCGCGACAGCGACAGCGTGTTTCGCTGCGCGCGCTGCTGAGTTCGCTCGTCTGCGCTAGTCGAGCAGCGCGCGCAAGGCTTGCACGCCCACCGGTGGCGTGCCCTGCCAGGGCAGCAGGTAGATCCTTTGCGCAAGCTCGGCGCGCACCCTTTCGACCTGCGCCGCTTCTCCCGCCATGCGCGCGACCAGCAGTGGATCGTGGGTGCCGGAGCCCAGCAGCGCGCGATTGATCACCCAGGCATAGGGCTCGATACGGGCACGACGCAGATCCTCCTGCAGCGCCGCCGCCTCCGACACCGGTGTCACTTCCGGCAGCGTCACCAGGATGATCCTGGTGAACGCGCTGTCCTGCAGTCGCATCAGCGGCGTCACGACGCGCGCGGCATTGTGCTCGGCGAAGCTGTGCATCATCTGTCGATGATAGGCGCCCGTGGCATCGAGCAGCAGCAGGCTGTGGCCGGTGGGCGCGGTGTCGAGCACCACCACCGCGTTGCGCGCCTGCGCCACGGTATGGGCGAAGGCGTGGAACACCGCCACTTCCTCGGTGCAGGGCGAGCGCAGGTCTTCCAGCAACAGCGCACGGCTTTGCTCATCGAGGAATTTGCCGCGCGTGGCCAGGACCCTCGCTATGTATTTCTCAGTCTCGACGCGCGGGTCGATGCGCTCCACGGTGAGATTCGCCATGTCGCCCGCCAAGGCATCGCTGAGATGGGCGGCGGGATCGGTGGTGCTCAGGTGCACGGCGATGCCGCGCGCCGCGAGGCCCACCGCCACCGCCGCGGCGATGGTGGTCTTGCCCACACCACCCTTGCCCATGACCATGATGAGGCCATGGTCGCTGCTGGCGAGTTCGTCCACCAGCCGGCCGAGTAACGGCAGGTCGTGCGGCCCTTGCCGCGCGGTCGCGGCCACCGCCGCTTCATGCGGGTCGGGCGCACGCAACACCGCGCGCAATGCCGCCAAGCCCACCATGTCGAAGCTGCGTAATGGCAGCCGCTCCTGGGGCAGGTCACGCAGCGACGTCGGCATGTGCGCGAGCACCTTGGCGCCGAGTTCGGCGAAGCGTTGCGCAACGTCGTCGTTGCGGTCCGTCGCCGTGAACACACCATTGATGACCAGCCGTTGATTGACGAGTCCGAGCGCGCGCAATTCATCGCTGGTGCGCGCCGCTTCGCGTAGTGCGCTCGCCTCCGGCCGCGTGACCAGCACGAAGGTGGTGTGCGCGGCGTCGGCCAGTGCCGCCAGCGCGGCGCGAAAGTTCGCCTCCTGCATCTTGAGGCCGGAATGCGGGCCGAGGCAGGAAGCGCCGCGATCGTTGTCGGCCAGGAAGCCGCTCCAGGCGCGCGGCAGGCTCAGCAGTCGCAGCGTATGTCCACTCGGCGCCGTGTCGAAGATCACGTGGTCGTATTGACGGGTCGCGCCGGTCAGCAGCGCCACGAACTCATCGAAGGCCGCGATCTCCGTGGTGCAGGCGCCGGACAGTTGTTCGCGCACCAGCGCCTGCTGCTCGGCATCGTCGGCAAGCGCGGCCAGCACGCGCTGGCGATAGGCGTCGGCGGCCTGCTCGGGATCGATGTTGAGCGCCGTGAGATTCGCCACGCCCTGCACCGCGCACGCGCCGCCGGCGAGGGGCGTGGCTAGCATCTCGTCGAGATTGGATGCCGGATCGGTGCTGACCAACAGCACCGAGCGGCCGAGGTCGGCGAGCGCAATCGCGACCGCGCAGGCCAGCGTGGTCTTGCCGACCCCGCCCTTGCCGGTGAAGAACAGCACACGACTGGCCTGCGCCACCAGCGCCGGCATGTCGATGCTTTTTGCATCGGTCGCCATCAGGGTTCGAAGTCCTTGAACGCCTGCTGGTAATCGGCGTGCCAGCGCGACAGTGGCGGACGATCCTCGGCCATGTCGTAGGCGGCCCACACCATGCGCTTGGCATCGTCGGCGCGCGACACCTCGTTGTCGGGGCAGATGATGTAGAAGCTGCCGCGTGCGATGGCCTCGAGCAGGGTGTCCACCACCTGTTCCGGCAGCCACGCGCCCGCCGGTTTGCTGCTCATACGTTGGCGCGTGAGGCCGGTATAGGTATAGCCCGGCACCAACAGATGGGCGCTCACCTGCGCGCCGGGAGTATTGCGCAGCTCGTGCTGCAGGCTTTCGGTCAGCGCTTTGACGCCGGCCTTGCTGACGTTGTAGGCCGGGTTGCCGGGCGGATTGGTGATGCCCTGCTTGGAGCCGGTGTTGATGATGACGGCCGGGCTGTGCTGGGCGAGCATGGCGGCGGTAAAGGCCTGCACGCCATGCACGATGCCCCACAGGTTGACGTCGATGATGTTGCGCCATGCGTCCAGCGCCGTCCATGCGCCACTCGCCTGGCTGGCGCCGGCGTTGTTCATCAACACGTCGACGCGCCCGAAGTTCCGGTAGGCCTCGTCCTTGAGCGCCGCCACGTCCTCGTAGCGGCTGACGTCGAGCGCTCGGCATGTCACCCGCGCGCCATGGCCGGCGGCGACCGGTTGCAGGGCGGCGGCTTCGATGGCGAGCTTGGGCTCGTTGCGGTCGGCCATCAGCACATGCATGCCGAGGGCGACGAAGCGTTGCGCGGCGGCGAGTCCGATGCCATCGGCCGCGCCGGTGATCACGGCGACGGCGCCGGCGGCGAATGCGGGATGCAGTGACATGGGCGTGCTCCTCGGAGGTGAGCGTCGATGGTAACGAAACTCGGCGCGCAGAGCGCGGCTTGCGGTCGCCGAGCGATGCCTATTCAATGGCAAGCGACCCAGATGGACCGCAATTCGCATGAAAGTCGTGTTTCTCGATCGCTTCGCCATTCGCGCCGCGCTGCGGCCGCTGCGCTTTGCCCATGAATGGACGGAATACCCGACCACCACGCCCGAGCAGGTCATCAAGCGGCTGGCGGGCGCCGACATCGCCATCACCAACCGCGTGCGTTTCGACGCCGACATCATCGCGCGCCTGCCGGCCCTGAAGCTGATCGCGGTGTCGGCCACCGGTTACGAATGTATAGACGTGGCCGCCTGCCGGCGCGCCGGCATCACCGTCACCAATGTGCGCGACTGGTCGACGCCGGCCGTCGCCGAGCATGCCTTCGCCATGATGCTCACCATTCGTCGGCAGCTGCTGGTGTACCGCCAGGCGCTCGCCGACGGCGCCTGGCAGCGCTCGCATTTCTACGGCGTGCTGAACGAGACGCTGCCGCAGGACCTGTTCGGCTGCACGCTGGCCATCATCGGCCACGGCGCGCTCGGCAAGCGCCTGGCGCGTCTCGCCGAGGCCTTCGACATGCAGGTCATCATCGCCGAGCGCAAGGACGCGGCGCCGCGGCCGGGACGGGTGTCCTTCGACGAAGCCTTGCGGCGTGCCGATGTGCTGTGCATCGCCTGTCCGATCAACGACGACACGCGCAATCTCATCGACCACGCCGAACTCGCGCGCATGAAGCCGGGCGCCACGCTCATCAACACCGCGCGCGGCGGTATCGTCAACGAGCAGGCGCTGGCCGATGCGCTGCGCAGCGGACATCTCGGCGGCGCCGGCATCGATTCGCTGGCGGTCGAGCCGCCGCGCGACGGCAATCCCTTGCTCGATCTCGAGCTGCCCAATCTCGTCATGACGCCGCACATGGCGTTCGCCAGCGACAGCACCCTGGCGCGCCTCGCCGAGCAGTTGCTCGCCACCGTCGAGGCCTTCGTCGCCGGCACGCCGCGCAATGTCGTCACTTAAGGTCGCGGCCGCGCCGCGCCCGCGTTACGCTGTGGCGCAGGCCGCCGCGGTCGGCCGACTGGCCGCCATGCGCTGAAATCTTGATACGCGTAGAGTAGGGGAGCGCCGTCATGCCGAGAGTCGATGAAGTGGCCTTGTGCTATCCCGAGGGGATCGCGGATCTGAACGATCTCGACCTTTTCGCCGCCGGCCAGCCCCACGCCGCGTTCCGCGCCCTGCGCGAACGCGCGCCGGTGTTCTGGAACCCGGAAGCCGACGGGCCCGGCTTCTGGGTGATCACGCGTTACGACGACATCGTCGAGATCTCCAAGCAGCCGAACCTCTATTCCAACGCGGCCGGCGGTCATTACATCTCCTACGAATCCATGGGCATCCACGACGCGGAAGCGCAGAACGCCTTCCTGCACATGCTGCTGGCCATGGATCCGCCCGAGCACAACCTGCATCGGCGACTGATCGCGCCGGCCTTCAATCCCGCCATCGTGCGCCGCTTCGAGGACGGCGTGCGGCGCAAGATGCGCGAACTGTTGGACGCGGTGGCGGCGCGCGGCGAGTGCGATTTCGTCACCGACATCGCAACGCCGCTGCCGCTGTGGACCTTGTCGGAATTGCTGGGCGTGCCGGAGGCGGACCGCGCCGACATCATTCGCTGGTCCAACGAAGCGCTGGCACTGCTCGACCCGGATTACTTCGCCAGCCCCGACGCCGGCCAGCACGTGTTCGTGAAGCTCTTCGAGTACGGCAAGAAGATGATGGCGCTGCGTCGCGCGCAGCCGGCCGACGATCTCTTGAGCGTGATGGCCAACACGCGCATCGACGGCGAAGGCCTGCCACAGGCCACGCTCGACGGCTTCTTCGTGCTGATGGTGCTGGCCGGCAACGAAACCACGCGCAACACCATCGCCGGCGGCCTGCGAGCTTTCACCGAGTTCCCCGAGCAGTGGCGCAAGCTCAAGGCCGAGCCGTCGCTGGTCCCCAACGCGGTCGAGGAGATGCTGCGCTACGTGAGCGCCATCATCTACATGCGCCGCACCGCCACCGCCGACACCGAGCTGCGTGGCCAGGCGATCAGGAAGGGCGACAAGGTCGTGATGTGGTATGGCGGCGCCAATTTCGACGACAGCGTGTTCGCCGATCCCTACGCATTCGACGTCACGCGCAAGAACGCGCGCGACCACCTGGCCTTCGGCATCGGCCAGCATTTCTGTATCGGCTCACAGCTTGCGCGCATGCAGATCCGGGTCGCCTATGAAGAGATCCTGGCGCGCCTGCCGGACATCCGCGCCACCGGCCACTACAGCTACCTGCGTTCCAATCACCTGTCGGGCTTGAAGTCCATGCCGGTGGTGTTCACGCCGGCCTAGCGCCGCGCCGAGACTTCAGTCGGTGCGCATTCGTTCGCACCGACGCAGCGGGCCGTGTCGCTCGGCTTGTCACGCATTCTTCATCGAGGTGTCACAAAGCCACCGTAGAAGTGTCACGCAGTCAATCACGCTGCGCCCATCCCACGGAAATGTCGGTCAACATCCTGATCGTCGAGGACGAGCCCGCCATTCGGCAGGTCCTCGGCATGACCCTGCGCGGCGACGGCTACCATTTCCTCGAAGCGGGTGACGTGCACCAGGCGCAGCACGCCATGGGCACCATCATTCCCGATCTGATCCTGCTCGACTGGATGCTGCCCGGCGTCAGCGGCCTGGAGTTCGCCCGGCGTTTGAAGCGCGATCCGCGCACCAGCGCGATTCCCATCATCATGCTGACGGCGCGCGTCAGCGAGGACGACAAGGTCCAGGGTCTCGATCTCGGCATCGACGACTACATCACCAAGCCCTTTTCAGGCCGTGAACTGCTGGCGCGCGTGCGCGCCATCATGCGCCGCACGCAGCCGGTGGCCGGCCAGGACGTGGTTGAACTGGGCGCCATCCGTCTCGACCGCATCACCCATCGCGTACTCGTCAACGGACGGCCGGTGGCCTTGAGCCCGACCGCCTTTCGCCTCATGCAGTTCTTCATCACCCACCCTGAGCGCGTGTATTCGCGCGCCCAGCTGCTGGATGGCGTATGGGGCGACAAGTGCGATATCGACGAGCGCACGGTCGATGTGATCGTGCGACGCCTGCGTCGCCAGCTCGAGCCTTTCGGCTGCGGGGATTACATCCAGACCGTGCGCAGCATCGGCTACCGATGCTCTGCGCTCATGCGCTGAACCTGACACACAAGCGACTTCTTTTTGTCATCGAATCGACGCATTGCCGCGCGACATGCCAGGTGACGCGATTGTGACAACCCGCGTCATCGGAATGTCATCGAGGCTCGCGATACTCGCGTCACGAAAAGTTCATCAAACCGAACACGGCTCGACATTTTCGCAATGCAGATTGCACGGCGGCACGAAGCGACGCCCCGCGTCGCACTCAATGGGCCGTGCAGGGAAGAGAAAACAAAGCGGACGCACACGGCCGGTCTCGGCGCTCTTGAGACGAATGCTACTTATCTATTTATGGAGTTCGAAATGCAGATGAAAACCCAACTGAAAGCGCTCGCCGCGGCAGTCAGCATGACCCTCGGCCTCGGCGCGCAAGCCGCGCTCATCAGCAATGACAACATTGCCAACGTCGGCCTCGGCACCGGTGCCGGCAGCCTGGTGCTGGCGATGGTCGACCTGACGGCCAACAAGTCATTGGTGTTCAACACCGGTCTTTCCGCCGATTCCTTCAACGGCCAGGCCGGCAGCAGTTTCAACGTCGCCATCCAGGCGGGCGATCTCGCCAAGCTGAACGCCTTCCTAGGCGGCGCGGCGGACCCTGCCAAGGTCAAATGGAATATCTCCGCGATCGACAACCGCGTCGACTTCACCGACGGCGGCGACGTGCTGTGGAGCCCCAATGGTTTCCAGATCACGGCAGCGGTCGGTACCACGGCGGCGCAGGTGCTGGCCAACGGCCCGACTACCGGCGACGCGATCAACACCGGCGTCATGACCAACATGGCCAACGACTACTTCAACCTGCAGAACGCGCTGACCGGCGCCAACTCGCTGGTGGGCGCGAACAACGTGACGGTGGTCGCGGCGGACGGCCCGCAGGGCTTCACCACCCGTAACTGGGGCAGCCTGGATCTCGGCGTGCGCTTCGACACCCTCGGTGTGCTGGGTGGCTCGCTGGATTACTTCTTCGTGCATGGCACCGGCGTCAATGACGACACGGGCCTCGGCAAGGTCGGCGTCGACAAATACGCCGGCAAGTGGTCGCTCAACTTCGGCGCGCAAGGCACCTCGCTGGCCTACACCGTGCCGGCCGCCGTGCCGGTGCCGCCGGCCCTGCTGCTGATGGGCTCTGCCGTCGCCGGCCTCGGCGCGCTGCGTCGTCGCAAGAGCGCCTGATCGGCCCAACCTAACGAACCCAATTCAAGGAACCTCACAATGATTCGCAACAACTTCATGCAAGCGGCCATCGCGGCTGCGCTGGCGGCCTCGGCCGGTAGCGCGTTCGCCTACCTGCCGACCAGCAATGCCGATGCCGACAAGGTCATCTACTGGGCTGGCGCCAGCGCCTCGACCCAGAGCGCGCAGGACGCCATCATCGACTTCGTGTGCGATGCCGGCGCCGGCCCGATCAACGTCATGTCCCGCTCCAGCAATTGGGCAGTGGCATGTAAGGCCACCGCCGCCAAGACGCCGGCCCTCGGCACCGGGCGCGTGATGGTCATCAAGCGTGACAGCGGCGGCTCAGCGGTCGGCGTCGGTCCCCTGCAGCAGGGCGTGTCGCTCAACTTCATGCTGGTCAGCACCGGCGCGGGCGGCACCTGTCTCGGCGCCGACGTCGCCAAGCAGAGCTCCAATGGCACGCCCTATTCCGAGCGTAGCTGCACTTCCGGCAACTTCGCCCATGTGCCGGACATCGGCAGTTCCGACATCGAACCGGCGATGTTCACCGGCGCCAACGCACCGGTACTGAACACCTCCGATGGTCCGGGCGTGCCGGCCAACGGCACGCCTTTCCCGTTCGATCCGAACGGCGCCGCGTTCGCCAAGACCGCGACGCTCGGCGATCTCGTGTTCAACACGCCGGTCACCACCGAGCTGTACAAGGCCCTGCAGGCCGCGCAGTTCGCCGCCAACAGCCCCTGCTATCCGAGCGCCGGCAATGGCGCCTACAGCGCCGTCGTGCAGGTCAACCAGGACGACCCGGCGACTGCCGTCAACGAAGCCATCTCGGCGCCGCGCGGTGACACCGAGCAGTGCATGCCGTCGCTGTCACGCGAGGAGATCGCTTCGATCTTCACCGGCCAGGTCAAGAACTGGGAAGAGTTCAAGGTGTTGAACACCGCGACCAATACCACCATCGATCTGCGCACCGCCGCCAACAATGCCGGCCTGGTGCTGCCGCCGCTGCGTGGCAGTGCGACGCCGGTGCAAGTGTGCCGTCGCGTGAACGGTTCCGGCACCCAGGCGCAGTTCAATGCCGAGCATCTCGGTGTCAACTGCGCTTCCGGTGTGGTCGGTCCCAAGGGCGCGACCACGCTGACCTTGCCGTTCGTCGCTGAAAACTCTTCCGCGACCAATGTCGAACAGTGCCTGGATGATTTCAACAACGGCACCAACGTCAGCACCAAGAATGCCGGCCTGGTGAAGCGCTGGGCTATTGGCATCCGCAGCACGGAAGCGTCGGCCTCGCCGTCCACCACTTCGCCGTTCTGGAACTTCGGCTACCGCTACATCAAGATTGATGGCGTGGCGCCGACCATCGAGAACGTGCATCGCGGTGACTACTGGAACTTCGCCACCCAGAACCTGCAGGCCGCGCCGACCGCCAATGCCGACACCCTCGCGGTGTTCGACATCATCGCCAACAACGCCTTCACGGTCGCTGGTTTGAAGAACCTCAACAACGACTGCAAGCATGGCTTCGGTCGCGGTTGCTGGCTGGGCTCGCCGAAGAGCGCCGGCGCTTCGCCGCAGGTGTTCGATGTCGACCTGTTCGCTGCCGCGCCGGTCAACAACTTCACCCGCGCGCCGAACGGCAAGCCGCTGAACACCTGCCAGCCGGCGGTGCGTTCAGAGTTCTCGACTCACTTCATCGGTGCACCGGCCCCGGTGTTCCCGTAAGCGGGCTTGAGACGAGTCGCGCTGGCGGGGCTTTTCCCGCCAGCGTGCTTCGAACGCCAGCCGCGCGCGCCGCGGCTGGCGTTTTCAATTCTCCAACCTATGTATCGATAGCGTTCTTCATGATCCCTGCCGCGTTCCGGGTGCCGACTCTCGAGCTTTGCAATGCGCTGCGCGACCTTGCGCGGCGGCTGGCACGACGACTGCGCGTGGTGGGCGTGATGGCGCTCGGCGCTTCGCCCTGTGCGCTGGCGGCCGGGCCCTTGCCGGTGCCCTGCACCACCTGCGGCGTGCCGTTCGCGGCGCCGGGCGTGGCGAGCGTCATGACCCGTGGCAACACGCTCACCGTCACGCAGAATCCCGCGCGTGCAGTGCTCAACTGGCAGAGCTTCGATATTGCCAAGGGCAAGGCGGTGCGTTTCGCACAGCCCTCCTCGAGCGCCATCGCGCTCAATCGCATTCATAACGACAGCCCGAGCGAAATCTTCGGCAAGCTGTCCGCCAACGGCCAGATCTATCTCATCAACCACAACGGCATCTTGTTCGGTCGCAGCGCCGAGGTCGACACCAACGCGCTGGTCGCATCGAGCCTCGACATGGACGATGCGGTGTTCAACAAGCTCGGCATTACCGGCGCCATCAACGATGCGGCCGGCGCCAAGCCGGCCTTTGCCGGCAGCGCCGATGCGGGAGCAGTGACAGTCGCGCGGGGCGCCGAACTCAAGTCCGCCGAAGGCGGCCGCATCCTGTTGCTGGCGCCGGAGGTGAACAATGCCGGCAACATCACCACGCCCGGCGGCCAGGTGATTGCCGCTGCCGCCAAGGACAAGGTCTATCTCGCCGCCGCCGACGGCGATCCGAACCTGCGCGGCCTGGTGGTCGAAGTGGAAACCGGCGGCACGGTCACCAATACCGGCACCGTCAGCGCGCCGCGCGGCAATGTCACGCTGCTGGGTTACGCGGTCAATCAACAGGGCCTGGCGAGCGCCACCACCAGCGTCAGCGTCAACGGTTCGGTGCGCCTGCTGGCGCGTGACCGCGTGCAGGTGGTGCACAACGACGTGAAGGGCACCAACACGCCGACCGCGCTGCACGGCGGCGTGCTGACCATCGGCGCTGCTTCGCGCACGGAAATCACGCCCGTCGCGGCATCGACCGAGACCGACGCGGCCAAGGCGCGCAAGGCCGACGCCAGCCTGCGCGAGGCGGTCGATTCGCAGCCGCAGGCGCGCTCGAAGATCGAACTGTTCGGCAACAAGCTGCGCGCCGACGGTGGCGCACGCATCACCGCGCGCGGCGGCGACATCAACATCAAGGCACAACGCAATAGCGTCGCGGCGCCTGGTGAAACAGCGGACGCCGCGCTGGCCATCGCCACGGACGTGCGCATCGATGCTTCGGGCACACGCGACGCCGAGGTGTCCCTGACGCGCAATCTCGTCAGCGTCGAACTGCGCGGCAACGAGTTGCGCGACGCGCCGCTGCAGAAGAACGGCGCGCTGCGCGGCATGCGCGTCACGTTCGATGTGCGCAAGGGCACGCCGCTGGCCGATGTCAGCGGCGCGGTGGCGGGCCTACGCCGATCCCTGGATGAACGCCTGGCGCCGGGCGGCTCCATCACCCTCGATTCCGACAATCGCCTGGACGTCGCGCCGGGCGCGACCCTCGACGTGTCGGGCGGTGTGGTCACCTACAGCGGCGGCGTGCTGGACACCACCAAGCTCATCTCCGGCGGGCGCCTGTTCGACATCAGCCAGGCCGATCCCGGCCGCGTCTACGACGGCATCTTCGGTGCCGCGCAGACCGTGCATCGCAAGTGGAATGTCACGGAAAACTACCGCTTGTTCAGCGATGCGCGCGCGAATTTCGAGGCCGGTTACCGCGAAGGCAAGGACGCCGGCACGCTGACCCTGGCCGCGCCCGTGGTCAACATGCGCGGTGCAGCCAAGGGCGGCATCACCATCGATGCCTTCCAGCGCAACAAGCCTGGCGGCCTCGCCGGCTTTCAACGCGCCTACGATCAGCAGCCGCTCGCCGGTCGCCTGACGCTTGGGCGCGGCAGCATCGAGTTCGACGCAGGCGTCGCCCAGGATTACCTGCTCGACGACGTGCGGCTCGACACGCGCGCGCTGGCGGGCGCCACCACCGTGGCCAATGGCAATGGCCACCTGCTGACGCTGTCGCCGCAGCTGTTCGAGGCGGGCGGTTTCACGCGCGTCGGCCTGTTCGCCAACGGCGGCGTGCAGGTGACGGCCGACGTGGATTTCGATCTCGGCGCCTATGGCGAAATCGACATCGGCGCGGGTGAGGTAGACATCAGCGGCAAGTTGCGCGCCGCCGACGGTCGCATCGCCGTCAATGCGCTGCCCACCGTCAGCACCGGTAACGACGCCACCGCGCTCAGCTTGAACGCGGGCGCTGTACTCGACACCCAGGGTCGCTGGGTCAACGACAGCGCGGCGCGCGCGCGGGACAGCGGCGTGGGCGAGGGGCCCTTGGCCATCGACGGCGGCGCGGTCGCGCTCACCGCCATCGGCTCGCTGGATCTTGCGCGCGGCAGCCTCATCGACGTCGGCGGCGGTGCACATAAGAACAGCAAGGGCAGTCTCGTCGCCGGCCAGGGCGGCAGCATCACGCTCAGCAGCGACGACGTGCTACCGACGCGCCTCGCTGTCGACGGCGAACTACGCGGCCTGGCGCTTGCCAAGGGCGGCAAGTTGAGTTTGAGCGGCGGCGGTTTCGCCATCCAGTCCGAAGACACGGCGGCAGGCAATCTCACCGTGCTGCGTCCGGCCTTGTTCAGCGCCGAGGGCTTTGCCGACATCAGCCTCAACGCCAATCGCGACGGCATCCTGATTGCGCCGGGCACTTTGCTAGACCTGCGCCAGCGCAATCGCGTGCTCGATACGCGCACGGTCGGCGCCGCCACCGGCACCGATATCGACAGCCTCGGCGCCGCCACCTATCTCGACGCTGCCGAGCGCGCACCGACCCGACTCGCGATGGCGTTCAAACGCCGCGCCAATCAACCGCTCGCGAGCGCCGAAGTACGCATGGGCAGCGGCGCGCGTATCGACGCCGATGCGCAATCGAGTGTCAGCCTCAGCAGCGATACGCGCCTTGTCGTCGACGGCGTGATCTCGGCGCCGGCCGGCAACATCACGCTCGCCATCGTCAATCCGCGTGACGGCAACGATCGCGGCTACGACGCCACGCAGGCCGTGACCCTGGGCGCGCATGGCGCGCTGCTGGCGCCGGCCGCGCTGCGTAAAGAGGCCAACGCGCTCGGTGTGCGGCTCGGCGAGGTCTTGAACGGCGGCCAGGTGAAGCTCTCCGCGCAGCGCGGCTACGTGCTCACCGAGCGCGGCTCGCGTATCGACGTATCGGGGACCGGCGCGGTGTTCGATTTGCCGAATCCGCGCGATGCCTCGCATCGCATCGCGACCCGCGTCAATGGCGTCGGCGGTGATATCACGCTCTCCGCCGCCGAAGGCATGCGCTTGAACGGCGCCTTGTTCGGGCGCCAGGGTGGCCGCCTCGATATCGCCATCAATCCGCTCGAGCGGGAAACCGCCGCCGATCTGACCGGTCTGCCGGCCTTTCCCGATGCACCGCGCGCCATCGTGATCGGCGGCGTTGCAGAGCCCGATGTACCGCGCGGCGCGCCGCTGCCGGCCGCCGATCACGGCGAGCTGCGACTGTCGCCGTCGATGCTGCGCAAAGGCGGCTTCGCGGCGCTGCGTCTCGCCACGCGGCCGGTGTTGACCGGCACCGATATCGACGCCGTGCGCTTCGTCGGTGACCAGGAGCTGTCGCTGACACAGTCCTTGATACTCGACACGTCGTCGCTGGTGAGCGACGGCGGTGCGCTGCGTCTCGCCGCGCCCTACGTGCAGCTCGGCAGCAGCAACGAGCTGTTTCGCCGCCCCGCCAGCGCCACGCGCGGCAGCGGCAGCCTGACGGTCGACGCGCAACTCATCGACTTGACCGGTGACTTTGCCGTGCAAGGCGTTGGCGATGCGCTGCGCCTGCACAGCGACGGTGACTTGCGCCTGATCGGCACGCGCGTGCCGATCACCAGCAGCAGTCAATTGCGCGGCAGCTTCGAGGCCAGCGGCGATGTCGACATCGATGCCGCGCGTGTCTACCCGTCCACCCTCAGCGCCTACACGCTCGCCAGCAGCGGCGACGATGCCACCATCACGCTGCGCGCCTCGGCCCGTCATGCCGCGCTGCCGCTGTCGGCCGGCGGCAGCCTCAGCCTCGAGGCGGACAACATCGAGCATGACGGCCGCCTGTTCGCGCCTTTCGGACAATTGACGCTCGATGCCGATGCGCGCCTGGTGCTGGCGCCGGGCAGTGTGACGTCGGTATCCGGCGCGGACTTGCTGGTGCCTTTCGGTCAAACCCAGTTCGGTCGTGAATGGACCTTTCCGCTCGACGTCGTCACGCGCCTCGTCGAGACCCTGCCCGACAAGCGCGTGAGCCTGGCGGGCGCCGATGTAAACGTGGCGCGCGGCGCGGTGGTGGATCTCAGCGGCGGCGGCGACCTGTTGGCCAGCGAACACCTGCCCGGACCGGGCGGTTCGAGTGACATCCTCGACGGGCGCGACCAGGCCTTCGCCATCGTGCCGCAGCTGGATTCGCCGTTCGCTCACTACGATCCGCTGGCGTCGCCGAACTTCGCCTATGCCCCCGACGCCAGTATCGAACTGGCCGACAGCGATGTCGCGCCGGCCGGTCGCTACGCGGTGCTGCCGGCCCGCTACGCGCTGTTGCCCGGCGCGCTGCTGCTGACACCGGACGACGGCGCCACGACCATCGTGCCGGGTCTGCGCGGCCAGACCCGCGACACCTTGCCGCTGGTGGCCGGCCGCCTGGGCAGCGCGGGCGGAGACATCGCCGACCGCGCCTGGCAGGGCTATCGCGTCGAGACTGGCAAGGATTGGCGCCAGCGCGCGGAATACCGCGAGACCCGTGCCAGCGATTTCTTCGCGGCCAGCGAGGCGGGCGCTTTGCTGCCCGGCGACGCCGGCGCGCTGTCCCTGGCGGCGAGCCGCTCGCTGGCGCTGTCGGGGCGCCTGCTCGCCACCACCGCGGCCGGCGGTCGCGGCGCTGAAATGGACATCGCCGCGCAGCACCTCGCGGTCGTGAACGACCTCGGCGGACAAGGCGGTCGCGTCGAGATCCGCGCCGCCGATCTGAACGCCTTCGGTGCGCAAAGCCTGCTGCTCGGCGGCCGCCGTCGTCATGTCGACGGTAACGTGGTCTTGGACACCGTGGCCAGCGACGTGACATTCGAAGCCGACACGCAGCTGCAACTGCCCGAGCTGTTGGCGCTGGCCAGCAACGAGGTGGTGCTGGACCGCGGCGCGCGCATCAGTGCGCGCGGCCGCGCCGTCGCGCACCGTGGCGCCTTCGAAGTGGAGGGCGACAACGCGCTGCTGCTCGCCACCACTGGCACGCAGCCGCGGGTGGTGCACAGCGCTGAAAGCGGCGCGCGCGGCACGGTGACGGTGCATGAAGGCGCGTCCCTGTTCGGCAGCGGCGCACTGGCCCTCGACGGCAGTCGCGGCACGCGCGTGGCCGGCACGCTCGCCACCGATCAAGGCTCGCTGCGTCTCGCGAGTTCACGCGTGAGCCTCGGCGCGGTCAGCGGCGTCAATGACGGCCTGGCACTGAGCAACGCCGAACTGCGCGCGCTGGCGGCGCGCGAGCTGATCCTCGACAGTCGCAGCTCGCTCGATGTTTACGGTTCGCTGGACGCCAACTTCGACACGCTCGTGATCAACGCCGCCGGCATCATCGGCCACACGCAGGGCGGCGACAGCGTGGCCTTGCGCGCCGACAGCATCGTGCTCGGCAATGCCGGCGGACGCAGTGACGCGAGCGCGCAAGCCGTCAGCGCCGCGCCCGGCTCGGTGCTGCGCATGAGCGCGCGCGAGATCAGCATCGGTCGCGGGCAGTTCGACGTGAACGGCTTCGACACGCTGGCGCTCAGCGCTGGCGACAGCCTGACCGGTATCGGCCAGGCCGGTCTCACGACCGCCGGTGATCTGAGCCTGAGCGCCGGACGCCTCACCACCCGCAGCGGCGCACGCCTCGTGATCGGCGCCGAGCACGCCGCGTTCCGCGCGCCGGCCAAGCCGAGCTTGCCGGCCTCGGACTCCCTGGGCGGCGCCTTGCAGGTCGACGCCGACAGCATAGACTTCGCCGGCCGCATTGAACTGCCGGCCGGTCGCGTCGCCTTGAATGCGAGCGGCGTGGACGGCCTGCGTGTGCGCGAGGGGGCGAGCATCGATGTCGCCGCCCGCCGCGAAGTGTTCGGCGACAAGACCGTGGCGGTGCCCGGCGGTCGCATCGCCTTGCAGGCGGCGCAGGGCGGCATCGCCATCGACGCCGGCGCGCGGCTCGATGTCTCGGCGAGCGGCGGCGGTCGCGCCGGCAGCATCCTCGCCAGCGCGGCGGCGGGCGCCGTCAGCATCGACCGTGATGCGCAATTGCTCGCCACCGGCGCACCAGGCAGCGGCAGCCTGTTCGTCGATGCCGACAGCCTGGCGCCCGATACTTCCTTGTCGGCGCTCAACGCACGGCTGAACGATGCCGGCTTTGGCGACGCGCGCGCGTTTCGCGTGCGCGAGGGCGATCTCACGCTCGCGCGTGGCGCGCTGATCCGCGCGCATGACGTGACGCTCACCGCCGACCATGGCGCCATCACCATCGCCGGCACCATAGACGCGCGCGGCCGCGACGCCGGTCGCATTGCGCTCAATGCCCATGACGACGTGACACTCACCGGCAGCGCGCGCCTCGATGCCAGCGCGCGCGGCGCGAGCCAAGCCGGTGGCCTGGTGTCGATCGGGACCAGCGCCGGCAGCCTGCATCTCGCCGCCAGCGACGACAACACGCGCGGTATCGACGTCGCCGGCACCGTGACTGGCGGCAGCGCGCGCGAAGACAGCGGCAAGCTGGTGCTGCGCGCGCCGCGCATCGCCAACAGCGAGGTCGCGGTCGATGATGTCGACACGCGTGTGGCCGGCGCGTCGCGCATCACGCTGGAAGCCTTGCAGCGCTACAGCGGCACCAATGTCGGCACCACCTTCACTACCGCGCGCAACGACGCGGCGGCCTTCATGGACCATGCGCCGGACATCGCGGCGCGACTCGGTCGCGACGGTGATGCCCGCTTCCATGTCACGCCCGGCATCGAGATCACCAGCACCGGCAATCTCACGCTGTCGTCCAATCTCGATCTGTTGAACCAGCGTTTCGGCGACGAGGTCGGCACGCTGACGCTGCGCGCGCAGGGCGATATCCTCATCAACGGTTCGCTCAGCGACGGCGTGGCTTTTCAGACCTACGTCGATGCCGGCTCCGGCGAGGAGATCGCGGAACTCGGCGCACGTGACCGCGTGCAGAGCGGGCCGTCGTGGTCTTATCGCCTGAGTGCGGGCGCCGATCTCGACAGCGCCGATCTCGCCGCCACGCGCGCCGGCGGCGGCGACCTGGTGATCGCCGCCAACCGTCGCGTGCGCACCGGCACGGGCTCGATCGACATCGCCACCGGCGGCGAATTGCGCCTGGCGGGCGCCGGCGCGTCCATCACCACGCTCGGCGAACAACGCGGCACCGGCAGCTACGATCCCTTGTTCACCGAAGGCCTGCTGCGCGGCGACTATCTCGCGCGCGGCGGCAATATCCGCATCGATGCCCACGGTGGCGTACGCGGCGTCGCGAGTCCGGCGCTGCCCGACTGGATGGCGCGCATGGGCGGCAGCAACATCCAGGTCGGCGAGGTCGTGCCAACGGCGTGGGCCATCAACGTCGGCGCCTTCCCACAGGGCATCGCCACCCTCGGCGGCGGCGCGGTCTCGATCCGCGGCGAGGGCTCGCTCACCGACCTCAACGTCGCCTTGCCGACCAATGGCCAGCCCACCGGCGCCGGTGGCAGCGCCGGCGTGGGCATCGCCGGCGGCGGCAATCTCGACATCGATGTCGGCGGCGACATTTCAGGCGGCGTGTTCCTGCTCGGACGCGGCGATGCGCGACTGACGGCCGGCGGCAACATCGGCAAGGCCAACGCGACGTCGATGGCGCCGGTGCTGGAACTCGGCGACGGCCGCATCGACCTGGTGGCGGGCGGCAAGCTCAACCTGGAATCAATCTTCAACCCGACCCTGACGCCGGTCTCGCCCAGCCAGAGCGTCGACAGCTTCGGCAGCGCCTCGGCGGTGTATTTCTCCACCTACGGCGACCACAGCCGGGTGTCGCTCACCGCGCTGGCGGGCGACGTGGTGATGGAGAACCGCGACGGCCTGCTGCGCGCCGCCTACGGCGACCGCAATTTCGGCGCCGGTGACATCATGGCCTTGACGCTGGCGCCCGCCACGCTGCAGGCGGCAAGCCTGCGCCGCAATCTCGTGCTCAACAATTCGCTGATCCTTGCGCCCGCCGCGCGCGGCCAACTCGACCTGCTGGCGGCCGGCAGTCTCGTGACGACCAATGTGCAGACGCGCATCCCTCTCATCGATACCGACCCGGCGCAGATCCCCTCGGCGGCGCAGCCGAGTCAAGGCCTCGCGGGCCTGTCGACCGCGCTGTTGTCCGACCTGCCCGGTCTCGGCCACGGCGCCGTGCCCCTGCATGTCGGTGACAACGAGCCCGCACGCATCGTCGCGCGCGGCGGCGACATCGGTGCCGGCGATGGCAAGCGTCTCGACATCACCTTGTCCAAGCAGGCCTTGATCGAAGCCGGCCGCGACATCGTCAACCTGTCCTACAGCGGCCAACACCTTGCGGCCACCGATCGCAGCGTGGTGCACGCCGGCCGCGACCTGCGCTTCTCGACCTTGCGTAATTCGCTCGGCACGCTGCTGATCAACCAGGCGCGCTACGAGTTCAACGGTCCCGGGCAGTTCGATGTGCTGGCGGGGCGCGATGTCGATCTCGGCACCTCGGACGGCCTGCTCGGCAGCGGGCGCCTGCGCAATCCCGCGCTGGCGGCGGGCCTCGGTTCGCTGACCGTGATGGCGGGCCTCGCCAACCCACCTGACCATGCGGCCTTCATCCTGCGTTACCTCGACAAGGGCCGCGACTACGACGCGCCCCTGGCTGCATTCGTCGCCAGCCACGGCGGCAGCGCGCAGGGCAGCGCGCTCGATCAGTTCGAGGCCTTGGGCCGCGACGTGCAACGCGAGTTCATCACCACGGTGTTCTTCAACGAGATCAAAGAGTCCGGAATCGCGGCCTCCAAGGCCGGCGACACCGCCGACGACTACAGCCGCGGCTTCGCTGCCATCGACACCCTGTTTGCAAAGCGCGGCGGCAGCGGCGACATCATTTCGCTGTTGAGCCGCATCCAGACCCTGGACGGCGGCGACATCAACCTGCTCGCGCCCCATGGCGCGGTGAATGCCGGCGCGGCGGCGCTGACCGGCCTCGCCAAGACGCCCGACGAACTCGGCATCGTCGTGCAACGCAGTGGCAATCTCAACGCGTTCACGGCCGGCGATTTCCTCGTCAACAGTTCACGCGTGTTCGCGCTCGACGGCGGCAGCATTCTCATGTGGTCTTCGCGCGGCAACATCGACGCCGGCCGTGGCGCCAAGTCGGCGCTGTCGATCCCGCCGCCGGTGGTGAGCTTCGACGCGCTCGGCAACGTCATTACCGAGTTCCCGCCGGCGGTGGCGGGCAGCGGCATCCAGGCGGCGGTCAGCAGCGCCGGCCGCGCGCCGGGTGACGTGTTCCTGTTCGCGCCGGGCGGCATCGTCGATGCGGGCGACGCCGGCATCGCCTCGGCGGGCAACCTGACGATTGCCGCGACCGCGGTGCTGGGCGCCGACAACATCAGCGTCGGCGGCGTGGCCAGCGGCGTACCGAGCGCGGCGGTCAGCGTGCCGGTGGGCCTGGCCGGCGCCAGTGCCGCGGCCGGCAGCGCGAGCAATGCGGCGGCCAATGCCGCCGCCGATTCGTTCAATGACAAGGACCAGAACACGCAGAACCTCGGCAAGGCGCTGGTCTCGATGATCTCGGTCGAATTCCTGGGGTTTGGTGAATGAAGATTGTGTGCGCCTTGTTGTTGACCGCGCTCACGCTGTGGAGCGTCACGAGCGGCGTGGCACTGGCCGCGGTGGCGGAGCAGCCCGCCGAGGCGGTCGAGACCTTCGACATCTGGGAATACCAGGTGGAAGGCAACACCATGCTGCCGCAGGAGGACGTCGAACGCGCGGTGTACGGTCATCTCGGTGAAGGCAAGTCCATCGCCGACGTCAACGACGCCCAGAAGCAGCTCGAGACCCTGTACCACGAACGCGGCTTCGGCAGCGTGCTGGTGGACGTGCCCGAGCAGGATGTACAGAACGGCGTGGTGAAACTCAAGGTCACCGAAGGCCGTGTGGGCCGCATGCAGGTCACCGGCTCGCGCTACTTCTCGCTCGGGCGCATCAAGAGCAAGCTGCCGTCGCTGGCGAGCGGCGAAGTGCCGAACCTTTCGCAGGTGCAAAAGGAGCTCGCGACGCTCGCCCAGATGTCGCGCGACAGGACCATCACGCCGGTGCTCAAGCCGAGCCGCACGCCGGGCAAGCTCGACGTCGAACTCAAGGTCAAGGATACGCTGCCGCTGCACGGCAGTCTGGAACTCAACGACCGCTACAGCGCTGATACCACTCACCTGCGCCTCAACGCGGCGCTGCATTACGACAACCTGTGGCAGCGCGAGCACAGCATCGGCATCGCTTACCAGGTGTCGCCCGAGGCCAGCGACGAAGTGGAGGTGTACTCGGCCAATTACCTGTGGCGCTTCGAGGACTCCGATCACCTGCTGGCGCTGTACGGCGTGAAATCCAATACCAACGTCGCGACCATCGGCACCTTGGGCGTGATCGGTTCAGGCGTGATCGGCGGCGCGCGTTACATCGTGCCGTTGACGGCTTTCGATGGCGTGTACCACAGCCTGTCGCTGGGCGCCGACTACAAGGATTTCGACGAGCAGATAGGCTTCGACCAGGGCGGCACGGTGGTCACGCCCATTTCCTACCTCAAGTTCTCGGCGGCCTACAGCGGCACCTACGCCTGGCACCAGCAGCTGAGTCATGTCGAAGCGGTGTTCAATCTCGGGCCCGATGGGCTCGGCAACACGCACAAGGAATTCGAGCGCAAGCGCTTCAAGGCCAAACCCAGCTTCGCCTACCTGCAGGTCACGGCCGACAATCTCACGCCCTTGCCGGCCGGCGCCGCGCTGTTCGCGCGCGTGAGCGGGCAGGTGTCGGGAGATCCGCTCATCACCAACGAGCAGTTCTCGGTCGGCGGCGTCGACGACGTGCGCGGTTATCTCGAAGCCGAGCGTCTCGGTGACAATGCCGTGGCCAGCACGCTGGAACTGCGTTCGATGAACCTTGCCCGTCATTACCCGAAGCAACTGCGCAACCTAGAGCTCGTGGCCTTCACCGACGCCGCCGCCTTGCGCACGCTGTCGCCGCTGCCCGGCAGCAAGAAGAGCGCGATGCTGTGGAGCACCGGCCTCGGTGTGCGCGTCGAGGCGGCCAAGCACCTTGAGGCCGCGTTGATGTGGGCCTATCCATTGCGCGCGGGCGATCGCACACCAAGTGGCGATCAGCGCGTGCATTTCAATCTCGGCGTCGAGTTCTGACTCCTCATTGATGCGCTGACACGGGGGTGTCATCGAAACGCCCCTCGCCTGTCATTCGACAGTCACATGCCCGCCATAGACTCGCTGCCCAACAACCCCGGCCGCAAGCCGACAATCTGGACGACGAACCCGTGTCGATACGCACCGCATTACTTGCCTTGAGCGTCATGTGCTCGAGCACCTCCGTCATGGCGTGGTGGAACCCGGATTGGATCTCGCGCAAGGCGCTGACCGTCAACACCACCAGCGCAGGCGTCGATGTCGCGACGGATCTGAACGACGTGCCGGTGCTGGTGCGCCTGCACGGCGGCAACTTCCCGCAGTTCCTGAACGTGAAAGATGGCGGCGCGGATTTCCGCTTCGTCGCCGGCGATGACCAGACGCCGCTCAAGTACCACGTCGAAAAATTCGACGCCGCCGCGCAGATCGCACTGGTGTGGGTGAAGCTGCCGGTGCTGAAGGCGCACAGCGCCGACAACAAGTTCTATCTCTATTTCGGCAACCAGGCCGCCAACAAGGCCGATGACGCCGGTGGCACCTACGAGGTCGACACCGCCGCGGTATTCCACTTCGCCGACGCGGCCGGCGCCGTCGAAGACAGCAGCGCCTATGGGACGGCGACCACCAGTGCGCTGGCGTCGACGCCGACCGCCGGCGCCGTGACGCCCACGCCCTTGTCGCTGCTGGGCATGGGCGGCGTGCTGAGCGGCAACGAAGGCGTGGTGGTGAGCGATGCCCCGCAACTCGCGCTGACACCGGACAAGGGCTGGGCAGTGAGCCTGTGGATCAAGCTCGACGCGCTGCCGGCCACCACCGGCACGCTGCTGGAGCGTGGTGAGGGCGCGCAGCGCCTGGCGCTGACCTTGAGCGGTGGGCAACTCAACGCGAGCTATGGCGGCGTATCGTTAGCCGCCAGCAGTGCGCTGGTGGCCGGGCAATGGCAGCACGTCGCGCTGAATATCGAGGCCGGCAAGCTGCAGTTGTTCGTCAATGGCGCGCCGGCCGGCGAGGCGGCTGCCGCGGTCGCGCCGATGAGCGGTGCTACCTCGATCGGCGCGGCACGCGATGGCAAGGCCGCGCTCGCCATGCAGATAGACGAATTGAAGTTCTACGGCCGTGCGCGCGGCGCCGACTTCTTTGCCGCCCAGGCCGCCATCGAAGGTGAGCGCAACGATCGCGTGGTCGGCTACGGCGCCGACGAAAGCCAGGACAGCGCCGGCGCCGAGGGCGAGGCCCACACCACCAGCCAGTTCGGCGTCATCATCGACTACGTGTTCGGGCGCGAGGAAGCCATCGTCGAGCAGGCCGTGATCGGCGTATGCATATTGATGGCGGCCATCGCGGTGATGGTGATGTTCCTGAAAGCGGTGTATCTCGGCCGCGCGCGCCGCGCCACCAACCGTTTCCTGTCCGCCTATCGCACTCAGACGGCGGGCGCCGGCGCAGCGCTGGACGCGCTGGTGTCGGGCAGCCGCAGTTACGGTGATTCGCCGCTGTTTTCCATCTATCGACAGGGCATCGAACAGGTGCGCGGTCGCCTCGAAGGCAGCGGCGCGAGCGGCCTCAGCGACAAGAGCCTGGGTGCGATCCGCGCCACGCTCGACGCCACCGCGGTGCGCGAACAACAGCGACTCAATTCACTGCTGGTGCTGCTCACCATCGCCATTTCCGGCGGGCCCTTCATTGGTCTGCTCGGCACCGTGGTGGGCGTGATGGTGACGTTCGCCACCATCGCCAAGACCGGCGACATCAACATCGCCGCCATCGCGCCCGGCATGGCCGCCGCGTTGCTGGCGACGGTGGCCGGACTCGGCGTCGCGATACCGGCATTGTTTGGCTACAACTACCTCGGTTCGCGGGCCAAGGAGCTCGGCGCCGACATGCAGGTGTTTGGCGACGAATTCATCGCCAAGGTCAACGAAGTGCACGGCGTGTAAGCGCGGTCGACGGGAGCAGCGAACATGGCCGCGGAAGTCAAAGGCGATTCCGAACCTTACGACACCATCAACATCACGCCGATGGTCGATCTGACCTTCGTACTGCTGCTGATCTTCATCATCATGACCACCGCCTCGGTGCAGGGCGTGAAGGTCAACCTGCCACAAGCGAGCAGCGCGGCCTCGCTGGCCGCGCCCAAAACCAAGGCCGTCACCATCACCGCCGACGGCAACGTGTTTCTCGATACCTATCCGGTCACCCTGCCGGAACTCGAGAGCCGGCTCGCGTCGCTGTATGCCGCGGATCCCGAGTTGCCGGTCGTGATCAAGGGCGATTCGACGGTGCAATACCAGTTGGTGATGGACGTGCTCGATCTGACCGGGCGTGTCGGCATCACGCAAATCGGCCTCGTCACGCAGAAGCTCGTCAAGTAGCACGCGGCGCGCATCATGGAGCCGGCACAGGATCAGGAACGGGAATCGGCGGCGCACCGCTACGGACCGTTACTCGGTGGCGTGGCGATGCTGGCGGTGTTCGCCATCGCCGGGTATTTCGTGGTGGGCGGCATGCACGGCGCGAAGGCGCCCGAGCCGCCCAAGATCCAGGAGATCTCGCTGGTGCAACCGCCACCGCCGCCGCCGCCGCCGCCCAAGGTCGAGGAACCGCCGCCGCCGGAACAGGTGATGGAGGAACCGAAGCCCGAGCCGGAACCGGTGGCCGACGATGCGCCCGCCGACGAAGCCGCGCCCGGCGATGAGCTCGGTCTCGACGCCGACGGCACGGCCGGCAGCGACGGCTTCGGTCTGCGCGGCAAGAAGGGCGGCCGTGGGCTCATCGGCGGCGGCGATCGCAACCGCTGGTACGCGGGTCAACTGCAGCGCGAGTTGCAGACTCTGCTGTCGAACAACGCCGAGGCGCGCGGCGACAAGTACGCGGTGGTGATCAAGCTGTGGATGAGCGAAGACGGTCGCGTCGACCGTTTCGAACTGCTCGATTCCACCGGCAACGACGACAGCGACGCCGCGCTGCGCAAGACGCTGACCCGTCTGCATCTCAAGGACGCCCCGCCGGCCGACATGCCGCAGCCGCTCAAGCTGCGCATCGTCGCGCGCTGATCCGAATTAAAAGCTCCATCAACGAGAACCGTCTTGAACAGATTCACCGTCAAGGGCCTCGCCGGCCCGCTGTTGCTGCTCGCCGCCGCATCGACCCACGCCGCCCCGGCGGCCGACGAAAAGCAGCAGCTGCTGGAATTGAAGAATACGGTGGTGAATCTCGTCGACGCGCTGGTCAAGCAAGGCGTGCTGCAGCCAGAGCTCGCCGCCAGCCTGGTCAAGAAAGCCGAGACCGACGCCGCCACCCAGGCCGCGCAACAGGTGGCGATGGCGGCGGACGAGGCCGCGCCCGTCGCCGAAGCGGGTGCCAGTGCCGCTCCTGGCAAAGTGGTGCGCGTGCCCTACGTGCCGGAGTTCGTGAAAAAGGAGATCCGCGAGCAGGTGCGCGCGGAACTGCGCGAGGACGTCTTGAGTGATGTCTCGCAGAAGGCCAAGCAGGAACGCTGGGGCACGCCCGATGCGTTGCCGGCGTGGGTCAACAACATCAAGATCTCGGGCGATGCGCGCGTGCGCAACGAGTACAACAAGTACGGCAAGGACAATGCCGACACCCTGTCGGCGCAGAATCTCTATCTCGACATTCCGCGCGTCAACGCCGCCGGCGGCATCAGCCAGGCCGGTGCGCGCGCGTTTCTCAATACCTCGGACGACAACAACCGCTGGCGCGAACGCGTGCGCCTCAACCTGCGTGCTGCCATCACGGACCACTGGACGTTCGATACGCGGGTCGCGACCGGCAACCAGACCAACCCGGTGTCGACCAACCAGACCCTCGGCAGCGGCGGCCAGCGCTTCAGCATCCAGCTCGACCGCGCCGCGCTGCTTTACGAGCTGCCGGCCGAGCAGGGCTTCGGCTGGTTGAACAGTACGCTCAATTTCGCCGCGGGCCGCATCGCCAACCCGTGGATCTCGACCGACCTCGTGTGGGACGAGGATCTCAACTTCGATGGCGCGGCGCTGAGTCTCAAGCGCGTCATCGGCCAGGAGGAGGGCATCAGTGGTCTCGGCCCGAGCGGGCGCCACGTGTTCGCGACGGTCGGCCTGTTCCCGTTGCAGCAGGTGGAATTCTCGTCGCAGGACAAGTGGCTGGCGGCCGGCCAGCTCGGCGCGTCTTGGGAGTTCGAGAACCAGAACAAGCTCACCTTCGCGAGCGCCTATTACCGTTACATCCACATCACCGGCAAGAAGAATGCGCTGGGCAGCACGCAGAACAACAGCACCCAGCCGACTTTCCTGCAGAAGGGCAACCTGCTCTACAACATTGCCAACGATCCGAATCTCAACGGCGGCGCCGACGACGCCCTGTTCGCGCTGGCGGCGGACTACCACCTGCTCGATCTGAACCTGTCACTGGATCTCGCGACCTTCGCGCCCTACCACGTGATCTTCAAGGGGGACGTGGTCAAGAACCTCGGCTACGACCGCGACGAGGTGGCGCGGCGCACTGGTGGGGTCACTTATCTCTATTCCAACGGCGAGCGCAGCCTCGGCTGGCTGTTCGAAATGGTGGCGGGCTGGCCGCAAGTCACGAAGTTCCGTGACTGGCAGGTGTCGGCCAGCTACCGCTACCTGCAGCGCGACGCGGTGCTCGATGCCTTCACCGATTCCGACTTCCATCTCGGCGGCACGGATACCAAGGGCTGGGTGCTGGGCGGCAAGTACGGCCTGGCGCGTAACACCTGGCTGCAGCTGCGCTACCTGTCGAGCGCTGCCATCGACGGTCCGCCGCTGGATATCGATACCTTGCAGGTGGATCTCAATGCGAAATTCTAGCCGTGTTGCGCGTGGCTTCGCGCTGCTGCTGAGTCTCGGCGTGGGCGCAGCCCTCGCCGAGCCACCCAATGCCCAGGCGGCGCTGGCACGCGCCCAGGGCATGCTGAAACAGTTGAACGACGCTCGCCAGCAGCTCGAAATGGACAACGCGAAGCTCAAGGCCAGCAACGCGTCGCTGGAACAGCAGCTCAAGATTGCCCGGCTCGATGTCGGCGCCCGCGAGGCGGACATTGCCGCGCGCGGCCAGGAACTCGGCAGCGCCCGCGACAAGCTCACGCGCCTCGAAGCGCGCAAGCAAAAGCTTGGCGAGCGCCTCGAAGCACTGGTCGGCAAGTACAAGGCTTTGAAGGCCGAACACCAGGCGACACAGGCCGCCAAGGCGGAACTCGAGCGCAATCTCGACGCCACGCGCGCCGAACTCGCCGATGCGCAACAGAAGAACCGCGCGCTGTACGCCACCAGCCAAGAGATCCTCGAGCGTTACCAGCACAAGTCGCGCTGGACGGCGCTGCTGCAGAAAGAGCCCTTCACCGGCATCAAGCAGGTGGAAGTCGAAAGCCGCGCGCAGGCCTGGGAGGACGCGATGCACGAACAGTTGCTCGACGGCGAACCGGGCGCTGAATAGCGGACCGTAGGTGCGAATTCATTCGCACACAGTAGTGTCCCAACGTTAATCGAACAATATCAATTGGTTGTGCACTTTCGGCTGGTCGAGTGGCGACGGTTGGATCGTGTCCCTGGACGTGGTGTAAGAGCGCGAGCCTGGGCAGGTGCTCACCTGCGTTAGTTGATCACGGCGGAGAGCCGTGCAGCGGGATTGTCGATCAGGGACTGCAAGCCCTCAAGCTGCATGTAGCGCCGCTGCAGGGCCCACTCGTCGTTCTGCTCGAGCAGTATCGCGCCGACGAGCCTGGTCACCGCCGCGTCGTTCGGGAAGATGCCGACCACGTCGGTGCGTCGTTTGACCTCGGCGTTGAGTCGCTCAAGCGGGTTGGTCGAGTGGATCTGGGTTCGATGGGCCTTGGGGAAGGCGAGGTAGCTCAGCACCTCGGTCTCTGCCTCGTCCATCAACGCGCCGAGCTTGGGGAACTTGACGCGTAACTGGTCAGCGACGATGCGCCATTGCGCGACCGCCGCCTCGTGTGTCTCCTGGGCGAAGGCGGTGTTGATGGCGGCCAGCACCATCTGCCGTTGGCCCTTGCCGGCGTGAGCGAGCGCGTTGCGCAGGAAGTGCACCTTGCAGCGCTGCCAGGTCGCGCTCAACGCCTTCGACGCCGCCGTCTTCAAGCCTTGATGGGCGTCGGAGATCACGAGCTTCACGCCGCGTAATCCGCGCCGTGTCAGGCTGCGCAGGAAGTCCGTCCAGAACGGCTCGGCCTCGCTTGGCCCAACCGCCATGCCGAGCACTTCGCGCATGCCGTCGGTATTGACCGCCACGGCGATTATTACCGCCTTGGACACGATCCGGCCGGCCTCCCGCGCTTTGACGTAGGTGGCGTCGATCCACAGGTACGGCCAGTCGCCTTCCAGCGGCCGGTCCAGGAACGCCCCGACCCGCTCGTCTATTTCGGCGCACAGTCGCGACACCTGGCTCTTGGAGATCCCGCTCATACCCATCGCCTTGACCAACTCGTCCACTGAACGGGTCGAGACGCCTTGTACGTAGGCTTCCTGGATGACCGCCGCCAGGGCCTTCTCCGCCGTGCGGCGCGGCTCGAGGAACGGCGGGAAGTAGCTCCCACTGCGCAGCTTCGGGATCTTGAGCGGGATGCTGCCGGCGCGCGTCTCCCACAGGCGCTCGCGGTAGCCGTTGCGGCTGTTCTGCCGCTCGCCGCTGCGCTCGCCGTAGGCCGCGCCGCACAGATTGTCGACGTCCATCGCCATCAGGCTCTCGACGACGTGGGTGACCAGGTCGCGAAGGAAATCTTGGTCGGCCCCCTTCTCGACCAGCTCGGTCAGTGCAATGCTTGTCTTGGTCATCGTGGTGTTCTCCAGGTCATGGTTTAGCTTGGTAACTCAACCTTAACCCAGACCCACGATGGCCGCCGATCCCGGCCCAGCCCGCCCCGCGGGGCGGGCTGGGCTAACCGGACTAGCCACCTTCAGTTCTTACACCACTCCTTGGGACGCTACCGACGGTTGCTGGTCAAGTAGCTGATTTATTGGGGTTCTCTCGAATAGCGTGAGACTCAAGACCTGTAGGATTTCGTACAGAGAAGCGGAGAGCTTGAGTCTCTTTTTCAGGATCGCGACCAAGACATAGCTGGAGACAGCAATCCAGATCTGGGTCTTCACCGCATTCTCAGAGGTACCGAAGAATGCCTTGATGCGTAGATGCTGCTTGATCCATTTGAAGAACAATTCGATTTGCCACCGACATCGATACAGTTGCGCAATAGTGGTCGCAGGAAGTTCGAAGCTGTTAGTCAAGAAAACGAGGAATTTGCCGTCGTCGTCTCGGATGCGGATCCGTCGTACAGACGCGGGATAGTCTCTATTGGCGCGAAAGTAGGCAAAGGTCCCAAGCTGGTCGGAGACGATGTTGCTGTGAGCGTCAACGGTCTGCGAATAGCGACGCTTGAAGCGCAAGTTGGACTTGGCGCGAATGACAAAAAAGCTTGCAGCTTGATGCAGCTTGTATAACTGCTCGTAGTCGACATATCCACGGTCCATGACATAGAAAGCACCGGCCTCAGGCACGAGGATATCGAGGACGTTGACGTCGTGCCATTTGCCGTCGCTGATG